>NZ_CP038511.1:332500-408147 GCF_004758605.1 Deinococcus metallilatus
CCTTCCAGCCCCGCCGTCCTCCCTCAGAGGTGGTCGAGCCGCCCGCCGTCCACGACGAGCCCGGTGCCCTGGATGAAGGCCGCGTCCTCGGAGGCCAGGAAGGCGATGGCCGCCGCGAGGTCCTGAGGTTTGCCGACGTCGGCGGGGTTGATCTTCTCCACGCCACTTTTCACGTTGGGGTTGTCCCACAGCATCGGGGTGTCCACCGCGCCCGGGAGCACGGCGTTCACCCGGATGCCGCGCGGCTTACCCTCGATGGCCGCCGAACGCGTCAGGGACAGCAGGGCCGCTTTCGCCGCCGCGTATGGCGCGACCAGCGGCTCGGTCTCACGGGCGTGGATGCTGGAGACGTTCACGACGGCGCCCCCCGGCCTCATGTGCAGGAACCCCTGCTGGATGAACAGGAACGCACCCAGCAGATCGACCGCCAGCACTCGCGTCCAGTCCTCCACGGTCAGGTCGGTGAGCGGCTTGAAGGTCATCAGGCCCGCGTTGTTCACGATCACGTCGAGGGTGCCGAACCTCCCCAGCGCCTGCCCCACGCAGCCCTGCACCTGGTCGGCCTTCGAAACGTCACAGGCCACCCCCAGGGCGTCCAGTGCCCCCGTCGCCCTGACCTCCTCGGCGGCCTTCTGCGCCTGGTCGCCGTGCAGGTCGGCGATCACGACACGCGCCCCCTCCTGCCCGAAGCGGGTGGCGGTGGCCAGGCCGATGCCGCTGGCGGCGCCCGTGACGATCACGGTCTTGTTCTCGAACCGGCTCATGTTCCGTCTCCTTCGAGGTTGGGGTCGATCAGTTTGGCCGACGCCGCGCGGGAACGGCGCTCGCGCTCCCGGGCGCCGCTCTCCACCCGGCGCAGCACGGGTTCCTGCTGCTGGCTGGGCGGGAAGATCGGCAGGGCGAGGACGACGCTCTGGGTGGGGAGCACGTCGCGCCACTGGGCGATCAGGTCCCGGTACGCCTGCCCCACCGGGCGGATGTTGCGGTCCAGGTCGTAGAGCCCGAGGGGATTGACCCGCCCGTTGTTCTCGCGCAGCGCCGTGTCCCAGTCCACCTGGTCGGTCAGCGAGTACCAGGTGAAGCCCACGATGGGCAGCCCGTCGTTGCGCACCCGCAGCACGTTCGCCCACTCCTTGCGCAGCCATTTC
Organism: Deinococcus metallilatus; assembly: GCF_004758605.1. Lineage (NCBI taxonomy): Bacteria > Thermotogati > Deinococcota > Deinococci > Deinococcales > Deinococcaceae > Deinococcus > Deinococcus metallilatus. Next base: position 333,649 of record NZ_CP038511.1, read on the forward strand.
ACGGCCTCGTCGCCGTTCGGCCCCTGGCCCAGGTTCGTCTCGGTGTGCATCACCGGCAGGCCGTAGCGGGCGTAGTACTGGTTGGTGATCACCGAGTAGCCGTAGACCTCGCCCGCCCACTCGGTCCTTCCGTCCGGATGTACCAGATGCTCGTTCGTCACGTAGTAGTCGTTGCCCATGATGCAGTGGTGCTTGCGGGTCTCGTTCAGGAAGAAGTGGTACTCCCCCCGCGTCATGCCGTGATCCATGAGGTACTCGTACATCTCCGAGCCGACCCGGTGACCGTAGTTGAGATCGAGCGACAGGAAGCGGACCTCGTTCATGATCTCGGCGGGGCGGATGGCGGACGGGTTCTCGGCGTGGAAGTATTCCGTGGACTCGCTCTGGATGAAGATGGCGTCCGCGCGCACCTCCAGGATGGCCTGCATGGCGAGTACGTTCGCCCTCACGATGTGCTTCAGGGCCGTCACGAAGGCCGTGTCCGTGGTCATCTGCTCGTTCCACCAGCCGTACTTGGCCGAGAAGAGGGCGCAGATGTACATCTCGTTCACCGGGGTGTAGAGCTGCACCCAGGGATAACGCAGGGCGAAGGCGCGGGCGTAGCGGGCGAACTGCCCCGGGAAGTCCGGGTTCTGGAAGTTCCCGATCCAGTCGGGCACCCCGAAGTGGCACAGGTCGGTGATGGGAACGATGTCCCGGCGCCGCAGCTCGGCGTAGGTCTCGTCCGCGAAGCTCCAGTCGTAGCGGTCGGGGCCCAGCCAGGTCCGGTGCAGCGGCGGGCCGTAGCGCAGGTACTCGATCCCGAGTTCGCGCACGAGGTCGAAGTCCTTCTTCCAGAACTCGTAGTGGCGGCACTTCTCCATCTCGTCCATCCGGACCCGGCCGCCCTGGATGGTGGGGTACGAGTTCTCGATACCGGTCGCGAACATGAAATAGATCAAGGTGGACCTCCCACCTGCTGTCTGAGGAGAAGACGCCGCAGAACTTCCCCGAGGAGCGCGATCAGCAGCACCCCGGCCATCACGGTGACGGAACGTTCCTCGATCTGGGCGGGTTCTTTCTTCCACGACCAGCGCTGCCTCATCCGGGATGGACCCTCGGCTGAAGAGTCTTCGCCCTCCTGAATTCGGGTCTGGCATGGTCAGGCGACCACCAGGGCTTGCGGCGCGGCCTGCTTGATGCGCGTCAGAAAGAAGGCGATCTGGCGCTTGGTTTCCCGGCCGCACTCCTGGCAGACCCGCTCCAGTTCATCGTCGCGCAGCGCCTGGGCGGCCTGTTCCAGCACGGTCCAGCAGAGCTGCACCTCGTTCGCCAGCAGCCACAGATCGTGCAGGTCGCGCAGCAGCGCCAGGCTGCCCTTCTGTGGCCCGTGGAACAGCGCCTTTTCCATGTTGGCGGGTTCAAGGTTCTTGCTCTCCCCGTACTTCTGCACCAGGAGTCCCAGGTGTTCGAGATGCTTTTCGGACCACGAGGCGAGGAGCCGGCACGTCTCCTCAATGTCCGGCTCGTCCCCGTGGTGTTCGGCGACTTTTTTCAGAGCGTCCACCAGGTGCTGCTCGCTCCCGTGGACCAGGCCCAGGTAGTTTCCGACGTGCATGTCAACCATCCACCCTTTGCGTGGTCTTGGGCTGCGGGACCCCGGACTCGGAGGCGAAAGAGGTGCGCTCCTTCTCCCCCGAGACCAGGTGCCGCGCCACCTCCACCGCGCGCCCCAACAGTCCGGGGGTCGGGAGCGCGTCTGCGGCGTACCGGCTGATCCGCACGGCGGCGTACTTGAAGTGCGGCTGCTTGCTCACCGGGTCCCACTCCGTGAGGGTCAGTTCGTTGGCGGCGCGCGGGCGGCTGGGGTCGTCCCAGGAGCCGTAGTGCCAGGGAATGAACACCAGACCGGGTTCGGTGTTGCCGAGTCGGGCGCGCTCGATCACCAGGCCCCGCCGGGACTCCACCAGCACCCAGTCGCCTTCCTTGATGCCGTACCTCGCGGCGTCCTCGGGGGAAAGCTGCACGAAGGCGTCGGGAGCCGCAGCATTCAAGGCGCTGGACCGCCCGGTCTTCGTCCTCGTGTGGAAGTGGTACACCTGCCGCCCGGTCGTGAGCCACAGCGGATAGTCCTCGTCGGGCACCTCGTGCGGCTCACGGTAGTCGGTCGCCTTGATCAGCGCCCGGCCCTGAGGATCGTTCGCCTTGTATTCCTCGGGGGTGACGCTCGCGCCCGTGTCGAAGTCCTGCCCATAGGTTTCGGCGTCGTCCGCATGGGTGGGAAACACGAAGTCGGTGTACAGCCGCACAGTGCCGTCCGGGTGCCCCTCGTTGACCGGCCAGGGAATGCCGCTGCCCGCCAAAAGCTTTTCGTAGGTGAGGCCGGTGTAGTCGCAGGGCCGCCCGCGGGTGCATTCCTTCCAGGCCTCGAAGGCGCTCTCGGGGTCGTGCCACTTGACCAGGGGCTGCCCGTCCTGATCTCGGAAGTCCATGCGCCGCGCGTAGTCGAGGAAGATGTCGAGGTCGCTCCTGGCCTCGCCGGGCGGCTCGACCGCCTTGCACGAGATGTGGACCGTACGGCTGACGTTGGTGAAGGTGCCGGTCTTCTCGCCCCAGATAGCGGCCGGCAACACCACATCGGCGTACCGGGCGGTCTCGGTGAGAAAGGCGTCCTGCACGATCACGAACAGGTCTTCTTTCTGGAGGATGCGGCGGATGCGCCCGAGGTCCGGCAGGGACACGGCCGGGTTCGTCGCGCTGATCCACAGCATCTTGATCGAGCCCTGCTCGCAGTAGCGCCAGATCTGCATGGCGTGGGTCGGGGGACTCCAGTGCGGAATCTTGTTGAAGGGGACGTTCCAGAGCTTCGCCAGTTGCCCAATGTGCTCAGGGTTGCCCCAGTTGCGGAAGCCCGGCAGGTCGCCGTCCGCGCCGGTCTCCCGCGTGTTTTGCGCGGTGGGTTGCCCATTCATCTGGAGGATGCCGCTGCCGGGCTTGCCGATCAGGCCCCGGATCAGGTGGATGTTGTTCACCTGCACGGCGGCGGCGGTCGCCTGCATGGACTGGTACACGCCCTGGAGGACGGTGGAGACGAGCGTTTTCGTGTTCGCCAGAATCTCCCCGGCGGCGCGCAGGTCGGCGGCAGGCACACCCGACAGTTCCTCGACGTACTCCGGCGTGTACTTCTCGACGACCCTGTTCAGGTTCTCGTACCCGACCGTGTGTGCTTGCAGAAAGGCCGGGTCGGTCTTGCCCGCCTGGATGATCAGGTGCAGCAGCCCGTTGAGCACGGCGACGTTCGTGCCGACCTTCGGCGCGAGATGCACGGTCGCTTGCTCCGCCGTGAAGGTCCTGCGGGGGTCAATGACGATGATTTTCGGCGGATTCGGCCCGGCGAGACGGTCGAGGATGCGCGTCCACAGGACCGTCTGCTGCGAGGCGACGTTGTGCCCGACGTGCATCACGCAGTCCGTCACGTCGAGGTCCTCGTACGAGCCCGGCTGGCCGTCCGACCCGAACGACTCCTTGAGGGCGGCGGCGGCGGTCGCGGTACACAGCCGGGTGTTGCCGTCCATGTGGGGGGTGCCCAGGCCGGCCTTGCCGATCACGGCCAGGGTGTAGTACTCCTCCAGGAAGAGCTGCCCGGAGGTGTAGAAGCCGACGGCGCCACTCGTGTGTTCCTCGACGAGCTCCTGCGACTTCCGCACGATGAGGCTCATCGCCTCGTCCCAGCTCGCCTCCCGCAACTGCCCATCCCTGCGGACCAGGGGCCTGACCAGCCGGTCCCCGCTGTTGTTCGCCTCCCAGCCGTGCAGGCCCTTGGGCCCCAGGCGCCCCTTGTTGGTCATGTCAGAAGCGAGGCCGCGGACGCCCACGATCCGGCCGTCCTTCACGCCGATGTCGAGGCCGCAGCCGTTGGAGCACAGCACGCACGCCCCCCGGACCCAGCGCTCGGGCGTTTCCGAGACCCGCTCGTCCACCCGCGCAGGCCACGCCTGCCCGGCCCCGTGCGGGGTGCGTTCCCCCCAGATGTCGTTGATGCTGTCCCGCGTTTCACTGGTCATCGCCACGCCTCCTGCCCTCTTGATTGGCTTGTTCCCGCATGCCGGGGAGAAAAGTCGGCTGTCTCTGCTCTGCGCTTTCCCTACCTTGAAGTCGGACTCACCTTCAGACCATCTGCCCCCCTCTCCTCCGGCAGGGGCTCCGCGCTGAGCAGTTCGTTCTGCCGCACGAAGGCGTGCATGAAACGCCCCATCACCCGTGTCTGGGTGCGGTAGGCGTCCACCGCCGCCCGCTTGCGCGCGACCTGGGCGGGGGTCAGGTCCGCCCGGGCCCACGGCAAGGTCTTCGCCAGGGGCGGCAGGGTCAGCGGCAGCCCCGCGTGCAGGCCCTTGGGCAGCGGCCACTCCAGGCCGCCGTGCACCACCCAGTAGCGCACCCTCGCCTCCTGGCCCCGCGCGCTCATGAGCCGCATGGCGAGGTAGGAGAGGGTGCGGTGGTCGGCGTGGAAGTCCTGCGGGGCGGGGGCGAGCACCAGGTCCGGCCGGACCCGGCCCAGCACCCGCGACAGATCGGCCTCCAGCGCCCGCCCGGTGTACGGCGCGCCGGGTGTCAGGGCGCCCCGCACGTACACGGCGCCCGACGCGGTGTGTGGCGCGGTGTAGGGCTCCGCGTACTGGGTGGTGAAGAGCCGGAAGAGCCCGCCGTCCGGGTACCCGAGCATGAAGGTCCGTTCCGGGGGCACGCCCAGCAGCGCCACGGCCCGCCGCGCCTCGGCCGCCCGGGTGTCCCCCAGGGCGCGCATGTCCGCAGGGCCGGGGTCCAGCACCCGCCGGGTCAGCACCGCGTCGAACTCGAAGCCGTCCCCGGCGGTCGCCCAGGCCACGAACACCCGCGCCCCGGCCGCCTGGGCCTGCTGGATCAGCCCCGCGCAGCACAGCGTCTCGTCGTCCGGGTGCGGCGCGAGGACCAGCACCCGCTGGCCGGGGCGGAAGGGGGCCGTGGGCGGCAGGGCCGCGACCCGGTCCGCCCCCGCGTCGAACACCCGCCCCACGGCGGGCAGGTTGATCCAGGCCGCGAGGCCAGCCGCGCCGAGAACTGCCGTGGTGATCAGGACGTGCCGTCTGCGCATGGGGTCACCTCAGGATGTTCACGGCGCGGCTGGCGACCAGGACCACGGTCAGCATCGACGTGACGGCCTGGAACGTCATCAGCAGCTTGGCGCGCCGGGTGAGCGGGAGGGTGTCGGTCGGGCTGAAGGCGGCGGCGTTCGTGAACGCCACGAACAGGTAGTCGACGTACTCGGGCCGCCACCCCTCGGGGGCCAGGCCCGCCGCCCCCGCCTGGGGAAAGAGGAAGTCCGGGAAGGTCCCCGGGCGGGTTCTGCGCAGGGCGCCGCCCCGGTCGAGTTCCCAGTACCACAGCGAGAAGACGAGCACGTTCGTGACCCAGAGATTCAGCGCGTCCGCCAGCAGTGCCCGGCCCGTCGCGCCGCTGCCCCCGAGCAGGTCCCCCACCAGCAGGCCCAGCGACGTGAGGTTGGCGAGGTGCAACAGCCCCGTCAGCCCCAGCGCGAGCGGGTGGGTCACCCGGCTCAGCGCCAGGTTCGCCTGTCCGTGTAGCCGCAGGTGGCGGCGCTGGCGGCCCCGCAGCACGCTCAGCGGCAGCAACAACATGGTCTCGACCGCCGGGAGCAGCCAGTTCGGGCCGGGCGTGAGGTGTTCGCCCAGCAGCAGGTTCAGCCCCAGGACGGTCAGGATGGCGACCCGGGCCGGCCACAGCGACTCGGGGGCAGGCGTGGCGGTCACGCGCGCTCCACAGGCCAGCCCCGGCGAACTGTGAAGGCCCCCGCTGCCCGCCCGGCACCCCGGGCGGCCCCAGTCCGTTCGCGCACCCGCCGGAGTCGGCCCCAGGCTCCCGGACGCGACCGCCCGAACCTCACGTGGCCGCTCCCAGCCGGTACCCGGCGCAGCGGGACGTCTCGATGACCTGCGGCCCGGTCTTGCGGCGGATGGCGCGGACGTGCACGTCGATCACCCTGGGCTGAACCCGGGCCTTCCCGGGCCAGACACCCGTGATGATCTCGGCCCGCGTGAAGACGCGACCGGGTTGAATCGCCAGCAGTTCGAGCAGGGCGAATTCCCGGCGGGTCAGCGCCGCCCGGACGCCGTCACGGGACAGCGCTCTGCTCCCTGGGTCAAGCACGAACCCACCCGGCAGCCGCCACGTCTGCGACCGCCGGTCCGCCGGGGGCGGCGGGGAGGGCCGTTCCTGGAAGACGGAAGACTGGACCGGACTGGAACGTCCCCCCATGGCCGGGGCGCCGTTCCAGGGCTCAGCCGTGTCGCGTGCCGGGAAGGAGGGCGTGTGGCCCCCCTGCGGCCACAGGTCCAGCCCGTGGCCGGTGGCCGACCTGTCCGGGAACGCGCCGCCGATCCGGGCCTCGTCCTCGATCTCCGGAGGCTTCATGCTCGCCCCGCATTCCGCGGCAGGAGCCGCCCGCGCAGAATCTGGTACGTGCCCAGAACCCACACCAGCGAGGTCAGGCCGCCGGCCAGCACGTCGGTGGGGTAGTGCACGCCCAGCACGACCCGCGAGAGGGCCATCAGGGCGTAGTAGCCCGCGCCAAGCACCAGGGCCGGCCAGCGCAGGCGGGTGTGCCACAGCAGGAGCACCACCAGGACGGCGAGCGCCGCCGCGACGGTGCTGTGCCCGCTCGGGAACGAGGCGCCCGTCTCCGCCACCAGGCGCGGCCACAGCTCGGGGCGGGGCCGCTGGAAGATGCGCTTCATGATGGCCTGCACGCCCGCCGCGCCGCCCAGGGCCAGCAGGGCGAACAGCGCCTGGGGCCGGTGGCGGGTGAACCAGAAGATGGTGGGGAGCAGCACGATCACCACGCCCATCACGACCGGGCCCCCGAAGTAGTTCATGAAGACGCTGAAGGCGGTCAGCGCCCCGCCCGCGTGCCCGTGCAGCCAGAGCATGGCGGGCGTCTCGAAGGCGAAACGCTCCTTTTCGAGCACGTCCTCGCCGATCAAGCCCAGCACGATGAGGGGCAGCAGGATGCCGAGAAACAGGCGCAGCAGGGTGGCCGGCTGCGCGCGCCTCACCAGGTCAGTCAGGGAATCCGTCATGGCGGCAGCATGGAGCGGGGCGGTATAGGAACGGTATAGCGGCGGTATACGGGGGAACTGGGGCGGGTGCACGGGCGACCGGTCCTCCCCGCGTCACCGGCCCAGGGTCGCCAGCATCAGGACGCTCGCCGTGAGCATCACCAGGGCGGCGATCCAGCCGAGGACCTTCAGGCCGTGCGGCAGGACGAACTCGCCCATCACCCGGCGGCTCGATGCCAGCAGCAGCATCGCCGCCATCACCGGGGCGCTCGCCACCCCGTTGACGACCGCCGCGAGAACCAGCGCGCGGATGGGGTCGACCGGCGTGAAGTTCAGCCCCACCCCGAGCAGGGCCGAGGCGCCCAGGACGAGGTAGAAGCCCCGGGCCTCCAGGGGCCTCCGGGCCAGGCCGACGGGCCAGCGCAGCGCCTCGCCCACCGCGAAGGCGGCCGAGCCCGTGAGCACCGGCACCGCGAGCAGGCCCGTCCCGACGATCCCGAGCGCGAAGAGGGCGAAGGCGAGGCGGCCCGCCACGGGCCGCAGGGCCTGTGCCGCCTGCGCCGCCGTCGCGATGTGGGTCTGCCCCGAGGCGTGGAGCGTCACGGCGGCCGTCAGGATGATGAAGTAGGCCACCAGGTTCGAGAAGCCCATGCCGACCAGGGTGTCGAGCCGGATGCGCCGGAACTGCGCGGGGGCGAGGTCGGGGCGGTGGCGCAGCCGCGTCTCCCCGGGCTCGGCCCGTGAGTCCTCGACCTCCTGCGAGGCCTGCCAGAAGAAGAGGTACGGGCTGATGGTGGTGCCGAGCACCGCGACCAGGGCCTGGAGGCTGGCCGCGTTCCAGCTCAGGTGGGGCAGGAGGGTGGCCCGCAGCGCCTCACTCCACGGCACCCGCACCACGAACACCGTGGCGACGTAGGTGAACAGGGCCAGGGTGAGCCACCGCAGCCCCCGCACGTACCGGGAGTACGGCACGAACACCAGCAGCGCGACCGACAGCAGCGCGAGGAGCGCGGTGTAGAGGTGCGCGTGCCCGCCGATCAGGAGGTGCAGGGCCGCTCCCATCGCGCCCAGGTCGGCCCCCAGGTTGATGACGTTCGCCCCCACCAGCAGGGCCGTGACCCCGTACAGCAGCGGAGCCGGGGCGAACTCGCGCAGGTTGCTCGCCAGCCCCCGCCCGGTGACCCGCCCGATGCGCGCGCTGATCTCCTGGGTGGCGGCCATCAGGGGGAAGGTGAACAGCATCGTCCACAGCAGGCCGAAGCCGAACTGCGCCCCGACCTGCGAGTAGGTGGCGATGCCGCTGGGATCGTCGTCCGACGCCCCGGTGATCAGGCCGGGCCCGAGCAGGCGCCGCCAGGAAACCGTCCGGGGGCGGGGTGCGGTCCGGTTCACGGGAGCTTCCCCTGGGGCAGCGAGGTGGCTGGGCAGTCCATGCCGCGACCCTAGGGCCGCCGGGTAAAGGGGCGGTATACCGGCGGGTGCTTCTGCCGCCCCGGTCGAGACCCGGCCCTCTTCGCCACCCCTGGCCCCCGGGTCGACGCGCCCCGCTTTCCCGGGCCTGCTCCGCTCACGACGAGCCGTGCCCGACCACCTCACGTTCCGGCCCCTGCTGGCCGCCCTGCTCCTGTGTTCCGCCCAGGCGGCGCACCTCACGGTCCTGGACTTCCCCGACCCCGCGCAGCTCCGCGTCCGGGTCAGCGAGGACGACGGGTTTGCCGGGCGTGCCGACACGCCGGGCAAACCCGTGGCGCTCAACGTGCTGCGCACCCTCGCCCGCCTGCTGCCGGACTCGCCCCCGGGCGTCCCGGTGACCTGTCCGCCCGAACGGGGTCCGGCGGTGCGGGTGGTCACGGACCTGCTGGGGTACGCCACCTGCCCGTTGCCCGCCGGGACGATGGGGGCGACCACCGTCCGTATCCAGGGGGCCGCGCCCGTGCAAGGTTCCCGCGCCCGCCTTCCCGGGCGCGGCGCACCTCACGGTGACCGACCTCGTCGACACGGTGATCGTCACGGGCGTCGTCCAGGGCCGGGCAGTGCAAAACGTCCTGATGGCCAACGGCACGACCCGGCCCCTCTTCCCGGACGTCCCTGCCCTCCTGCGCGGGCAGGCGGCGCGCGGGCCGGTCATCTCCCTCAGCAACAGTCCCGACGGGCTGACGGTCTCCCCGCGGACCCTGCTGCGCGTCCACGGGCTTCCCGAGGGGCCGCTGTTCTTCCGCGAGGGCGCCGCAGAGCACAAGAGCCGCGTCCTCGACACTCTGGCGCGGACCACCACCGCCCGGTTCACGTTGATCGGGGACAGCGGGGAGCGCGACCCGGAGACCTACGCCCAGTTCGTCCAGGAGCATCCGGGCTGGGTCGAACGCCTCCTGATCCGGGACGTCGGCACCCCGGCGCGTCGCCAGGAGGTTGGGCGGCGGCTCACGCCGCTGGGCGCTCCCTTCGGATTCCTGCCCGCTGCCCCCTGAGAGGCACACTCTCCTGCCCCGGAATGACGAAATGGCCGCCCTTTCTCTACCAGGAGCAGGTCTATGACCTCAGCCACCTCGACGGCTTCACCTGCGAGTACCTCAAGCCCGCTCAGGACGGCAAACCCGCCGTCACGTACCGGGTGTTCGTGCATTTCGGCCACCACTGCTTCACGGAGAAGAAAAAGCCTGGAGACGACCCCGCGCTCGAATACCGGCACGTCACCAACCGCGACTACCGCAGCTTCGACGCCCTGCGCTACGAGCTGTCGCGGCAACTGCCCGCCCTGGTCCGGGACCTGATGGGCAGGAAATGCTTTCACACCGGACACGGCAACTCCTTCACCATCGAGGTGACGTCGCGGGAGGGTGAGCAGGTGGAGTACGAGGTGTACTTCAAACCCTACAAGGAGCAGGGCAGCAGGCAGCTCAGGCTGATCGTGGAGAGTGCTTTTCCGCGGGACGCCGACAAGCTGGAAAACCGGCCCAAGACGAAGCCGGTCAAGTTCGAGTTCCTGCTCTACAACACCCAGATGAACAGGCCGGTCAAGGTGCAAAGGTAAAAGCGACGGCACACCTGGGGTGTGCCGTCGCTTTTGAAGTTGAACTAGAACTGATCCTCTTGGTTATCCCACTCTCGGGTAGGGACCCTCTCGGGCGGTGCCAGAGCACACGGTCATCCCGTGTTCAGCGCATACCCTGACAGCGCCATCATAGCCAAAACCGGGCACAGGGTCAATGCCCGGCGGGTGTCACCCCCTCGCTGTTCGGGAGAGGGTGTTTTCTCCTGGCTCCCGGAGGCGGAGGAAGTGGTTTCGCATCTCTGCTGTTCGCTGGGGCTCAGCCTGTTCACCTCCTAACGTCACGGGGGAAGCCGCTTAAGCTGGGGCATGGCGAAGTTCATCAAACTGGAGAACGGCAGTTACGTGAAAGCTGCGGCCAGCCACCGGATTCACCTGGAGAAGCACACCGACCCCAAGTTCTGGAAGCTGAACGCCCAGCTTTCCAAACCAGAAGGTGGCGCGGAGTGGGCCTACCTCGCGGGCGAGTTCGGCAGCCTCAAGGAGGCGGAGGAGGCGGTCAGGAAGCTCGGCAAGTAGAGCGTCGGGGCGGAGGCGACAGGCAGGTGCAGGGGTTCCCCCAGCGTTATGGACCCTGGCCCGTGAACCTGGTGCTGGTCGGTGTACAGCTCACTGGCGCCGACATCAGGCCCGGCACGAGAAACCTCCGCGGGGCCACCAGGGGCCACCTCCCGGGTCAGGTCAGCGGAATGGGGGTGCGCAGGCTGGACAGCTCTGGGAGGGTGACAGGTGGCGCTCTCCGCGGCCCGGCTCGTCGTTCCTCCTGGACATACTCCCCTGGCGCCGGGCCGAGTGAGGCGGCCCTATGCCCTATGTCAGCTCAGGGGCCGACGCCGGGGCCCGGAGGTTGGGCTGCCCCCGGCGACCTCCCTTGGCGCGGTACATGCGCTGGTCGCTGAGGCGCAGCAGCTCGCCCGCCGTCACCGCTTCGCGCGGAAAAGCGGCGATGCCCGCGCTGACACCCGACGTTGGAAAACCCTGCTCGCGCACGCGGGCCGCCACCGCTTCGATGTCCTCCAGGATCGCCACGCCCGTGTCCGCCGCGCCTGACAGGATCGCCGCGTACTCGTCGCCCCCGATGCGGTACACCTCGCCGCGGTCCCCAAGCGCCGCCTGCAGGGTCCGCGCGAAGGCGCGCAGCAGGTCGTCGCCGCGCTCGTGGCCCTGGTGGTCGTTCACGGCCTTGAGGCCGTCGAGGTCCATGGACAGCACCAGAACACTGTCACCGTGGGCCGCCTCCCGGAGCGCGCGCTCCAGGTCCTCCTCAAAGGCCCGGCGGTTGGGAAGGTTCGTGAGCACGTCCGTGCGGGCGGCGAGTTCGAGGCGCCGCGCCGTCGATTCGGCCTCCCGCCGCGCCCGCTCGAGGTCGCGCGTCTGTTCCGCCAGCAGGTGCTCGTAGTGCGCGCGCAGCGCCGCCACGTCCTGCCCCGGGCCTTGGAGCGCCGGGAGGTGGAACTGTGCGCCCGCCTCCCGCTGCGCGCGCAGCTCACGCCGCATGTCCTCCTCGTACGTCGCCGCCCCGAACACGCACAGGGCGGCGTCCACCACCCGGGGGTCGAACTGTGTGTCGCGGCCGCGGTGGAGTTCCGCGAGCGCCTGCTCCCGGGTCCACGCCGCCTTGTAGGGCCGCGCGTGCGTGAGGGCATCGAACACGTCCGCGACCGCCACGATGCGCCCCATCAGCGGAATGGCCTCGCCCGCGAGGCCGCGCGGGTACCCGCGCCCGTCCCAGCGCTCGTGGTGCGACCACGCGATGTCCTCGGCCATCTGCAGCAGCGCCGACTCGCCGCTCGCGAGCAGGCGCGCGCCCAGCGCGGCGTGCGCGCGCATCTCGTCGTACTCCCCCGGCGTGAGCGGCCCCGCCTTGAGCAAGATCGCGTCCGGGATCCCGATCTTGCCGACGTCGTGCAGGCGCGCGGCGACCCGCGCCAGTTCCACCTGCGCGGCGGGCAGCCCGAGGTGCGCGGCCAGGCGCGCGGTGCCGTGCCCCACGCGCCAAGTGTGTTCGCCGGTCGCGTCGTCGCGGTACTCGGCGGCGGTCGCCAGCCGCGCGGCCACCTCGAGCTGCGCGCGCTCGAGGGCGGCGGTGCGTTCGAGCACGGTGCGCTCGGCCCCCTCGCGGGCGCGCCGCTCGATCTCGGTGCGCTCGCGCTGCGCCTCCGCCTCCTGGCGGGCGCGCTCGATGTCGAAGCGGGCGGTCAGCTCGCGCGTCTTGCGGTCGCCCTCCTCCGTGAAGAGTTCACGCTCGACGCGGTGGTGCTCCCGGTAGAGGGCGAGGGCCTGCGCCGCGTCGCCCTGACGTTCGAGGACGTCCGCGAGCGCGAGCAGCACCTCGCACTCGCTCTTCTTGCGCTTCACCTCGCGGGCCAGCCTCAGCGCCTCGCCCAGGCGCGCGAGGGCCAGCGGCAGCTCGTCCCGGCGCGCGGCGAGGCGGCCGAGGTGGTGCAGGGCGTCGAGTTGCCCCTCCACGTCCTCGCCCCGGCGGGCCAGCTCCAGGGCCCGCGCGTGAGACGCGACGGCCTCCCCGAGCTCTCCCGCGCGCTCGTGCAGGCGACCCAGCCCGTCGAGGGCGGACACCTCCCCGGGCGCGTACCCGATGGCGCGCGCGCGTTCCCGCGCGCCCAGCAGCTGGGCGCGCGCCTCGTCGTCCTGGCCCGCCTCCTGCCGCGCCGCGCCGATGTTGAGCAGGGCCACGACCTCGACGAGCGTGTCGCCGCCGCTCCTCGCCAGGGCGAGGGCCTGCCCGAAGTGCTCGACCGCCCTGTCCACATCGCCCATGTCGAGGTAGAGCGTGCCCAGGTTGAGGACCGTGCGGTTGAGGGTCCGGGCGTCGTCCCCCCGGCCGCGCAGCAGGGCGTGCGCCTCGGTGAGGGCCCCCAGCGCCTCCGGGTAGCGGCCCAGGCTGACGTACAGGTTCCCGATGTTGCACAGGCAGCTCGACTCTCCGGCGTGGTCCCCCAGCGCGCGGTGCGCGGCCAGCGCCTCCTCGAGGGCCGCGAGGGCCTCGGCATACGCGCCGCGGGTGTGCCGCGCGCCCGACAGCCGGTTGAGCATCCGCGCCTGCACGGCCAGGTGCCCGTGCGCGCGGGCGAGGCCGAGCGCTTCGAGAAACTGCGCCTCGGCGGCGGCGATGTCCCCATAATCCAGCATCAGCTTGCCGTCCGCGCCCAGCGCCTCCATGACGCCCGGCAGGTCGCCTGCCCGCCTGGCGACGTTCCGGGCGCGCCCGAACGCGTCACGGGCTTCATCGCGCATCCCGCGTTCCGCCAGCGCGGCACCCAGGACGAGCAGGGCGCGCACCTCTCCCGCCGGGTACACCGCGCCTCGCGCGGCCGACCGTGCCTCGCGCGCCACTTCGGCCGCGCGAGGCGCGTCCGCGCCGACCAACTGTTCGGCGGCCCCGACGAGCGCGTCCACGACCGTCTGGGCGTCACCTCCCGCTGCGCCGCTCAATTCAAGCCGCGTCGCCCGCCGGTCCCCGCGCACACCGCCGTCCATCTCACCCGCCTGCCGTCCCGACCGCCAGGGCCCTCGTCTCACTCGTTATGGTCGTCATTCTCGTCGCCCAGCCCCAACACGTCGCGCAAAAAAGCCTCGAGGTCGAGCCGACCCTGCACGCCGAGTTTGGTCCTGTACGCGCGGTTGCCGGGCAGGCCGTACACGTTGTGGGCGCGCGCACTCATCTTTTGCGCGAGATCCCCACGCACCTTCTTGTCCGACTCCCCGAGGGCCAGCGCGAGCCCGCCCGCCGCCATGGGGGCCGCCATCGACGTGCCGCTCCACGCCGCGAGCTGCGGCACGCCGTTCGCGTCGCGCGGCGCGGGGCCGAACACGTCCTCGCCGGGCGCGACCACCTCCAGGGCGCTGCCGTAGTTCGAGAAGCTGGACTTGACGTCGCGCGCGTCGACGCTGCCGACGCTGAGCTCGCGCTCGTTGCCCTTGCCGGCCGCGTCGCGCGCGGGATAGGTGATGGGATCCGTGTTCTCGTTCCCGGCGGACGCGACCACGAACACGCCGCTCCTGGTCGCTCGCTCGATGGCGTCCTGCACGATCTGAGAGCGCTCGTCGCTGCCCAGGCTGAGGTTGATCACGCGCGCGCCGTGCTTGACGGCCCAGTCGATGGCCTTGGCCACGCCGAGGATGTCGCCGGAGCCGTCCGGGCCGAGGACGCGCAACGGCAGGATGGTCGCGTTCGGCGCCACCTGCAGCACGATGCCCGCCACGCTCGTGCCGTGCCCGTACCCGCCGATGCCGAGGGCCCCCTCGTCCTGCGGCAGCGCGTCGTTGCCGTAGAAGTCCCACCACTCGCCCTGCGGCGCGAGCGCCCCCTCGAAGGCGGGATGGGTGAGGTCGAGGCCCGTGTCGATGACCGCGACCTTGACGCCCGCGCCGAGATGCGGGGCGAGCCGCTGCGCCTGCTGGAGCCGGACCTGTCCCCAGGTCACGCTGTTCTCGGGCACCGGCGCGTAGCTGCCCCCGGCCCACAGGGTGCGCCGCCCACCCGTCCAGGCCCGGAACTCGCCCCCCGCCCACAGGGTGCGCCGCCCCTGCATGGCGGTCACGCCCCCACCATCGAAGGCGGCCTGGTTGGGTTCGACGACGCGCCGCGACCGCGCCTTCCCCCCGGCACCCTGAGTGACAACGGGGAGTTGCGCGGAATCGACGGCGAGCAGGGCGTAGCCTGCCTGCGCGCTGAACGCGACCACCCTGCCCCCGAACTCGCGCTCAAGGCCCTGGACGCTGTCCGACTTGTCCGCGCTGACCATCAGGGCGTAGGGCGCCCGCGCCGTCGGTACGGCGATGGGCGTGGCCGTCGTCACGGGGGCCGGATCGGGAACGGGCGTCGCGGCCTCGCTGGCAGGTTGCTGCCCGCAGGCGGCGAGCGCCAGGGCCAGGAGGACGGTCCCCGGGAGGCGTGATGTGCGGGTCATGGGCATCTGCGGTGTCCTTTCGGGTTCCGTGTCTGTCGAAAGGCAGGGAACTCTTCACGCCCAACGTAGGAGGAGGACTCTTACACAGCTCTTTTCGTGTCCTCCTGCTCGCCCTGTGAAGACCTGTGGCGCGGGGAGGAGGGACTCCGCCAGCCTCCCCGCGTGACTCGGGGGAAAGGTCTCTCAACGGGGTGAGGAGGACGGCGAATGCCGATGTTCGCCCCCTGGGACGGCACCTCCTCGACCTGGGCTCGCGCAGCGTTCGGGCCCGGGCGGCCACGGATCGAGAACGCCGTCCAGGACCCGTGACGCGGGAAGCCCTGCTCGGTTCGGCCCGACGAGATCACCTGCTCCGCGCGGGGTCCCGACGCCGGGGGCGCCCCCTTCCCTCGGCCTACCCACCGGCCACCACGCTCCCGATGCGGGGAGGGCGTCGCGTCAGCGTCGGGGAGCGTCTCCCGCCGCCGAACCCCGCACAACACCGTCCCCACTTGGGCTCACCGCCGCCCCGCGCGCAGCTTGCGCAGCTCCAGCCCCACCGGGATCAGGCTCAGGACGACGGCCACGCCCACCACCAGCAGGATGTAGCGGTCGAGGTGCGGGATCAGGCCGCCCAGCCAGAAGCCGAGCAGGGGCACGCTGATCGCCCACAGCAGCCCGCCCACGACGTTGTAGGTCAGGAACCGGGCGTAGGGCATCTTGCCGACCCCGGCGAGCGTCGGCGCCACCGTGCGCACCACCGGCACGAAGCGGGCCAGGATCAGCGAGAGGGCCCCGTAGCGCTCGAAGAACGCCTGGGTGCGCTCCACGTACTCGGGGCGAAACAGGCGGCTGTCCGGGCGGCTGAACACCGCCGGGCCGAAGCGGCGCCCGATGAAGTACCCGGTGCTGTCCCCGATGACCGCGCCCAGGGCCACCGCGAGCATCACGCCCGCCAGGTGCAGGCTGCCCTGCTGGGCGAGGATGCCCGCCGTGATCAGCAGGCTGTCGCCCGGCAGGAAAAAGCCGATCAGCAGCCCGCTCTCGGCGAAGACGATGGCGAAGATGCCCAGGTAGGAGACGCTGAGCAGGAGCTGGGGAAGGTCGACCATGCCCCCACCCTAGAGAGCCGAGGTAAAGAACGCGTATACCGAGAGGGGGAGCGGCTCAGGCCACTCCCCCCGGGAAGCCGCCCCTCAGCCCGCCCGCAGCACCTCGGTCACCCGCCGGTTGGAGGCGGCCTGCGCCAGCCGCAGGGCGGCCAGGGTGCTGAGGGCGGCGGCGGCCAGCAGGCCCACCAGGTAGGGCCAGGGCAGCACCATCACCTCGGGCGGCGGGTCGAAGACGCCCTGGAGCAGCTTGATGAGGGTCTGCGCGACCCCCAGGCCGATCACGCCCCCGAGCACCCCGCCGAGGCCCACGACGACCAGCGCCTCACCCGACAGGAAGGCGCCGAGTTGCTTCTGCGTCGCGCCCAGGGCTCCCAGCACGGTGAAGGTGCGGCGGCGCTCGGCCAGCCCCAGGGCCAGCACCAGCCCGGTCGCCCCGGCGAGCAGCAGGGCCGCGAAGGCCAGCTCGATGCGCGACAGGCCCGCGAGGTTCACCGCCGTGAGGCCCGACGCGATCCGGCTGCGCACCGTGGCGAGGTCGGTGACCGTCACGCCGGGGAGATCGCGGGTCGCCCGCCGGGCGGCGTCCACGACCGCCTGCGGGGACCCGCTCACCTTGAGGAGCGCCACCTCGGCCACCGGGTTGCCGGTCGCCTTGGCGAGGTAGCTCGCGTTGGCGACCAGGAAGGAGTCCTTGGGGGCGGTGGGGAACTCGCGCACCACGCCGACGAAGGTGAAGGGGACGATCCCGTACCCGTGGGTGCGGGCGTTCAGCAGCCGCAGGTTCAGCCGGTCGCCGAGCGAGAGCTGGTAGTCGTTGACCGTCTCCTGCGAGACGAACAGGGCGTCCGGGCGGGCCCGGAGCTTCGCCAGCGCCCCCTGCGCCGTCGTCCCCTTGAAATAGGTGTTCGACAGGCGGCTGACCTGGGTGAAGTGCGCGGCGTCGATGCCGTAGATGTCCTGGAGGTCCGCGCCCACGTAGGCGAAGCGGTGGATCAGCGGCTGGGTGCCCACCACGCCCGGCAGGGCCCCCAGGGTGGCCAGCCGTGGCCCGGCGGGGCCGTTCGCGGTGCCCGTGACGGTCACGTCCGCCCCGTTGGTGAGCACGGCGTCCACCCGCGCCTGGTCGTTGTAGGTCGCGTTGAAGATCGAGGTGGAGACCGCGAAGGCGGTGGCGAGGGCGACGAGCGCCGCCCCGCGCGTCAGGAGGGGCCGTTGCCGCCCCAGCGCGGCCGCGACGGTCCCCGCCAGGGTCCCGGCCAGGGGCCGCAGCAGCCGGGTCAGCGCGCCCCGCCGCAGCAGCAGGCCCAGCAGCCGCATCGCCAGCAGGGTGCCGCCCAGCCACAGGGCCAGCGGCGCGACGAAGGCCTCGATCTGGATGCTCGCCTGGGGGACGCCTTCCGGCGCGAGCACGAGCTGGTAGCCCCCGGCGGCGCTGCGCCAGAACATCACCCCGGCCAGGACGAGCAGCAGCAGGTCGAGGGAGAGGCGCTGCCACAGCGGCGTCCCGGCCCGGCCCACGACCTGCCGCTGGGCGGCGACCGTGGACGACCGGATCGCGCCCAGGGTGGGCAGCAGGACGGCCAGCAGCGAGAGGAGCAGCCCCGCCAGGACCGGCAGCGCAAGCAGGGGGACGCCCACGGCCGTGCCCGGCGTGACCAGGGGCGAGAGCAGCACGTAGGCCAGGAGGCCCAGCACGGTGCCGACGCCCGCCACCAGCCCCGCCTCCGCCGCTCCCAGCCGCAGGATGGTGCGGTCACCCGCTCCCCGGACGCGCAGCAGGGCCGCCTCGGTCCGGCGCTGCCCGGCGCTCGCCCCCGCGACGCTCAGGGTCAGCGCCCCGGCGAGCAGGGCCCCCGGCAGCCCCAGGAACAGGAACAGCGCCTGGGCGTAGAGGGCGTCCTCCCGCGCCCCGTCGAGCTTGGCCGCCAGGTTGTTGCCGACCACGGCCCCGCCCGAGAGCCGCGCCTCGACGTTGTTGGCGAGCGTCCCGGCCAGCGCGAAGGCCCGGCCCGGGTTGCTGGGGAGCGGGGTGCCCAGCCGCACGTGGAGCTGCTCGCGTACCGTGTCGGGCCGCGCCAGCTTCTGCGGGGCGAACAGGGCGTCCCACTGGGCGCGGGGAAGCAGCACCACGTTGTCCGGCGGCGCCTGGGGGGCGAGGCCCTTCGGCGCCCCGACCGCCTGGAACAGCGAGTCGGCCTGCGGAAGGTCGACGACCCCGGCGACCCGCAGCCCCACCGGGGCGGCCCCGTAGCGTCCGATGTTCACCGTGTCCCCCACGGCGGCGTGCAGGTTCGCCGCCGTCTGCTGCGACAGCACCACGCCGTCCGGCGACCCGATCAGGGGACGCAGCTCGGCGGGGAAGGCGGCGCGGTAGCCCGGCGGCAGCCCCAGCACCTTGCCCGCCCCGGTGGTCTGGACGGTGCCGCCCGTGTTGGCCGTGAAGCCGGGCACGTCCGCGTACCCGACCGCCGCGAGGGTCCGGACCGGAGTGGCGGCGCGGATGGCGGCCTCGGCCTGGGCGCGGCTGGTGTTCTGCCCCAGCAGCACCTGCCAGTCCACCGGGACCGACCCGATGGCCCGGCGGGTCATGTTGGCCGTGCCCGCCGCGATGAACGACAGCAGGAAGGTCAGGAAGGCGACGGTCAGACCGACTCCCAGCGCGCTGCCCCACAGACGCAGGGGACGGCGTGCCATCAAACCGCGCAACCACAGGCTGGTCATGAGGGTCCCTCCTTGGTGGCCCGGCTCAGGAGCCCGCCGCCCTCCATGCGCCAGAGGGTGTCGAGGCGCCGGGCGACGGCCTCGTCGTGGGTCGCCATCACCAGAGCCGAGCTGGGTTCGAGGGCCGAGAGCAGCACGTCCATCAGGTGCCCGGCGGTGACGGAATCGAGCTGCCCGGTCGGCTCGTCGGCCAGGATCAGCCGGGGCCGGGTGACGAGCGCCCGCGCGACCGCCACCCGCTGCGCCTGCCCGCCGGAGAGTTCCTCGGGAAGCTGTTCGGCGAGCGGCAGCAGTTCCAGGGTATCCAGGGCCCGCCGGGCTTCCCCGGTGGCCGCTTTCGGCGTGGCCCCCGTCAGCAGCAGCGGGAGCGCCACGTTCTCCAGCGCGGTCAGGGGCGGCATCAGGCTCTGGGCCTGGAAGACGAAGGCGACCTTGCCGGGCCGGAGCGTGTTCGCCTCACCCAGCGCGGGCCAGCTCACCGTCCCCGTGGTCGGCGTGTCGAGCCCGCCGAGCAGGTGCAGCAGGGTGCTCTTGCCGCTGCCGGAGGGGCCCAGCAGCGCGATCCGGTCGCCGGGGCGCACCTGGAGCGTCGTCTCCCGCAGGGCGGTGACCTCCTGCCCGCCTACGGTGAAGGTCCGGCCCACCCCGCGCGCCTCGGCCAGCGGGGTGGTCGCCGCGTCCACCTGCCGGGGCGATGCCGCGCCTGAGGAAACGGGCCCGGGGGTCAGCCGTCCCGGTGAGACGTCCACCATCCTGGGTTCAGGCATCCTGCCACCTCCCGTCTTTCAGCCGCAACACGCGCGTCGCCCGGGCGGCCAGCCGGGAGCTGTGGGTGGCGATCACGGCGCAACGTCCGCCGCGCCCCTCCCCCCGCACGAACGCCTCGATCACCCCGATGACCCGCTCCTCGGTCCGCGCGTCCACCTCGGCGGTCGGCTCGTCGGCCAGCAGCGCGGCGGGGCGGTGGGCCAGCGCCGCCGCGAGCGAGGCGCGCGCGATTTCCCCTCCGGAGAGCTGCGCCGGGAAGGCGTGCCGCCGGTGGTCCAACCCGAGCTGCCCCAGCAGGTCCAGCGCGCGGGCCCCGCCCGGCTGACCGAGCAGCCGCCCGGTCAGGGTCACGTTGTCGAGCACGTTCAGGTGCGCGAGCAGGTTCCCGCCCTGCAACATCACGCCCAGGTGCCGGGCCCGCACCCCCGCCCGCTGGGCCTCGGGCCGCCGGGTCAGCCGCTCGCCCGCCACCGTCACCGCGCCGCCGTCCGGGTCGTCCAGGCCCGCCAGGCAAGAGAGCAGGGTGCTCTTGCCGCTGCCGGAGGCGCCCAGCAGGACGACGAGTTCTCCCGGCGCCACGTCCAGGCTGACCCCGCGCAGGGCGCGCACCTCCTCGTCCGCCACGTGGTAGAAGCGGTACAGGTCCACGGCCTCCAGGATGGACATGGCCCTCACCGCCACACGAACGAACGCGCGACCCGGTTCCAGGCGTCCACGTTGTCCGCCCCCCTGGGGGCACTCATCCGCAGCACGACCTCGCGCCCGTTTCTGGTGAGCACGTACAGGTCGTTGTCCAGCACCGCGCGCCGTCCCGTCACCGCGTTCGGGGCGGAGGTGGAGATGAAGCGCGCCAGGACGGCGTTCCCGGCGGGCAACGGCGCCGCCTTGACCAGGGTGACCTTCAGGCTGGGGTCCGTCCGGGCCAGCGCGGCGAGGTCACCCGCCCGGACCGCCGCGACCCCCGGGGTCCCTGCCGCCCTGCGGGCCGTCAGCTCGACGGTGCCGTACTTGGAGGTGAAGCTCACCGTGCCGCCCTGCTCGCGGCGGGCCCAGCCTTCCGGGATTTCCAGGCTGTAGCCTCCCGGCGCGTTCGTGTAACGCACGAAGGCCTGTGAGTCGGGGATGTCGCCGACCGGGTGAGTCTCGGGCGCCACCTGCGTCTGCGCGAGGGCGCCGGAGACCAGGGCGAGAAGGGCGAACGTCGTTGCGGGCCGCACCAGACCTTTGTTCTTGTTCATGCCCCGACCGTAGGCCCGTCCGGTATAAACGCGGTATAGGAACCTCAGCGCGTGAACAGGTCCGTCATGGGCGTCGCCCGCGCGGCCTCGCGCAGCGGGGGCAGCCCCCAGGCGTCCTCCAGGGTCCGCAGCAGGCTGGAGTGGTTGTAGGGCCGGTTCGACCGCACCCCGCGCGGGCCGTCGCTCGTCACCACGATGGTCGCCACGGTGCCCCCGCCCCCCGCCCGGTCCCCGCCGCCACCCTCGTCGAAGGTGATCACCAGGGCGGCGTGGTCCTTCCAGGCACCCGAGGCCATGATCTTCCCGGCCCACTCGCGCACGAAGGCGTCCCCTGCCCGCTCCAGCCGCGAACCACGCCAGCAGGTCAGCGCCCCGTGCAGGTCGTGACACAGGTCCGGCACGATCAGCGCGAAGGTGGGAACGGTCCCGGCGCGCAGGTCGGCGTCCAGCTCCCCCAGGGGGACCACCTTGCGGGCGCGGACTGGGTCGCGGGCGATGTCCGCCGCGAGCATCAGGGGGTTGTGTTTCTTGGCGTACACGCCGGTGGAGGGACCGTCCCAGCCAGGGCCGGGCAGTCCCTGGAAGTAACCCTTCCAGGTCTTCCCCGCGCGCTCCAGTTGCAGGGCGAGGTTGTCTCCGGGGAAACGCTGGCCGGAGTCGTCGCTGCGGCTGCCGAAGGTGCTGCCGAACAGCAGGGCCACGTAGTTGGGCAGGCTGGGGTGGGCGACCCCGGTGTAGTTCGTGGCAAGACCGTACTCCCGCGCGAGCGCGTTCAGCGTCGGCAGGTTGGGGTTGCCCAGCACTCCACCGGCACTGGTGTTCTCCAGCACCAGCACGAACACGTGTGAGAAGGGCGGCAGGGTTCTGGGCTGGGCCACCACGGTCCCCAGCAGGACCGGGGAGAGCCACAGCAAGTGGCGGGCCACCCGCAGGACCGGCCCGGCGAGCGGAACCACGCCGCGTGCCCGGACGCTTCCCGGTGGGGTCAGGAGGTGGGCCCTTCCTCGACCGGACGTGGAGTGTTCTGAAGGCCGGGCCTCTGCGGGGCAAGGGGAATACCTGAGCATGGGGTCTCCTGGGATGGGGCGTCGAGGGCGGCGGGGTTGAGGGCGGGTCAGGCAGGAAAACGCAGGCTGACCTCGAAGGCGCCTTCCTCCCAGCGGGGCAGAAGGTCGGCGTTCCAGCGCCGGGCGAGGGCCGCCACCAGCGGCAGGCCCAACCCGCTTCCGGCGGTCCCCTGGGTACCAGCGCCGCGCTCGAAAGGTTCCAGCAGCCGGGTCCACTGGGCCTGATCCGGCCCGGGACCCACGCTGCGTACCGTGACCTCACGTTCCCGGACCCGCACCAGGACGCCACCCGTGCCGTACTTGAGCGCGTTCTCGATCAGGTTGGCGAGGGCGCGTCCCACCCCCTCCGCCTCGGCCTGCACCCAGCTCTCGTTGAGGTCGAGCTGCACCTGCCTCCCCGCCCGGCGCGCCACCTCGTCGAGCGCGTCCACCACCGCCGCGGCGCTGCCCGCCAGTTCCACCCGTTCCAGACGCACCGGGGCGTCGGTGCGGGCCAGGGCGAGCAGGCTCTCCGAGAGGGTGACCAGCGCGTCCACCCGGCCCTGCATCCCGCTCAGGGCACGCTGGTAGTCGGCGGCCTCACGCGGGCGCTCCAGGGTGAGGTCGAGGCGGCCCTTGAGCACGGTCAGCGGCGTGCGCAGCTCGTGGGCGGCGATGCGGGCGAAGCTCTTCTCGCGCTCGATGGTGCCCTCGAGCTGGTCGAGCATCGCGTTCACGGTGGAAGTCAGCCGGGCCATCTCGTCCTGGCCGGGCGCGGCGGGCACCCGCTCCTGGTAGGTGCCGCGCCGGGCGATGCCCTCGGCGGTGCGGGCCACCGCGTCCACCGGGCGCAGGGCCCGGTCGGCCAGGACGTACCCGGCCCCGCAGGCCACCATGACCATCAGCACGCTGCCGGCGCTGAGGATGCGGGCCAGGGTTTCCAGCAGCTCCACCAGGGTGTTGCTGGGCCGCGAGACCCGCAGGAACAGCCCGCCCTCGACGGGTAGGGTCAGCACCCGGTGTTCTGCCGTCGACACGAAGCCCACGCGCAGGGGAATGGCCTGGTCATGCTCCTCCTGGCCCGCGCGGGCCAGCGTCCTCCCCGTGGGCGAGAGCAGTTCGATGGCCAGGTCGCCGGTCGGTCTCAGCTCCGAGGAGAAGGTCCAGCGCCCGTTCTGGTCCTCGATGCTGCCCTGCGCCACGCTGGCGGTCTCCCGCAAGGTGGTGTCGAGCGACCCCGTTAGGCTGTCCCGGGCCAGGGCGTACACCAGCACGGCCCCGAGCAGGATGGTCACCGCGAAGACCAGCGCGTAGCCCAGCGTGAGCTTGACCCGCAGGCTCCAGTCCCGGGGTCTCCAGCCCATCCGCCGGCCGCCCCCCCCGGTCACATCGCCTCACCCCGGCCCAGCCGGTACCCGGTGCCCCGGATGGTGTCGATCAGGACGTCGGTGGTCTTGCGGCGGATGGTGCTGACGTACACGTCGATCACCTTGGGCTCCACGGCCCCCCCTTCACCCCCCCACAGGCGCTCGATGATCTCGTCGCGGGAAAAGGCCCGGCCCGGGTTCAGGACGAGCAGTTCCAGTAGCGCGAACTCCCGGCGGGTCAGCTCGGCACGGACGCCCGTAGCGTAGAGTTCCCGGCCCCCCAGATCCATCACCCAGCCCCCCGGCAGGGTCACCGTGTTCTGCGCGTTCCCGCTCGCCCGCCGCAGCAGGGCCCGCACCCGCGCCCGCAGTTCCTTGAAGGCGAACGGCTTGACCAGGTAGTCGTCCCCGCCCGCCTCCAGCCCCTCGACCCGGTCCTCCACCGTACCCCGGGCGGTGAGGTACAGGATGGGGGTGTTCAGGCCGCCCTCCCGCAGCGAGCGTCCCAGCCGGTACCCCGCGTCGATGCCCTCGGGCAGCATCACGTCCAGGATCAGCAGGCCGTAGGGAAACAGCCGGGCGAGCTCCCCGCCCTCGGCGGCGCTCGCGGCCCGGTCGCACTCGTAGCCCTCCTCGGTCAGGCCGTCTTGCAGCAGTTCGGCGATATGGGGGTCGTCCTCGACGATCAGGAGTCTCATGCCGCGCTCTCCTTCCCGTGCCCCGGCGCGAAAGGCCGCAGCACACCGTACACGCCCAGCACCCA
Organism: Deinococcus metallilatus; assembly: GCF_004758605.1. Lineage (NCBI taxonomy): Bacteria > Thermotogati > Deinococcota > Deinococci > Deinococcales > Deinococcaceae > Deinococcus > Deinococcus metallilatus. Next base: position 357,714 of record NZ_CP038511.1, read on the forward strand.
GGCGGCGCCGGTCAGCCAGCCGCACAGCACGTCGGTGGGATAATGCACGCCCAGGTACAGCCGCGAGAAGCCCACCAGCCCGCTGAAGGCCACCCCAAGCCCCAGCGCGGGCCAGCGGTAGGGCGTGCGCCAGGCGAGCAGGATCAGCGCCGTGACGAAGGCGGCGCTGTACATGCTGTGCCCGCTGGGAAAGCTGGCGTCGTGTTCCTGCACCAGGCGGGGCCACAACTCCGGGCGGGTGCGGTGCATCAGCAGCTTCATCGCCACGTTCAGGCCCGCTGCGCCCGCCACGCCCAGCCCCCAGAAGGCGGCCAGCCGGTGCCCCCTGAGCCACAGCACGACCAGGATCACGGCGCTGACGGGGGCGATCACGGTCACGCCGCCGACAGTGGTGAAGAAGAGCGCCACCTGATTGAGCAGCGGGGTGGCGTGGCTGTGCAGGGCCAGCAGGAAGGGGGTCTCCCAGGCGAAGCTCTGCCCTTCGAGGAGGTCCTCGGCCACGAGCCCCACGACCAGCAGGGGCAGCAGGATGCCGAGAAACAGGCGCAGCAGGGCCACCGGACGAATTCGGTGGCGATGGGACAGCAGGGTGCTCATGTCGCCCAGCGTGCCCGAGGAAGGTAAAGACGCGGTATACCGGACGGCGAGAAGACGCCGGGCACCTTTTCAGGGTGCCCGGCGAGCGCTGGGGAAGTCCGGGACGGGGCTGGGAACGCTCAGTACGGGCGGGCTCAACTGCCGCCGCTCTCACCCTGTTCCAGCCCGGCGATCTCCTGCTGGAGGATTTGACCGTTCCCGGCGTCCACCGTCACCTCGGTCTGCCCGATGACCACGGCGTACACCAGGCTGCCGTCCTGGTCCCCGAGGGTCACGCTGGTGGCCGGGCCGAGGACGGCCGCCTGGGCTGCCTGCTCGGCCTGGGCGGGCGTGATCCGCGCGAGCGAGCGGTACAGGGCCTGCTCCTGCGCGGCGGGCACCTCGAAGTCCGGCAGGCTGGTGTGAAGCTGAATGCTGCCGAACATCGCCCGGTCGTGGGCATCGGTGTCCCGGGCGGACGGGTTGACCTGCGCCTGAATCGGCGGTGCGGAGGGTGCCCCCGGAGCTTCCGCCTGGGCGAAGGCGTGCCCAGCCAGGGAGAGGCCCACGGCCGTCAGGGCGCTGAGGGTGAGCAGGAACCGTCTGGCGTTCGTATTCATGGTGTTCTCCTTGTCCGCAGATTCCTTCTGCGTGCCCGGAGCGTAGGAGCGGCCGGTAAAAAGGCCGTATAAGACGGTAAAGTCCGCGTATAACGCTGGCGCGCGGATCAAGAAGGGTGCGGGGTGTTCCGGGGCGTGGCGGTTCCAGGATGAGGAGGTGACCCGGTGGGAACGCCGGTGACCGCCGCCCGAGGAGCGTGGCGCGCGACGGTTCCGCCTCTGGTGGCGGCCGTGCCCCCGCTGCCGGGTGGTCTCGCCAGCTTCACCGGCGGACCCCTGCCCGACCGCAGGGGCCTATACGGCCCTTTTACGTCTCCGGCAGATCATGGCCGCATGGTCACCCTGACGCCCGAGTCACTTCTCACCCGGAGAGACCTTCCAGGCGGACAGCCACCCGCACGGCCCCGTACGCACGCCGCCAGACTGCGTCACGTCCGGTTCACCCCGACAGACAAGCGGGCCATCCGGAACGCGGCGGCCCGGTACGGCGTCGATGCCGCCCTGATTGCCGCCGTCCTGGCTGACGAGCAGGTGCGCCTCGACGGGTACGATCACCTCCAGCACGGGCTGCTGCGCCTGACCGTCTCGCTGCCGGAGCGCCCGGCAGCGGCCCTCCGGCGGCTGGCCGGGTGGCTGGCGGGCCGACCCGTCGAGACCTTCAGCCTGGGCCGCGCCCAGATGAAGGTGGGCACCCTGCGCCGCCTCGGCGCGCTGGGCTACCTGGAGGTGCCGCCCGACCTGCCGGCGCAGCTCCGGCGGCTGCTCGACCCCCTCGCGGCCCCCCGGCTGGTCGCCGCGTGCCTGAGGGCCACGGCAGACCACTGGGCAGGGGCAGGGGTGCCCATCGCGCACCGCCCGGAGATCCTGGCGGCCCTGTACAGCCTGGGCTTCACGGGCCGCCGTGGTGTTCACCCCCACCCGCGGGCCAACGAGCGGGGACTGCTGATCGCCGAACACGCGGCCTGGCTGAGGGCCCGGTCGCCCTGGCCGGGGAGCACCACGGCGACCGAACAGCCTGCCCACGTGGCCGTCGGCGGTTGAGCTGCCAGGGATCAGCAGGACCGTGGGTCATGGCCGTGGACGCTTTCCCTTTCCCGCTTGAACCCGTCTGACCCGAGGTCAGGTCTCGAGGAGGCTCTCGGCGCCAGCCTGGTTCGAGGCGCCTGGGCGAGGTTCCGAGCGACAGCACGTGGAACCCCTGCGGAAGGGTGGCTGCACGAACCCAGAAGGCCAGCGCGTGACCCTTCACCTGGCCCTGAAGCGGAGGCACCCGGCCCAGGACTCTTCACGGGCGGTGGCGGTCTCCTCCACCGGGCGCTGAACCGCCAGGACAGGTGGCCCATCTCCCGAACACGGCGTGCCAGCGCCGCGAGGACACTCCAGCTCGCCCACAGTGCCTACCGCAGCGCTCCCGCGACCACCAGGACCAGGATGACGGCCCCGAAGACGACGCGGTACACGGCGAAGCCCCGGAAGTCGTGGCGGGACACGTACCGCAGCAGCCAAGAGACCGCCAGCAGCGCCGTCACGAACGACACGGCGGTGCCGACGAGCAGGGCCGGCGCGCCGCCCTCGATCTGCCCCAGCGAGTGCCGGGCCTTGTACAGGCTGTACAGGCCCGCCGCGCCCAGCACCGGGATGCCTATGAAGAACGAGAAGGCGGTCGCCGTCACCCGGTCCAGGCCGCTCAGCAGCCCGCCCACGATGCTCGCGCCACTCCGCGACACGCCGGGGATGACCGCCACGGCCTGGGCCAGGCCGATGGTCAGCGCCTGCCGGGGCGTGACGCCGTAGAGGTCGGGCTCCGGGGTCACCGGCGGGTCCACCGCCGCGGGCGCCTCGGCTGGCCGGGCACGGCGCGTCTCGACCACCCACAGGATGACGCCGCCCGCGATCAGGCTGAGCGCCACAGTGGTGGGCGAGAACAGCGCGGCCTTGATGGCCTTTTCGAAGAGCAGGCCCACCAGCGCGGCGGGCAGCGAGGCGATCACCAGGTTGAGCCAGAACCGGCGGGCGCGGGGACTGCCCCGGAGCAGCATCGAGACTTTGTCCAGCAACTCGCGCAGGTAGAACCACACCACCGCCAGGATGGCCCCGAGCTGAATCACGATGGTAAAGGTTTCCCCCGCGTCGCGGTAGCCGATGAGCCGCTCGGCGACGATCAGGTGGCCGGTCGAGGAGATGGGCAGGAATTCAGTCAGCCCCTCGACCACCCCCAGGAACACGGCGCTCAGCAGCGCACTCACGCCTGGACCGCCGAGCAGGAAGGGGGGAGGGTGGCCGGCAGTGGACAGGTCATGCCGGGAACGGTAGCCGGCAAAGGTAAAGGACCGGTATACCGCGGCGGCAGGGTTCAGGTCATCCTTCAGCTCTCCCCGTGCCCCCCGGTGGAACCGGCAGTGGGTGCAGGTGCACGCCGTTCAGCGGTAGTTCCCCGTGTGGCCCAGCGAGTACCGCCCGGGCTGAGGGAAGTAGGTCAGTCCATGTGGGCCGCGCCCCACCCGGATTTGCCGGAGGACCTTCCCCGTGCGGGTGTCGAACACGTACACCACGTCGCTGTAGCGCCCCGAGAGCCACAGTTGCTTGCCGTCCGCCGAGACGCTGCCCATGTCGGGGCTGCCGCCCCCCGGGATGGTCCAGCGGGCGATGAGGTGGCGGCTGGCGAAGTCCAGCACGGACACGGTGCCCTCCCCCCGGTTGGAGATGAACAGGCGCGTGCCGTCCCGGCTGGGGTACAAACCGTGGGTCCCCTTGCCGGTGGGGATGAAGCCCACCTTGCGCGGGGTGTCGCCCGAGCCGTCGATCACCCGCACCCCGTTCGCCATCATGTCCGCCACGTAGTACACCGAGCCGTCGGGGGCGATCCGCACGTCCTGCGGCATCCCGCCCGCGTGCATCACCCCGGTCACCCGGCGGGCCAGCAGGTCCACCTTGACCAGGTCCCCGCTGAACTCGCAGGCGGCCAGCAGATGCTCCCCGTCGGGGCTGAAGTCCATGTGGTTCACGCCCCGGCAGGGCACCGCGATCTCGAAGGCGGGCCGCATGCTGTCCGCCGTCAGGAAGATCAGCCGCGCCTCGTTCTCGGCCACCACCAGGGCGTAGCGCCCGTCGGGGGTGAAGTACAGGTTGTAGGGGTCGGCGACCGGAACGGGTTTGCCCGGCAGACCCGTGCGGGGGTTGATGGGCGTCAGCGACTGCCGTCCCTCGTCGCTGGCGACCCACAGCGTCTTCAGGTCGTGCGACGGCACGACATGCTGCGGCTCCCGGTCGACCGGGAAGGTGCCCATCACCCGGAAGGTGGCGGGGTCGATCTCGCTGACGGTGTGGTCCTTGCCGTTGGGGACGTAGACGCGGGCCGGAACCCCCCGGACTGCCGGGCTGAACATGCCTGCGTGGGTATGGGCGTAGATGTCGGTGGCCCGTGCGGACCCTGCCGCCAGGGCCAAGAACAGGGCGGCGCGGGTCAGCCTCACGGGTTCACCCGCGTGACGTGCGCCTTGGCCTCCAACAGCTTGTGCTTCTTGATCGCCGCGTGGACCTGTTGCAGCGGGGTCCCGGCGGGGAGGTTCAGGCTGGGGACGTTGAGAGCGTACAGGTCGACGTACAGGTCGTGCTTGCCCTTGCCGCACGGGGCGGTGTAGCCGAGTTGCCCCGCCTCATTGCGGGCCACCCGGCCGCCGCCCGGTGCTGGCCGGGCCGCTGCCCCGGGGGCCAGCCGGGCCGTGCCGAGCGGGAGGTCGAAGACGCTCCAGCGACCGCTCAAGCCACCCGGGCGCTCGTCCCAGAAGATGACCGCCAGGCTCCTCGTCCCCGCCGGGGGCGTGCCCAGGCGCAGGTCCGGCGTGACCCGGGCACCGCAGACAAGGGCGGGGTCCGTCGCCGAGAGCGAGACGGTCCACCCGGCGGCCCGTGCCCCCGAAAGCAGCGTGAGGGTTCCCAGCACACCGGCGGCGACATTGATGGGCTGACCGGGTTTCATGTTCCGGAGCTTGGCGCCCCGGGGTAAAGCCCGGGTATAGCCGGGGCGTCGTGCGGGGGTTCTGCTGTGCCGGCGAGCCGTCCCCCGGCCCGCCTGGCGCGCGGGTGGGTTCAGGAGCAGTCCGGGCCTCCCTCCGCCCGAGGTGAGACCCAACCAGGACCGCTCTTCCGAGAAAATGCCCGTGACCGGTGTGGCGACGGGCGAGGTGGACGGTCCGGGCGCATTCAGTTGGTGTTCATCGCCCGCCAGACCGCGCGGTCACCACTGGACACGTTGAGCGTGTAGTCTATCACCCGCCAGTCGTTCTGGAAGCTCAGCGCGTAGGGGCGGCCAGCCTGCACGTCGACGGCGGTCGAGGCCAGCACGGTTCCCGCGTCGCTCGACTTGACCGTGACCTGATGCGTGCCGGGCGTCAGGTGCAGCTGACCTGGCCGGTCCCCGGCGAGCATCTGACGCTCCACCAGCGCGCCGTCCACGTAGACGTCCACAGCTCCAGGACGTCCGGTGCCGTCGATGAGCATGACGTTGGCGCCTTCGCCTCCCATTCCCTGAGCCTGCAGGGTGACCTGCCCAGCCCCCACGGCGGCCAGGATCAGGGCGGCGGGGATGAAGACGTGTCTCATGGGGTCCTCCTGGGCGGCCGCAGGTCCTGCTTCCCAGGAGCGGCCACCTGCCCGGAGGGTGAGCCCCACGGGTAAAGACGGCGTATACGCCGCCCCCTTCCGTTCGTCCAGCTCAGCCACCCCGGCGAGGCTTCGGGGACCGACTCTCCTCGGTCGCCCTGCCCGGCGCTCTATACCAGCCCTTTACTTCCCGGACCTAAGGTGCCCCCCAGCGGTTCCCACGAGGAACAAACCCGAACCGCTCCCGGAGGTCCCTATGAACCGTTCCACGAGCTTCGCCCTGCTGGCTGCCCTCGCCTCGATGGGTCTCGCTGGCGCCCAGAGCCAGGCGACCGGCCACGCCGCCGCACCCACCGCTCAGGCCGCCAGGGGGACGGCCATGACCATGACGGGTTCTTCCTGCGCCAAGGTGCTTAAGGCCAAGGTCAACCTGAATAAAGCGAGCCAGGCAGACCTCCAGTGCCTCAAGGGCGTGTCCGCGACCACGGCCAAGGACATCATCGCCAACCGGCCCTTCAAGGACAGTGGCGACTTCTCCCGGAAGATCGAGGTCATCGGCCGCAAGCTGTGGAACGACAACAAGGCCAACCTCACCTTCTGAATCCCTGGGGGCGCCCGGAGGACCACGCCCTCCGGCGCCCCTTCCCCTTCCGTACGTGAACACGATCCCGCCCACCCACCGACCCCATGAGGCAGACATGGACTCGACCCTGACCACCGCACCCCTCAGCCCGGGCCGGACCCTGTGGAGCAAAGTTCCCGAGGTCACGGCGTTTTTCTGGATCGTCAAGGTGATGGCGACGACGGTCGGCGAGACCGCGGCGGACTATCTGAACCGCAACCTGCACCTGGGCCTCACCGGCACGACCCTGCTGATGAGCGTCCTGCTGGCGCTGGCCCTAGTCGCCCAGTTCCGCACGAAACGCTATGTCCCCGGTGTCTACTGGCTCGCCATCGTGCTGATCAGCGTGGTGGGCACCCTGATCACCGACAACCTCACGGACAACTTCGGGGTCAGCCTGTGGACCAGCACCGGGGTCTTCAGCGTGGCCCTGATTGCGACCTTCGCCCTGTGGTACCGCCGTGAGGGCACCCTCTCGATCCACAGCATCTTCACCCCGAGACGGGAGGCGTACTACTGGCTGGCGATCCTCTTCACCTTCGCGCTGGGCACGGCGGCGGGCGACCTGATGGCCGAACAGTTGCAGCTCGGCTACCTGCCCTCGGCCCTGATCTTTGCGGGCGTGATCGCCGCCGTGGCGCTCGCCCACGTGTACGGCGGGCTGAACGGCATCCTGGCCTTCTGGCTCGCCTACATCGTGACCCGGCCGCTGGGCGCGTCCATCGGGGACTACCTCTCGCAGGGCCGGGACGTGGGCGGGCTGGGGCTGGGCAGCACGGCCCTCAACGCCATCTTCCTGTGCTCGATCCTGGCGGTGGTCGCCTACCTGACGTTCTCGCGCCGCGACCAGGTCCGGGTCACGGAGCCCTCCTGACTCACCCCTGGTCGGGGTTCCTCCGGCGACCAGTCCCCACCCCGTTCGGTGGGGGCCGGTGTTGCAAACCGGGATGCGCAGTGTCCCCCACGTCACCCGGCAGGGCAAGGTCAAGCCAGTTCAGGCGCCCTGCTCTCCGCCCCCGCCGCATCCCATCGGTGGGGGAGGCTCGGCGGATCCCGGGAGCGGCCGAGGGGCAGGAATGGAAGCTCGCTTCCCCCTCAAGGAGCAACTCGGCATGTTGAACCTCTCGGAGACCCTGGATGGTGTGCTGGTTCAAGGACTGCTGGTTTGGGTCTGGGTCATGGACGCCATCCTGCTGACCTATTGGGCACTCTCCGTAACGCTGGTCGCGGGGACGGCTCCCTCACGGCTGTGGGACCTTCATGGGCCTCAGGCCGGGGAGCAGTTGGAAGGGATGCTCGCCGCGGGCACCCTGGTCGGCGTGTCGGCCGTCCACCTGTTGGTTCGGGTGAAGACGCGGGGACCCTGGCTTCGCCGGTGCACAGTGGTCACGGCCCTGCTGTATGCGGCGCTCTTCGTGGCACTGGACATCATGGAATTCCTTGTGACGTGAGGGGCTCGGGAAGCGGGAACGCGGGGAGGAGCTTCGCGCTTCCTGAAGCGGCTTCCTTCTTCAGCTCTCCACCGACGTGCCTCAACGTTCCCGGTGTCGTGAAAGGAGCGGCGTGTCCAAGCATCTGCTGCTGGTGGAAGACAACACGGCGGACCTGGAGCTGGCGCGCCTCGCGCTGGAGGCGAGTGAGGTGCAGTGCGACCTGAGCGTGGCCCGCGACGGGCAGGAGGCGCTGGACCTGCTGCGGGGCGCGGGCGTGCTGCCGGACCTGGTGCTGCTGGACCTGAACATGCCGCGCGTCAGCGGGCACGAGGTGCTGGCGGCCGTCAAGGGGGACGCCACACTCCAGCACGTGCCCGTGGTGGTGTTCACCACCTCGGACGAGGCGCGGGACCGGACGAGGGCGAGATCGGCGGGGGCCGACGGGTACGTCCTCAAACCCCAACATTTCGAGGAGCTGATCGCCGCCCTGAACGAACTCGGCCAGCGCTGGCTCACGCCCGGGCGCCCGGCTTGAGGCGGCGGACTTCCTCTGGAACTGTTGGTACGTGGCCGCTGGGTGTCCGTGGCCTGGCCCTGGCCGCCCCCATGGTCGAGCTGGTTGACGGCCTGCTGGACATGCGGGATGACGAGCCATGAACTCAGGCATGGGAGGAACACAGCACCCTGGAGCAGGGGAAAAGCGTCCATCAAGCAGCGCGTGAAGGGCGGCCTCACCGCCCCGGGTCTGACCGAGCCGCAGATCGAGCCGACGCCCGACGAGGATGACGGGCGGGACGGCCTGCCCTGCGCCGCCAGGCACGGCACCCGGCCGGTGCAGCAGACGACCGGGGGAACGTTTCTGGGCGACACCTTCATCGCCGGCCCGCAGGACGACACGGTGGAGATGGAACGGCGCAGCGCCGCCCTGGCGATGGACGCCGTGTTCAGGACCACCTCGCTGGCCGCCCTAGTCGTTCCGGGCTACCCCGTCCCCGAGCCGGTGCGGTCCCTGCTGCAAGATGACGTGGGCCGCTGTCGTGAGCGGGCCCGGTTCGCGCTGGACGACCTGATCGCCTGAGCGCGGCATACTGGTGGGCGGCAGATGCACTTCCAGGACTTTCAATCGTTGTTAGGCTACGGGGAATCCGACTGGCTGGATTACAAGGCGGCGCTTGGCCCGGGCATCGAGCAGCCCGGCCTGCCCAAGGAGGTCCGGGCCCACGCCCAGGCCGAACTGCTCAAGGACCTGATGTGCCTGGCCAACAGCCCGGCGCCGCGCCGGACGCGGTACCTGGTGCGGGGGGTCAAGGACCGGCCCGAGGGTCGGCACGTCGTCGGCGCCGCGCGGCCGCTGGATGACGCCGACGTGCAGACCTGGCTGGAGGGCCGCTTCGATCCGCCCCTGCAGGTGCAGTACTGGCAGTGGCCGCGGGCGGACGGCACCTTCGTGGGCGTGTTCGAGCTGCGCACGGCGCCGGGCGTGGTGCACGTCCCGGCCCGTTCGCTCGGGCAGGCCCTCGTGGAGGGCCAGGTCTGGTGGCGCCGCGGCTCGCGCAACACCCTGGCGGGCCGCGAGGGTCTCCAGGTGCTGTTCGGTCCTCCCCAGCCCGCCCCACTGGTCGGCTGGACGTTTTCGGACGGGGGCTGGGACGACCGCGCGGTCGTGGACCCACAGGTGAACCGGGCCATTCAGGACGGGCGCGCCGCCCTGCCGCCCCGCCTGGAGGAGGCCGTCGCCCAGCTGCGGGCCCTGGCGGCGCGCCCGCTTCCGTCCGGGGACGTGCCCGACACGGTGCTGGGCCTGTCCGGCCCGCAGCCCGCGGTGCCCGCCGTGCTGGACCCGGCGCAGGTGAAGGTGTTCCGGTCGCGGCTCGCGGGGTGGGGCGTGCAGGTTCCGGCCGAGGCGTTTCTGATGCGGGGGGTCTGGGCCGCCACGCCTCACGTCTGGCCGTCGCCGTGGCAGGCCCTCGGGCAGGGGGCGCCCACCGGACCGGGGCTGGCGTGGTACGAGGCCTTCGCCGCCCTGGTGCGGCTGCTGGACGGGCATGCCCGGGAGGTCGAGGGGCTGAAGCAGTCCGCCGCGCGACCCCGCGTGACCCTCGCGGTGCGCAACGAGGGGGTGGGCGCGCTCGTGGAGGGGCACCTGCAACTCGTGCCGGTCGGGAACCTGCGCTTCAACTTCGGGGTGCTGGCCCGCGTGTTGCCCGGCCAGTCCCCGCGGGAGCTTCGCCCCGGACCCTCCGGCTCGGCGCAGGTCATGCTGGGCACCTTGCCCCCTCAGGGGAGCTGGACGGCCGGGAACCTGCCGCTGGAACGCGCCTGGGGCGAGCCGAGCGTCCTGAGATACGAGGTCACGGCGCGCAACCTGCGTGGGGCCGTGCGGGGCGACCTCGTGATCGCCTGACGCTCTGCCCCGCTCTTCGGGCCGTCCCCGGCCGTTCGGGGAGGTGGGGATCAACCCTGACGATGGGCATGGAGGAAGAGAAGCCCAGCTGTCTGTGGCGATCGGGGCGACCCAATTTCTCAGGCGCACTCCGTTGAAGGTGGTCCACCCGCGAGGCTCGCGTTCGGAGGTGGCGTGGCCCAGCCCCAGAGCTTGGGGGGTCAAAGCTGGGCTTCCGGCTCGGGAGCCCCCTCCTGACCGCTGGACTGGGACTCCACCTGCGTTCGCAGCATGGACGGCTGGAGGGGCAGCCTGTCCACGCGCCAGGCCAACACCCACCAGGCCGTGCGCCGAGTCATTTCGCAGGTTCACGCCGAACCGCTCCATGAACGTGCCGCGGAGAGCGAAGATCAGGTTCTCCCCCAGGATTTTGCCCGGCGGCTCCGCCGTGTTGCCGAAGCGCTGGCTCGGTGCGGAGGTGAAGCGGGCGCGTGGGCGCCCCCCATGCCCGTCATGAGTCGAGATCGCCACCTCCTCGCTGATCTTGCCCGCAGGTCAAGTTGAACGCTAAGATTGTGAGGCGGAACCTGGTTGTCCATCTTTCCCCGGCGTCACGCTGGCGGCATGGACGGGTCGCCGTGGTACCTGCTGATGGGTACGCTGGTCGCCGCGACCCTGGCGGCGAGTTTCCACCGAGCGCGCGTCGACTGGCGGGAGAACAAGCGCCTCCTCCTGCTGGTGCTGGCCTCCGTCTTCCTGTGGCCGCTGGTGCTGGTCATGCTCTGGCTGGACCGGCAGCGGGTGATGCTTCGGAAGCCGGTCCCGCACGTGATCCTGTGGCTCTCGGACGTGGAGGGCCCGACGCGGCTGCGGGTGTTCAGGCGGGAAGTGCGGCTGCGCTGGCGGCACCGCTGGGCACGGGTGCTCGGCCCGCTCACGTTGCTGGTCCGGCCTCGCCCGACGCTAAACGCCCCACTCCTCTTCGCGCCTGGGCGGGTGATCCTCACGCCGCTGCTCTTCCAGGTGCAGGTGCTCTGGCGACACCACGGGAAGGTCCCCGCCCGTGACCTGCTGTGACTACCACGGCAGCAAGGGGTGGCTGACCTCGGGTGGGGACAGGGGGGCGGGCGCTGGACGGCCCATCAGGGTGAAGTGCCCCGGACCCCCCCAAGCCAGGGCGTCGTCGAGCAGGCCCAACAGGTCCTCGTAAGAAGCGTCGTCACGCGGCTCGATGGGTTCACCAGCTTCGTCGGTGACCCGCAGGCTGGCGGTGCGGCGACGCAGGGTGATGCTGACGTAGGTTGCGTGGGGGCCGTAACACGTCCGGACACGCTGGGCGTAATGGTGCGGGACATCCTGGGTGTGCTTGAGCTGGCCCATGCCCGCCCCCCACGCCGCCCGGCGTGAGGGCAGACACCTGGAACCCTCGGTCAGGGTCGAGGGTGGTCAAAGCAGCAACAGGCGCCTGCTGAGAACAAAGAAGGAAATTTCAACGTCGCTTCTGTGGCAGCCTCAATGTCAGGCTGCCCTCACCGGACCGTGTTCAACGCTGAATAGTGACATCAGCGGCCCATCCGGCGTATCCAAGGTAAGCGCCAGGTTCCCATTCACGGGTATCCAGAACGACCCGGATGCCCGCCCGCACAAGCGCCTCCACCTGCGGCAGGTCGTGCCCCTGGGTCGAAGGCTGGATCCAGTACAGCACGTCGGGTCGGTCTCGCAACAACCGTTGCAGGGTGCCAGGCTCCATATCGAAGCCCTCGTCGTCATACCTGAGCAGGTACGGGCTGATGGCCGGAACGCCCGGTGTGGAACCGGCAATCCAGCGTTCAAACCCGTGCAAGGCGACCCGTAAGCCCTGCTGGATATGGGCGCGTATCAGCGCGCGGGTGTAGCTGTGCCGAGGGTCATCTTCTTCTCCAACAATCATGAGCGTGCTCCAGGAGCCATGCTGCGCTTTGGGATCCAAGCGTACAGGGTCGTCCAGGAAGACACTCGTGTGAATGCCGTACCCCTGGTATTGGATGCGGCTCAGTGTTCCTGCAACACCCGTCGTGTCTGGTGAGTTCACTTCCAGTTTTGAGATACGCCGCTTGATCCCCTCGATGTGGTCATGGGTGATAGGCGTCAGGTCCTCATAGAACACGTCTTTTCCTTGGTACCGCTGGATTTTGAGATAATCGGGGTGCAGGCGGACCGTGATCGCGCCAGTTACTTGTCCAAGCGCGTTGCGAAAGGCAGCCCGCTGCCCGGAAGGCACCATATCGGCCAGGACATCCCGTATCTGGTTATGCGTGAGTGTCCACGCGCTGGCGAGCGCGCTCGTCAGCTGCGGTCGAGAGACGTCAAAGCCTCGTGCCCCATCCGGGCGTTTCAGGGTCTGCAGGCGAACCTCGACGCGGTGTGCAGCGCGCCCGAGGTCCCAGGCCCAGTTGCCGGCGCGGGTCGCGATGAGGTGCGGGAGGTCGTGGAGGCCGTGCGCGGCGCCCAAGGCGGCGGCCATCAGTTGCTCGCATTGCGCGACGCTGGGCACGAGCTCAAGGTTCAGGTGCGAGAACGCAGTGTGCAGATTGAGGGCTTGATGCCGAAGAGCGCGATCGTCCATAACAGTCCTGTCCGCGCGTCATCTGGGTTGGTCGGGTCCTCGCTTGCCGTCCCGGGGACGCGCGTTCAGGGCTGAGTTGGAGCGCAGCTCGTCGTGGACCGTGAGCGCCGGGGCGCCTGCGAGGGGTCACACCTGTGTTTTGAGCATACACGATCAGGAGCATCTGGAACAGCGCCTTCGGGACGAGCGGCGTACGGCAGCCGCCTCGTCATCTCCTGTAAATCGCTGCCTCTTAACACCCCCGGCTGCTCAGCGCCGCGCCGCGCAACTCGAAGTACCGAGCATGGTGCGTGAGTTCCCCGTGCCGGAAGAGTTGCCACAGCAAGTCCAGGGCGTGCGTCGCCACCATCCGCCCCACGAAGAGGTCCTGACGGCTCAAGGCCTCGATGGCGCTGCAACTCGGCGCATCGTCCTCGGGCACAGCGGTGTCCATCAGTTCGGGGTGAAGCTCCGTCGCACAGGGCAAATGATGCTTGAGGCGCTTGCCCGCTTCCCGGGGCGTCCCGAGGACGACCTGACCGGTCGTGAGGTCGTTCCCGCAGTCCAGCCAGTACCGCCAGGTGTACATCCCCTTCCCGTACGCGGCGAGGTGCAGACTCCTGCGGGCCGCCCGGGAGTCGACGCAACTGATGACCAGGTCCCAGGGCGCCCGGGCACGATGGCCGCTGAACTTGAGGGGGACAGCGACCCAATCGAGGTTGCACGCCAGGTTCACGCGCGTGACGAGCACCTCCGCCTTGTTGCGTCCCAGGTCGCTGTGGTGGTAGCGCTGGCGGACCAGGTTGGCGTGGCTCACCTCGTCCGGGTCGAAGGCGGTGATATGCAGGCCAGCGTGGTCCAACGCCCGGAGCGCCAGGTGCAGGTGAGTGAGCCCGGTCAACACTTCGCTGCCCGTACCGCCCACGCCGACGACGGCGATCTTCAGGCGTTCCCGGCCCAGGAAGCTGGAGGGGAGCTTGTGAGGCATCATCGCCCTCCCACGGCCTGTTCGAGGGTCAGGCCTGCCGGGACCAGCCACTCGTCCTTGAACTCGTCCGCTTCCCGCACGGCGTCCCACAACTCGCGGTAAGTCCCTCCTGTCGCCCAACGCTTCTGGCTGTCAGCGGGCTTGACGAAGTTCGAGTAGAAGAAGGCTTGCGTCCAGGCGTCGGCGTTCTCCGGGGTGATGGCCCCCGGGCACTGCATGCTGCCGTTGCACACGGCGTGGTTGCTGAAGATGTTGAAGTACGGCGCGCGGTAGAGCGGGGTGTTCCCGGTGGGTCGCTCCGTGCCCCGCAGGGCGTAGGCGAACATCTGCGCGCCCCGGGTCACGAAGAGAAGACGTGGCTGGGGGAACACCTGCCCGTCCAGGGCGGCCACCGCCTTGTCCGTCGCGCCTTGGAAGAGCAATTTTCGTTCCTGACGCTCGACGACCCAGGCGAGGGAGCCGACCCCCAGGGCGACGACGTGCTCAGGCACGAGGGTCAGGGTCTGCAGGGCGTTGAGTTTCAGCAACATCTCGATGGTGTCCCTCGTGACGTTGACGCCCTCGGCCATGTACAACGCTCCGTCCCGTTCTCCCAGGGCGTGCTGCATGACGACGCCCTGTTCCTGCCGATGGTCGGTGTACACGATCAGGGCGACCCGGGCGTGTACCTCGGGCAGGGCGTTCAATTCCAGTTGCATACGGCCCCTTGTCCCCGCCCCTGCGGGGGAGGGTCGAAAGCGAAAACGGGACGGAGGGCCTCCCCCGTCCCGTCAGTCGTCGGTGTCGATGATCAGGTTCGTGACCGTCTCCAGGTGCCGTTCCGCGTCCCGGTACAGCCGCACGAGTTGCACCGCGCGCTCGGCATCCTCGGGCGTGTGGATGCGGATCAGGAGGTTGTCCATGAAGCCCTCGGTCTGGGCCGCGAACTGCCAGGTTTCCTCTAGCCGTTCCTGTACAGCATTCAGGTACCCGCTGGCGGTCCGCCCACCCTGCCCGGAGAGGATCACGGTGGGGTGACGCCGAAACTCCCCGCGCGCACAGGTCGCCGCGAGGTCCTCGTCGCTGAGCAATTCGTACACTGTCCGGTCGATCTCCCGCAGGGCGATCAGGGCCCCGGCGATGCTTGTTACCCGCTCCGCCCACAGCCCCGTGTGTTTCCCGGCAACTTCCCGCATCTCCCCGGGTGAGAGACGGTACTTCGTGCTCACGGCGGGCAGGGCCTCGGTCATCCCGATCAGCCGCAGCAGATCCCCCGGTGGCGCGCAGCGGCCCCGCGCCTCCGTCACCACTTCCGCCCGGGTGGGGGAACGGCCCAATGCCTTGCGCAGTTCAGCGTGGACGTCCTGCCAGAAGCCCTTGGCGCTGCCCTCGTGCTCGAACATCTCCGCGTCCTCCAGGGCGTCGATGGCAGTGTACACGCTCCAGGTGCTGCGGGTGAACAAGCTGAGATGGGCGAGGATGCTGCCGAGCAGGTACGGGTGCAGTTGGTGCAGGGCTCGCCGGGCCCCGGTACACGAGAATGCGGCGCACTGCGGGGCGTGCACGAGGGTCAGGACGAGTTCGTGCACGCCGCGGGCTTCCTCCGCCTGCCCGCCCTCCCCGGTCTCCTCGTACCAGGTGAGGTGCAGGTTCCGCCAGCCGCACTCCAGGGCACCGGGGGTGCCGTTCACCCGCCGGAGGTAAGCGTGGATGGTCTCCCGCCGCTTGGGCGGCACAGCGGGGAGCAGCCCGAGTTCGATCAGGGTCGCCAGCAGGGGCAGAGCGCCCTCTAGCCGGGACAGGGCACCAGCGTTCACCCGGGTAGCAGGGACATCTGATAAGGGCAGGCCGCTCAACGTCAACCGCGACAGGCTGAGCGGGCTCAGGGCAGCAGGGGCACCTCCGGAGGCGAGAGGGGGAGCGGGGTCGAGTCGTGCCGGAGTCTCAGGAAGATCTGGCACAGCCGCTGGTGGCTGGAGGCGTCCTTCCCAGGGTCGAAGCGGCCGATGTGGGCGGGCAGGAGGGGTTGCCCCCTCACCCAGCCCGCCACCTGCTCGGGGGACCATGTCTTAGCCTTTGGTGCCGAGGCGCTTCTTGACGGTGTAGACACGCCGCCCCTCCTGAAGTTCGGGGCCTTCGACGACCGCCGTGGCGAGTTCGGGGGTGGTGAGGGCGTGGATCTTCACGACGTCCTCGACGCTGGCCGCAGGGTTGACGTCGGCGAGGTCGCGACCCTCGTAGACAATCTTGCGCTGGACTTCGGTCACGGTCACTTCATTGCTCTGGGTCATGGGGCAACCTTCCTTTCGAGGAGCCCACCCCGGCGGGAGCCGGGGAGGGTCAAGGGCGTGGTTGGAAGAACGCGAGGAGGTCAAGGGCCAGCGCGGCACGGTCCCGGATACCGGCGTGGTTGCAGGCGTGGGTCAGGCGGGTGACGCTGCCTAGAACCTCGTGGGCGAGGGGAATTGCGCTCTGCTGAGGGGCACCGTGCTGAATCAGCAGCACCGCGAGGGCCTCGTGGGTGTCGGCGGCCGTCGCTGCGGGATCGCTCGTCGGTGCGCTGTTGGTGTGAAGCGTTTGCTTGGTGAACAGGAAGCGGCCGTGGAGGGTGGTGACGAGCAGGCCCCGGTGGGTCTCATCCATCCCGACAACATCAGAGAGCGGAAGGGTCTGGTCGGCGGGCAGGGTACCCAGGATCTGCCCGTCCTCGTTCAGGCGATGGCGGAAGGCGGGACGGAGTTGTAGGAGGGAGGTGGTGAGGCGGTCAGCGGCAGGTGCGTTCATTCAGGGCTCCTGGCAGGGCAGGCCCCCAGGCCGTGGACTGGGGGTGGAGGAGCGGTTCAGAACAAGCCCGGAGCGCTGGCCTTTTTGAGGACGAAGGCCGTCTTGGTTTCCTTGCCGGGCTTCACGCTCAGCTTCTGGGTCTGGGCCTCGTAGCCCTGGGCGTCGAGGCTGAGGGCGTACTCCCCGGCAGGCAGGGCCGTCTTCTTCCCGGCCTGGAAGGGATGGGGCTTCCCTCCCCCGTCGGTGAGGACGAGCGTGGTGTCCCTGGGTGAGACCTCGACGGTGAGGTGCCCTCCCTGGCTGGCTGGCGTGGCGGGCTTACTTGAGGCGGCCCTCAGTTTGGCTGTATTCTGGGTCGCCTGGCGGTGCGCCTCCGCAGCCGCCCGGACAGTCGCGGCGTAGTGCGCCGTCTCCCGGGCGACGCTGCGGCCCTGCCGGTACTCCTCGAGCTTCACGCCAAGCTGGGTGTCGAGTGCGCTCGGGGCTCCCTTGACTTGCAAGGGTACTGCCGTGCTGTGCGGCTCGTCCTTGATCGGGGTGGGCTGGACGGTCACGAGGAGTGCATCCCCCACACGGGCAAGGATCAGGCTGAGGGTCTCCCCTGCCCCGAGGGTGCTCGCGAGCTGGCTGATCAGCCCGGCGCCCAGCGTCCCTTCCGGCCAGGTCACGGGTAGGCTGGTCTCCGGGACGTTGGAAGCAGGGTCCAGTCCCTCTGCGCCAGCGTCGTCTGCTGCCGGGTCCACGTCCTCGGCAGTCTCGCCCAGTTCAGTTTCACCCTCCTCGCTTTCCTCCCCGTCCTCCAGGCCCAGCGTGTCGTCGGTGGTGACCGGTTCAGGCGTCATCTCCTGATGGTCAAGCGCCTCGTCCACGGCCCCTTGCTCGGCACTGGCGACGGGGACGAAGGGCAGGTTGACTGGGTGGGAGAGGGCCTGCACGTCGGCGAGGAGCCGCTCGGCCGCCGGGACGTGTTCTTTGGCGTCCTGGTTCTGCTTAAAGAGCCCGACCGCTTCCTCGTACAGGTCGGGGTGCTGCCCGTGGAGGCGGGCCATTTCCCGCTTGAGGTCATCGTGGACGTCTTGCAGGGTGCGCCGGGGTTCGTCGAAGGGGAGCAGCGGAGCGGTGTTGCCCTGGGTCATGGTTGGAAACCTCCGCCGCCCGCCCCACCGCGTCAGCGGTGAGGGTTAGGCCGATCCGGGAGGTGCTCAGGTGGCTGGCGGGGACGTCACCGGGAGCGCTCCGGCAGTGATTCCGGCCAGGATCACGCAGGTACGGGTGTAGTCCACGCGGCGCAGAGGACCGTCCCAGCCCAGGAAGTGGTGGCGCGGGACCTCCGTTCCTGGCGACTCTGCTTCCTGCCGAGGCCGAGTCGGATCGGCCGGGAGCCTGACGAGCGCCGAGCGGAGGCAGGCCAGGAGGGTGTTCCCTGCCCGCAGGTCTCACCCGCCCTCCCGTGCCCGCACTCCCGCCGGGATGGGGCTGTGCTCGGCGTCCACGAAGAACAGGTCCCGCCTGCTGCGGGTGAAGGCGACGAACTGGAGACACCGCTCGGCCTGGAGCGCCTGCGGCGTCCTGGCCTTGGGGTGAGGCAGCAGAGCGGGCTCCAGGATGAACACGCGTTCGGCCTCCTGTCCCTTGGCACGGTGGACCGTGCTCAGGACGACGCTGCGCTCCGGGTCGCCTTGAAACAGCAGTCGGATGTCGGCGACGAGTTGCCCCAGCGTCTGGGCGCCCCCGGCATCGAGCACCCGCGTGATCGCCGAGAGCCGGTCGGCCAGTCCGGCCAGGCGCAACCCCGGATCACGGCCCTCGCGCTCGGCCTCCCGGGTGAGTTGCTCGGCGAGGAAGGTGGCATACCCATTGAGCCGCCCCGTGATGTCGGTGAGCGGGAGGCGGTCCTGAACCTGGTCGCGCTGGGGCTCCACGCCGTCGAAGGTGGCCGCGTCACGGGCGAAGGCGACCAGGCTGCGGGCGAGGTCTCGTCCCCGGACGATGGCGGGGATGCCCGCGGCCACCAGCCGGTAACACCAGTCGGCGAGCGGCGCGTTCGTGCGACAGAGCACCAGGTCGCCGGGCCTCGCCAGCGCAAGGAACTCCTCGCCGCTGAGATCATCGAGGGTGCCCCCCGGTGCGCCCGGGGCGGCTTCGAGGGCTTGGCCGAAGGGTTGGGCGAGTGCAACGTGCCGCCAGGGGCAGCGGTAGGTGATCGACAGCGGCCGCCGCATGGCCCCGAACAGTTCGGTGAAGTGGCGCATGCTGTCCTGATCGGCGCCGTTGAAGCCGTAGATGCTCTGCGACGGGTCCCCGACGCCGACCACCCGGGTGTGCTCGTCGGTGGCCGCCTGCAGGAGGGCCAGTTGTGCACGGGAGAGGTCCTGAAGCTCGTCGACCAGCAGGAAGCGGTACGGCGTGCTCAGGCGCCAGCCGAACACTCCTGGCGCGAGCACCTGGTCGAGAAAGCTCAAGACCTGCCCGTCCTGCAACAGCTTCAGGCCTCGCCGCAGCACCTTCAGGGTCAGGGTGTGCAGCGCCGTCTCCGCGCCGAGGATCGGGGCGTCCACGGCGTCCATCGCCTCGGCCCAATCCTGCAGCTGGGGCTCCAACCCCAGGGCGTGCCCGACATGCAGTTCGACGCAGGCGCCCAGCCGCTCGGTGAGCTCTCGCCGGGCGGCGGGCGAGGCGACCCGGGCTTCGCAGACGATCTCGCGAATGAGGTCGTCGTACTTGCGCGGCTCGAACTTCAGGCCGCTGAGGTTCTGGGTACAGATCAGGTGCCCCAGGCTGCTGACGGTGCGCACGTCGAACTCGGGTGGGATGACCTTCTTGAGGGTCCCCACGATGTCCTTGTTGAAGGCGAGGAAGGCGGCCTTCTCCCCTGCCGGGAGCAACCCCAGTTCCAGGATCAGGGCGGCGATCATCTCCAGCAGGGCGGTCTTGCCGCTGCCCGGCCCGGCCTCCACGGTGACGGCGCGGACACCCTGGGCGACGTCTTCGAGGATGGTCCGCTGGTAGGTGCTGGGGGTGCGCTTCTGCCGGACGGTGGTCTTGGCGCCACGGCGGACCGTTTCGAGGTGGTCGAAGAGGGTCTGGTTCACGGCCCACCTCCCTCAGGGGGACGCAAGGTCGAGCTGGCTTTCGATCTGACCTGGGTCGCCCTGGACGTCCAGCAGTTGCAGGCCGCCCAGCAGGCGGGCGAGCTGGCGTTCCTGGCGGGTGCGCAGGGCCGTCAGGACCAGGTGCAGGTCGGGGCCGAGGGTCAGCGAGAAGCAGCGCACCAGCAACACCTGCCCACCGTGGGGAAACGCCTGGGCGCCGGGGTAGGTCCGGAGCGCCTCCTGGACCTGTGGCCAGGCAGCGGGTGGGGCGCGGACCGCAACTTCGGTGTGCAGGGTGAGCCCGAGCAAACCAGGAGCACCGACCTGCTGGAGGAGGCCCTGCCGGTAGCGCAGAACTTGGCCGTGGAGGGTGAGGTGGTCGCCTTCGCCGGGCGGTCGTGGCTGGGCAGCGAGCACGATCTGCTCTCCGTGGTTTGAGGAGAGGCGCTGCCAGGCGTCGGCCGGGTCGCGGGGACGTTCGACGAGGGTGACGGCCTGCCAGGGGGTGCCCTGGTACAGCACGGCGAGTGGAACAGGTGGTGGCATGGCCGGGAGAGCCCCGGGTCGTCCCGGGGAGGGTCCACTGCGGCGTGGGCCGGTGGGTTGAACTCACGGGAAGGCATGGCGGCCTTGATGACGTGGAGAGGCGTGGCCTCCTGGGCGAGCAGTGTGGCGACGGAGGACAGGGCTGGAGGGCGGCGGTCTAGGTCAGGCGTTTTTACAACACTGTAAATGAACTGAAGCATTGGCTCTGCATCCACCCATGTAACGGTCACCCAGTGAGCAGGTAGCAAAACGAGTCCCGGCCCAAGCCTGTGCTACCCTCCCGGTGGAACCACCATCCACCGCCCGCGCCGGGGCCAAACAGGGGGCAAACACCAGCGGCATCAGGAGAGTTCTGTCGTCTCGCCACACAGGGCGTGGAACGAATACCGGCGCACCACGCTCACTTCATGTGTAAGGAGAGATCGACATGCTGATGCTCGAGATGACGGGCGCCCTGGCGGGAGCTATACAGCGCTATGGTCGACAGGCCATCCAGGCGGATCTGAAAGTGAAGCGCGTGACCGCACTCAACGCGGCCGCTATTCTGCTTGGTTACCAGGACCACCGTCAGGCCCGTTCGGAAGTCTTGAGGGGTGACGAGCCCTGCTTACCCCTCAGGCGGTACGGCCGGACCTATATGGAGCGCGCGCAGCACGCTCTGGATGAGCTGCTCGACAAACATAATTTACCTGCGGCAGCATCTGATGACGTTGGCAGATTCGCCAGGCAGATGCTTATCGAGCACGATTACGCGTTATGTGAATTGCTGGGTGGTGAACCGGTCCTTACTCAGGTACTTGATGCCGGGATGAACACTGTTGTGGCTGACCCCCGTATGTGGGTCAGTACCGCGTTACAGCGTGTCCTGACATGCGAGTTGAGCAGCCGTTATGGTGGAAGGTTCGGCATGATAGACCATGCTGGCCTCTACCAGGCAGGTTTACCAGACGAACACCGTTTGCATGACGGAGGGCTGAAATTCAGCCTGAGACCCCTTCGTCCCAATATCTTTTACCGGGCGCGGGTCGATTTCACCTGTGAACGAATTGCTCTGCCGATCATGACCGAGGCTGTCCTCGCGGAGTATGACAGCTACATGCTGAGCCTGTGCGCGAGCGTCCACGCCGTCTTCCCGACGGCGCCCGAGCAGGCGGTGGAACAATGGACAAGTCTGCCGGGCCACCGTGGCTGGTCGGGGAGCCGTCAAAAGCCTTACGCCCTGATCGTGGTCAGGAGTGGGCGCGTGGCGGTGGACATGGCGAATTTGGGCTGAAAACCCTCCTGGTGCACCATTCAACAACTCCTTGAGGCCGACAAGGCCTCAAGGAGTTGTTGTCCAGGCTGTGTCTGCTTGCGCCCTAGAGCTCAGGTAAGGCACATTCATACGAGTGCGGAGTACTGTCTCTCCCTGTCTCATTTACAGTACAGTAAAGAATCAGGAGGTTGGAGCATGCACCCCGACGACGAGCGCGCCCTCAAGCTCACCCAGGCCTTCCGCCGCCACGACCTCGAACCCATCTTGGGGTTGATCGGTGACGCCCTCCAACGCCCCCGCGACCAGGCCCGCAGCAACCTCCTCCCCATCTTCGAGCACGCCCGACACGACGGCATCGACTTGTTACATCCCCCTGCACACTTCCACACCTGGCTGCGCACTCCCCTCCTCCAGGCCCGCCGTCGCGCCGGTCCAGTCCGTCCCAACACCGTCATCACCCGTCTGAGCACCCTCATCGCCCTCTACGACCGCCTCATCGATGAGGGCGTCCTGACCGAGAACCCCGCCCGCGGCTACCCCGCCCCCAGCGCCGAGCACAAGGACGCCCCACTCCCCACACCCTCTGACATCCAGCGGCTCCTCGCCGAGGCCCGTGAGCAGGACCGCGAACTTTTCGCCGCCCTCACCCTGATGTACCGGCACGCCTTCCAGCTCAAGGAACTCCTCGCCTTGCGCTGGAGTGCCCTGGACTTCAGCCGCGGCGAGTTGCTGCGGGCCCGAACGGTGTCCTCCCTCTCTCCGGAAGCGATGCAGGCCCTCCAGCCACTGCTCAAACAAGCTGGGGGTCCCCTGCATGCCCCGGAGCAGGCCGAGCGGGTCTTCTCCTACACCAGCCCGGATGACATCCGCCTGAAGATGTGGCGCCTCTGCAAGGCCGCCAACCTCGCCAGCATCAGCCCCAGCGAGTTGCGCAAGGCGGCTCTGCGCGACCACCCGCCGACACGGGAAGGAACAGGCTACAGTCATCCTCAGGCCCACCAGCGCGCCCTGAAATACGCGCAGCAGGTGGCTGAAAAGGCCCAGGTGTAGCATGACCGTCTTACCCCTTTCCCCTCCCCCGCATGCCCATAACCAGCAAACCTTCGAGACTTGCATCGCGCTCACCCTCCAGATCGTTGCCACCCTGGAATTCGCTCCCGTCCTTGGACGCGACCGGCCCACGCGGGAGATGATCCTCGCCTTTGCAGTACAGGCCGAGCGCCACGCTGGGATGCTGGCTGTGCTCGCCGGGTTTCCGGACACGGACGTCCAGGCCGCTGGGCACCACTGGTACGTCAACCTTTCCGCGCAGCGTGACGAACCCGTGCAGGTCGCTTACCACGCTCTGCACGCGGCGGCTTACCTCGGCCTGGACGGGGGCGCCACCACCGGGACCCTCCTGGCCGCCGTCGCCCACGCCCTGCGCGTCCTTGCCGAGCGGGAAGGCACCCTCACGAACTGAACATGAGCACCCCAAAGGAGGAAGCGACCTCTCCCCTTCCTGCCCCCGCTTCCACTCTTGCTCAAGCTCGCGCGGTTGATCGGGTCTGCGTTCTCCCCTCCCCTGGTCGCGTGGGCAGAGGCGTAGGTCGACTTCCCTTTTGTCTGGCTCTGTGTCTGGTTTGCCCTGACGGGGGCTTGAGTGGGGCGGGGGAGAAATCTCTTTACTTCTATTAATTTGTTGCTCTGCACGAGCGCCACGCTAGGTCCCTTCTCCGGCCTACCGCTCCCCAAGGGTCACACCAGCAGTGGCGCGAACACAAACGCTCAGGGGTGACGAGGGCGGCTCTCGACGTCCCCGTTCATTGAACCAGCGCTTGGAGGTGGAGCTGCACCAGCCACCACCTCGACAGGCGAGGCGAACGGCACTCCTCAGGGCCTCGACCTTCCTGCGGGCCGCCACCTCGGAAATCCCAGACCGCTTCGGTTATACCCTGAAAATCCGACTGGATTGGTTGACTTTAAGGAAGACTGTTTCATAGAGTGCGGGCCATGATTCGCCGCGCCTCCCTCGCGCTCCTGGGCCTCGCCCTCACGAGCGCAGCTCTTGCCGCTCCGAAAGACCCCGTCAAGTTCGCCGTGACCCTGGAGCAGATGCGGGGCCACTACGACGCCAGCCTGCTGAACTACCGCAACGGTGACCTGGCGATGGCGACCAAGCACGCCAAGCACCCGGCCAACGAGCTGTACGCGGCGATCCGCGGTGACCTGACCCCCGGCTTGCAGCAGAAGTTCCTGGCGGACTACGCCCGCATCAACCAGACCCTCGCAGCGAAGAAGCCCTCCGCCGAGTACCAGCGGGTCATGAACACCTTCTACGCCGACGTCGACGCGGCGCTCGCCACCCTGGGTTCCACCCGGACCGATCCGAAGTTCGCGGCGCAGGTCATCGCCGGAATCCTGGAGAACGCCGAGCACGAGTACGAGGAGGGCGTCCAGGGTGGCAAGGTCACGAACCTTGCGGAATACCAGGACGCGATGTTCTACGTGGCTCGGGCGCGGGGTTGGTTCGACCGGAATGCGGCGCGCTTCCCCCAGCACCAGCGCGAGGAGACCGCCGCCGCGCTCAAGGCCGCCGCGGCCGTCATTGCCCGGAAGGGCGACGTGAAGGCCCTGGAGCAGGCCGTCGACCAGGCGAAGGAGGAACTCGCTGAGGTCAGCGGGGTGCGGCGGGCCGCGGCGAGCGGGAACGCCACCTACTTCACCAACATCGACCGGCTGCTCGCGGCGGCCAAGAGCCGCTACGCGGGCGGGATGGGTGACGACGCCGAGGAAGCCCTCATCAACGCGTACCTGGAGAACTTCGAGTACCTGGAAAGCCCGCTGGCGAAGAAGGACCAAGCGCTGGAGACCAAGCTCGAAAAGACCCTGCGCGAGGACCTGCGCGCCCTGCTGAAGAGCAAGCCCAGTCCGCAAAAGTTCAGCGCGGCCGTGGACGCCGCCCTCGCGGACCTGAACAAGGCCCGTGCCCTGCTGGGGGAGTAACTCATGAGACGGTTCCTGATCCTGCTGCTGGCCCTGCTGGGCGTCGCGTTCGCCGCGCCGGGCCAGGTGGACGTGACCGCGGAACTCCGCACCGCGCACGACCTCGTGGCGCGGAGCCTGCGCGAGTATGCGGCGGGCCAGCGCGAGGACGCCTTCCGGACGGCCCGCGCGGCGTACCTCGACCACTTCGAGTACGCCGAGCCGCCGCTGCGTGTCCTGAACCCCGACCTCATCCTGGAGATGGAGTACCGCTTCGCGGATCTGCGCAACGGCATGAAGAGCGGCGCGAGCCTGAGCGAGCTGCGCGCCGTCGCGGGGGATATCGACGACAGCCTGCGGAAGGCCGAGAGCATCGTGAACGGCACGGGCGTCCTGGCGCCCACGCTCGCCGCGACCGGGGGCTTCACCATCCTCTTCCGCGAGGGGCTGGAGGCCGCGCTGCTGATGGCGGCGATCCTCGCGTACCTCGCCAGCACCCGCCACGACCGCCTGCGCGGCGGCGTGTGGTGGGGGGCGGGGGCGGCCCTCGTCGCCACCGCCGTCACGTGGTTTGCCGCCACCTACCTGCTCTCCATCGCGCCCATCTCGCGCGAGCTGATCAGCGCGATCACCAGCGTCATCGCCGTCGTCATCCTCTTCTATCTGTCGTTCTGGATGCTCCAGCAGGGCGACCGCAAGCGTAGCGCCGAGTTCATGCGGGCCCGGGTTTCCCAGGCCGTGCAGAGCGGCAGCCTGGGGGCCGTCGCGCTCGTGACCTTCACGACCATCTACCGTGAGGGGTTCGAGACGGTGTTGTTCTACCAGGCGCTCGCGGTCGCCAGCGGGCCGGTCCTGGGGTACATGTACCTGGGGATCGCGCTCGCGGCGCTGGCGCTGGTGGCCGTGTTCGCCGTCATCTTCCGCCTGGGGCGCCGGGTGCCCACGCAGCGCCTCTTCCCGGCCCTGGTCACCGTCACCGCCCTCTTCGCGGTCGCGTTCGTGGGCAACGGCGTGCGCGCCTTCCAGGAGGCGGGCTGGCTGCCCGTCACCAACCTGTACGGGCGGGTGCCGACGCTCGACCCCAACGTCGCGGCCCTCACCGGCCTGCACCCCACCGTCGAGACGCTCGCGGCGCAGGGGCTGATGGTCCTGGTGTACGTGGTGGGCTTCGTCCTGTTCCGCGCGCGTGGGCAGCGCCACTCCCGGCGCGGGGCATCGGTGTGACGGATCACCCCCTGCCGGTCCGGATCGGCATCGACGTGGGCGGCACCTTCACCAAGGGTGTCGCCCTCGGCCGTGACGGGCACCTCCTGGCCGTGTCCCACGTGCCCACCACCCACTGGCACGCGCTGGGGGTGGCGGCCGGGGTGCTGGACGCCCTGCGCGCCCTGCTGCGTGATCTTCCGCCGGGCGCGGCCCCGGCCCTCGTCGCCCACTCCACGACCCAGGCCACGAACGCCCTGCTGGAGGGGGACACGGCGCTCGTCGGCATCCTCGCGCTCGGGGAGGCCCGCGACGAGCGGCGGGTGCAGTCGGTCACCCGGCCCCCGGCGGGCCTGCGGGCGCGGCACGCCTTCGTCGCCACCGACGGGCCGGACTTCGACGCCCGGGTGCGGGCGGTGCTGGACCGCTGGCGCGCGGAGGGGGTGGGCGCCGTGGCCGTGTCGCAGGCGTTCGGGGTGGACGACGCGCACTTCGAGCGGCGGGTGGGGGACCTCGCGCGGGAGGGGGGCTTCCCGGTCAGCCTGGGGAGCGACCTCTCCGGGGCGTACGGGCTGGAGATGCGCACCCTGTCCGCCGCGGTGAACGCGAGCATCCTGCCCACCATGCTCCGCACCGCCAGGCACGTGCGGGACGCGGTGGGTGAACTCCTGCCGGACACGCCGCTGCTGATCGTCCGCGGGGACGGCGGCGCGGCCGACCTGCGCGCCTTCGAGGAGACGCCGCTACACACGGTCGTGAGCGGCCCGGCCGCCAGCCTCGGCGGGGCGATCCTCGCGCACGGGGTGATGGACGGCGTGTTCTTCGAGGTGGGCGGCACCAGCACGAACATCGGCGTGATCAAGGACGGCCAACCCGCCCTGAAGTACATGACCGTGATGGACGTGCCCACCGGCCTGCGCGCCGCGGACATCCGCATCGCGGGCGTGGCGGGCGGCAGCCTGGTACGGCTGCGCGGGCGGCGCATCGAGGATGTCGGCCCGAGAAGCGCGCACATCGCGGGCCTCGCGTACTCCAGCTTTGCTGCACCGGACGCCCTGACTGGCGCGGGGCTGGAGCTGATCGCCCCCAGCGCCGGTGACCCTGCCGATTACGCGGTCCTGCGCACGCCGGACGGTCAGCGGTTTGCCATCACCCCGACCTGCGCCGCGAACGCGCTGGGCGCGATTCCCGAGGGGGGGTACGCGCACGCGCACCCGGAAAGTGCCCGGCTCGCCCTGGGTGTGCTCGGGCAACACCTGGGGGCGAGCATGGAAGCGGCGGCGCAGGCGGTGCTGGAGGCCAGCGCGGAGAAGCTCACCCGGACCGTGCAGGGCCTGGTGCGCGAGTACGGGCTGCGCGGCACACCGCTGTACGGCGGGGGCGGCGCGGCGAGCGTGCTCGGCCCGGTCGTCGCCCGGCGGCTGAGGGTGCCGTTCGTGCCCATCCCGCACAGCGACGTGATCTCGTCCATCGGGGCGGCGCTCGCCGTCATCCGGGTGGAGCGGGAGCGCAGCGTCACCCGGCAGGACCCCACGGTCGCGGACCTGCTCGAGCGCGAGGTGGGCGACGAGGCGGTGCGGCTGGGGGCGGACCCCGCCTCGCTGCGCGTCGAGACGGAGTACAGCGCCCGCGAAGGGCGGCTGCGGGCGGTGGCGACCGGCGCCCACCCGCTGAGCGCGCGCACCCGCCCGCTCGACGCGGACGAGGTGCAGCAGCAGGCCCGGCAGGTGCTGGGGGACCAGGCCCGGCTGGTGTTCGGCGGGACCCACCACACCCTGTTCGTCGCCTCCCGCGTGCGGCGCGGCCTGCTGCGCCGGGCCGAGCAGCACGCGGCCCTCGTCCTCGACGGGCGCGGGGTGCGGCTGCTGCGCTTCGAGGACGCGCAGGTCCTCACCGGCCCCCCGCACGAGGCGCTGGACCGGTTGCGGACCCTGCTGGCGGGACGGGCCGTCGCCCCGCACGTCGCCGCCCTGACCGCCTCCCGGCTGCGCGACTACGCGCACCTGCACGACCCGGCGCTGCTACTGCGCCAGTTGGGCGAGAACCTGCGCCTGGAGGGCCAGGTCGCGCTCATCGTCGAGCAGTGAGCCCACAAGGAGAATCATGCTGTACCGCCGTCAACGCAACCTGTCCCCCCTGCTCGTGACCGTCGCGGCCCTGCTCGGCCTCGCGCTGGGCTTCCTCGCGGGGCGGGCCACCGCGCCCCGGCCGACCCTGACGAGCCTGGTCGCTCCCAGCGTGGCCCATGTGCGCCAGGCCTCCGGCGCGTTGGAGATCGTCCCGCTGGAGTACGCCCGCGCCCAGCAGGGCAACACCAGCAGCCTGGGCGCGGCCCGGACGGCCGCCCGGCAGGCGCAGGCGGAACTGGACGAGGCGACGCTGCTGCGCCAACTGAACCCGGGTGGGTTCCGTGAGGCGCGGGCGGCGTTGGTGGCCCTCACCGGTGCCCTCGACGCCCGCCGCGGCACCGACGCCGTGCAGGAGGACGTGACGCGCGCTCAGGCGGCGTTGCGGGAACTCCAGGCGATCGGCACGCCAGACCAGTGAGGGCGCAGACCCCATGACTTCCCCTGCCCAAGAGCGCCTGCTGCACGCCGCCCACACCCTGTTCTCCGGCCGCAGCATTCATCGGGTCTCCATCGACGACATCGTGCGGGAGGCCGGAAGCACCAAGGCCACCCTCTACCGGCACTACCGCAGCAAGGACGACCTCCTCCTCGCGGTGATGCGCTGGGAGTCCCAGGCCTGGCTGCACGGGTTTCAGGACAACGTCGCGCGTCTGGAGCCTCACCCCGCCCGGCAACTGCTGGTCGTGGTCGACGCGCTCGCGGGCGGGTGGGCGCGCCCTGGCTTCCGGGGGTGCGTGCTGACCCGCCTCGTTCTGGAACAGGCTGATCCCGACCACCCGGCGGGGCAAGTGCTGGAGGACCACCAGCGGCGCGTGCGGGAGTACCTCGCGGTCCTGGCCCGTCGGGCGGGACGGCCGGAGCCTGACCGGCTCGCGGCCGAACTGCACCTCGTTCTGGAGGGGGCCGCCCTGCTGGCCGGGGTGGGGCGGGACCGCGAGGCCTTCTCCCGGGCACGGGCGATCGCCGGGCAGTTGCTCGGCGACCCTGTTTACGGGGAGAAGGCCGATGGGGCGTGAACGGCTCACGGGTCGGTGAGCCACTCCAGGTGAGTCGGCGAGGCGCGGTGAAGCGTGAATCGGAGCACCCGACGTGACGAAGATCCCTGGGCGGTGAAGGTGTGGTGTTCGCGTTGACGGCAGCGGTGTCAGCCATCGTGATCGCGTGCCCGGATGCACTGGCGCTGGCAACGCCGACGGCAATCACGGTCGGCGTGGGGAAGGGGGCGTGGGAGGGCGTGCTGGGCTTCCTCGCGCGCCCCAGCCGACCCTGGCGAGCCTGGTCGCTCCCAGCGTGGCCCATGTGCGCCAAGTCTCCGGCGCGCTGGAGGTCGTGCCGCTGGAGTACGCCCGCGCTCAGCAGGGCAACGCCGGCAGCCTGGGCGCGGCCCGGACGGCCGCCCGGCAGGCGCAGGCGGAACTGGACGAGGCGACGCTGCTGCGTCAACTCAACCCGGGCGGGGTCCGCGAGGCGCAAGCGGCCCTGGCCGACCTCGCCCGGACCCTCGACACGAACGGCAGCCCGCAGGCCGTGGAGGCGAACGCCACGCGGGCCTAGGCCGCGCTGCGCGACCTTCAGGCCATCGGCACACCCTGACGCCGGACATGGGGGTGGAGCCACCAAGGCTGCGGCGGGCGGCCCGGTCCTGCCGGGCCGTTCACCCGCTGGCGGCTGACAAGAATTCGGGTGGAACAGGGACACGCTTGTTCCGCCCGAGCGGGCTTGATGGGCCTACGACGAGATGGACGAATCCTCTTCGCCGGAATGACAATGACGCCCCGCGAGGGGGCGTCACTGGAATTCACCTACTTGAAGCGCGCGCGGAACGCGTCACTGACGGGCTTCTTCTCCGCCGGTCGCGCATCCTGGTGACGCGCGCGGATCCCTGTCATCAACTGTTGCGCCTCGCGAATGCTGGCGTGACTCTCGGCGCGCAGCTCCTCGCGGCGGTCCATCGTCGTCTCAACAGGCTGACGCATCGTCTCCGCTCCTCTCACCATCTCAAATGCACGTTACGGCTTCCCATAACATGCAGTGCATGAACTGTACCACAGTTGTGCCCAGGGGTCACGACCCATGCGGTGGAACCCCCTGACAGCGTAAGGAATTTCCTCACGCCTCATCAGGTAACTCCGGCGGGTCCATGATGTTCAGCTCGCACACCAGGCCCGGTCGCAGCGCGCTGTTCGGCGCGTGATCCAGCCCCGCGTGCACCGTCGTGATGGCTGGCCCCGTCAACCACACGGCCTCCCGCCAGCGGCAGCCATCCCAGTAGTGCTCACTCTTGCCCAGCGTGTATCCGCACAGCAGGTGAAACTCTCGCGCGTAGGTACCCCCCACGTTCACAGGACGGTGGTACCGCACGTTCAGGTTGTACTGATCGCGGTACCGGGGGTCCGTGGGATACGTCAGCAGGAACGCGAACCGGGCCAGCTCGTCGGTCACGACGGGATCGCTGACGTACAGGTTCAGGAGCCGCAACAACTCGTAGTACACCAGCAGCGTGTGCGGGAACTCCTCGTACGCGATTACGGGGTCCTCGGCGAACCGCGCGCGCAACCGCGCGAGGTACCCCTTGAACCGGCGGAACTCCTCCTCGGGGTCCGGCTCGAACGCCTGAAGTTCATCGTGCACGACGTTCAGGTTGTTCACGACCGCCTCGTACACGGCGGTGTAGAACCGCTCGTGCTGACTGTAATGCCGGTCCAGGTGCCCGTCCAGGTCGCGCCACGCGTTGGCGGGCGGGTTCACGAGGCTGCTCACCGTGCCCAGGAACTCCCAGTCGACGTCCAGCGTGGCTGGCAGTTGCCCCACGTGCGGTTCGTGACTGACGAGCGCGTGCGAGTGTACGTACTCTGTATCCGCGCGCTTCAGAACCCCGTGCAGCGGTTGATCGTCGTTGTCAGCCTCGGGGTAGCGGGGGCGCCGGATCTGGCTCATCCCGTCAGTTTACTGGCGTGCTGGAGGGCTCCCGAAGGCCCAGGGCCAGGTGGTACAGGCGGCGCCGGTAGTTCACGCGCGTCGATTCCGTACAGGAGGACAAACAGGACTCTCTCCCGCTCGTCCCGGAACGCCTTGTCCTGAGTCCCCTCCTGCTGTTTGGCCAGGAACTCACGGCGGGCGCGCAGGTGTCGCTCACGCCACGACAGGGGCAAGGGCAGAGGTCTAGAGGCTGGATAGAAGGCAAACCAAGTTGAAGGCGCGGACTCTGGGGCCAGCAGAATGAGGAATGATCCGGCAAGGCTATCCGAGTGACGTGGACGACGAGACGTACCATTTCCTGCTGCCCTACCTGGCGTTGAGCCCTGAAGACGCGCCACAGCGGAAGTACCCCTTGCGAGACGTGTTGAACGCGTTGCTGTGGATCAGTCGAACGGGCGCGCAGTGGGACTATTTGCCGAACGACTTCCCCCCGCCTGAGATCGTGCGATCTCAGGCGCAGCGGTGGTTTGCTGCTCACTGCTTCGAGAACGCCGTCCATGACCTGCGGTTGTTCAGCCGGATTCAGCAGCAACGCGGAGGGTTCCCCTCCGCGATCATCGTGGACAGCCGAACGCTCCAAAGCACCCCCGAAAGCGGTCATCGTGCAGGCTACGACGGGGCCAAGCGGCGCAAAGGCACCAAAGTCCACCTGGTCGTTGATACCCTCGGGCATTTCATCGCCCTGATGACCTCGCCCGCCAACGAACAGGACCGGGCTCAGGTGGAAGAACTCTGCCGGGAAGCCCAGCAACTTACCGGCGGAATGCTCGAAGTCGCCTTCGTCGATCAGGGCTACACCGGCGAAGAGACACTTGAGGCGGCCAGGAAAAGCAATATCGAGCTGATCGTCGTGAAGCGTCCGGACGCTTCACGCGGCTTCGTCCTGCTCCCCAGACGCTGGGTTGTGGAGCGGTCCTTGGCCTGGTTGTCGCGCTTCCGTCGCCTGGGACGGGATTTAGAACGCTTGTCCTCCACCCTCATCGGCTTTCACTTCGTCGCGGCCTGTGTTCTGATGCTGGCGAAAATCAAGCCCTTTCTTGGATAAGGTTCTGCCCAGCCTCTAGCGCGGTACCCATCCGGAACCCGACCAGCACGCCTAGCCCCAGGGCAACCCTGCTCGCCCTGGTGCCTGCCCGGGTCCATGGTGTCCGGCGGGCGGGGGAACGGCCCGGCGACGGGGGCGGATGGGGCGGGTTCGTCAGGGCGCTGGCCATGCCCGGGAGGCCCTGACCCCGGTCCCGGCGCCGGGGTGACGCGGCCCGCGGAGGCAGGCGCCACGCGACCAGCGTGACCTCGCTCAAGCTTGGGGCTTCCCGAGGCGGGCGCCGCGCGGCGGGCCAGCAGGTGACCGCCCGCTTCCCCACGGGGCGGCGCCACACCGTTCACCCGGTGTGCTGGTCCGCGCGGTGCAGGGGAGCTTCGACCCGGCCTCGCTGCCGCGTCCCCATCCACCACGCCGCCAGCCCGGTGCTGAGCGGCACGGCGAGGAGCATGGTGATCAGGGCGATCAGCAGTCCGGCCAGTTCGGAGAACAAGGCCTCGCCGTTCAGGGTCACCCACATCGGGGTCGTCCCGTTGGCCCGGAGCAGGAGCATCAGGGGCAGCGCCCCCGCCGCGTACCCCAGCACCAGGACGGTGACCATGCTGCCCACGTGGTCCCCGCCCACCTGCATGCCCAGGGCATACAAGCGGCGGATGGGCAGGCCCGGCTGGGTCTGGGCGACCGTCTCCACCACAGAGGCCTGGGTGACGGTGACATCGTTCATGGCACCGAGCGCCGAGAGGACGACCCCGACGACATACAGGCTCAGCGCGTTGATGCCGTAGGATCCCTGGGCGACCACGGCCGCCCGGTCCGCGGTGCCGCTGAGGTGCGTCAGGTGCGCGACGAGGAGGGTGAGGAAGTACCCAGCGGTGGTCGCGGTCCACAGGGCGGTCAGGGCGGCGTGACTTTTCCAGTTCCACCCGTGGACCAGGTAGACGCAGACGGCCAGCACGGCGCCCAGGGCCGGAATGGTCAGGGGGGCACTGCTGTGCCCGGACAGCAGCGCGGGCAGGATGAACACCCACAGGGCCAGCAGGGTGAGGGTGCTGCCCAGGATGGCCCGGAAGCCCTTACCGCGCGCCACCGCGACGGCGATGACCATCACGGCGCCGAGCAGCCAGCCCAGGTACGGGGTGCGAACCGGGTCATTCAGGACGTAGTCTTTGCCCGTTTTGTAGATGACCACCGGCTCACCCCGGGTGTAGGTGGGGCCGTCCGCGTAGGAGAGCGCGTTCACGATCTCGCCGTCTTCCAGGGTCACCAGCACCTCATCCTCGCTGTACCGCTGCTCGTAGGTGCCGCGCAGGTACGTGCCCAGGGGGGCGGGCGACTCGGGGAGGCGGACGCATCCCCCCAGCAGCAGGGGCAGCGCGGCAAGGAGCGGCAGGAGGAGGCGTGCCGGCCACGGAACACCAAGGGGGAGGACAGGCATGGGCGAACCGCATCATACCTGTATGGCTGTACAGATCTCATGGGTACGACTGGGCCTGCACGAAGGCGTCGGGCGCGACGAGTCCCCGGGACGCCGGGATGCGGCCGGTGGCCCCAGAGCGGGTCAGGACCAGAGTCCAGAATCCTGATACGTCAGGGACTTGGCGTTGCCAGGCGGGCGCGATCATGCGGCAACACTCGTGCCCTCACGCCTCTCACGTAGGGTAGCGATACGCGCGTTGGGCAAGCGGCGCAAGTCACGGGTCAGCACCCGGGCGACGGCGTGAGGGGTGCCGGCCGCCGCCCACACCGCGTCCAACTCCAGCAAGGCGTCATCCAGCAGCGTGACCAGCGAGCGGACGTGACCCACCGGCGGCACCCCGCCGACCGCAAAGCCCGTGCATTCCCGCACGAACGCCGCGTCCGCCTTCCCCACAGCCTCGCCCAGGCACTCGGCCAGGCGGGTCTCGTCCACGCGGTCACGACCGCTGAGCATCACCAGCACCGCCTCGCCACCCCCCATGCGGAACACGAGCGACTTGGCGATCTCCTCCACGTCACACCCCAGGGTGGCGGCCGCCTCCGCGGCGGTGCGTGTGTAGCCGGGCAACTCCACGACCTCGGCGGGAACACCGAGCGCGCGCCAGGCGTCCTGAACCTTCCGGGCGCTGGGCGCCAGGTCAGCCACGGTGCCCTCCACGAGCAGGGGCAACGGTGAACGGCACGCAACACCTGGGACCGGCGCACATAGTGGTGATGGTATGTGATGCCCCCGCCGGTCAGCACGAGGTCCGGGTCACAGGTCCACTCGCCACGACCAGCCCCCTCCTCAAGTGGGCCTGGCGTGTTGGGCGGATGCACGGCGTCCTTCACGCGGCTGCGCTGGGGTATGTTCGACGCCCATACGCTGTCCGGCTTCCTGGTGGCCGCCGTCGTCATCGCGCTCACCCCCGACCCGACTCAATGCTGGTGCTGCCCGGTCGCTCATGGGTGGGCGCCGCACCAGTGTGGTGACCGCCCTGGGCAGTCGCCCCCGCCTTCGAGGTCGTGAAGTTCGCGGGGGTCGCCTACCGAATGTACCTGGGCGTCCGGGCGTTGCGAGACCGGGCCACACCCCTCCTCCCCGACCGGGCGGTACCGGTGAGTGGGGCGAGGGCGTTGTGGCAGGCGGTGGTGACGGACGTGCTCAATTCGAAGGCGGCGCCGTTCTTCATGGCGTTTTTGCCGCCATTCGTGCATAGGGTCACGCCAGCAGGGCGCGGAAATGAACGCTAAGCCGCCTACAGTTTTCCTTGCTGGGCTGAGCCCAGGAAGGGCCGTGAGTGACCATACGCGAGGCAGAGCGACGGCACCCACCGTCCCCCCTCTCCCGCTTGACACGAGCTTAACAGCACCCCCCTAGCCTGCACGCATGCGGAAAACACTCCTGACCGTGCTGGCCCTGGGCGCCCTGCCCACCCCGGCCCTCGCCCAGATGAACCACGGCACTATGCACATGGCCACCCCCGCGACCGGCATGAACCCGCCGATGGACCTGAGCGCTCTGAAGGCGATGACCGGCAAGGCCTTCGACCGCGCCTTTCTCTCCATGATGATCCCGCACCACCAGGCCGCCGTCGCCATGAGCCAGGCCGTCCTCGGCACCCGGGACCCCAAGGTCAAGGCCTGGGCGAACACCATCATCCGGGACCAGAACCGGGAGATCGCCCAGATGAACACCCTGCTGAAGAGTTACGGCGGCGCCGACAGCGAGATGCAGGCGAGCATGATGGGCGACATGGCGAGCAGCGTGAAAAGCGCCAGCAACAAGGACCGCGCCTTCGTGCAGGGCATGATTCCGCACCACGCCTCCGCCATCGACATGGCGAACCTCGCCCTCCAGAAATCGCAGAACCTCAGCGTGCTGGGGCTCGCCCGCGACATCACCCGCGCCCAGGCCGCCGAGATGTACGACTTCAAGGCCTACCTGCTGCGCTGAGCGTCCGCGACACCGTGCCCCACCCCTCCGGTGGGGCTCCTTTGTGCCCCGCCTCCCCCCGGAGACCCCATGCCCAACGTCCTGATTGTGGACGACGACCCCGCCATCCTCGAAATCCTGCGCGCCTACCTCGCTGCGGAAGGACACACGGTTCTGGAAGCGGCCGACGGGATTCAGGCCCGCACCCTGCTCCCCCGTGCCGACCTCGCCATCCTCGACTGGATGCTGCCCGGTGTGTCTGGCCTGGAACTGGCCCGGGAAGCTCGGGCCGCCCGCCTCGACCTGCCCATCCTGATGCTCACCGCACGAGGGGAAGAAGAAGACAAGCTGCGCGGTCTGGACCTCGGCCTCGACGACTACGTGGTCAAGCCCTTTAGCCCTCGGGAGGTCGTCGCCCGGGTCCGCGCCCTGCTGCGCCGGGTGGGCGTCCGCGACACGGTGAGCAGCGGGGGCCTGGAACTTGACCTGCGCGCCCGCACGGCGACCTTGGACGGGCAACCCATCGACCTCTCCAAGCTGGAATACGACCTGCTGGCCGCGCTCGCCTCCCACCCCGGCCTCGCCTGGACCCGGGAGCGGTTGCTGGAACGGGTCTGGGGCCAGGACTTCCCCGGCACCGAGCGGGTGGTGGACGTGCATGTGACGGGCCTGCGCAAGAAGCTCGGAGATGACGCCGACCGACCCCGTTTCATCGAGACGGTGCGGGGCGTCGGCTACCGCTTCAGGACCGACACTTGAGCGAGGAGGTCCCGTGAAGCTCTACCCCCGCCTGTTCCTGTCGCACCTGCTGGTCATCCTGATCGCCGTCGGCGCCATGCTGGTCCTGACCGAACTGCTCGCCCCCGCCTTCGTGCGCCACCACGTCGAGCAGATGGTGCGCCTGATCGGCCCGGACGGGGCCAGCCTGCGCCCCGACCTGGAACGGGGGATGCGCCGCACCCTCAACTCCGCCCTGCTGGTGTCCCTCCCCCTCGCGCTGCTGGTGGCCGCCCTGACGGCCCTGCTCTCGGCGCGGCGGGTGGTGCGGAGCGTGACCCTGCTGCGGGACGGCAGCCACGCCATCGCGGCCGGGGAGTACCGGCGGCGCCTGCCCGAGGAGGGCCGCGACGAGCTGACCGACCTCGCGCGGCACTACAACCGGATGGCCGGGGCGCTGGAGCGGGTCGAGCAGGGCCGGGTGGAACTGATCTCGAACGTGGCGCACGAACTGCGCACCCCCCTGGCCGCCCTGCGTGGGTACGCCGAGGCGCTGAGAGACCGGGTGCTGGCCCCCGAGGTGGCCTCGGACGCCATCGTGCGGGAGACAGTGGCGATGGAACGGCTGGTGCGGGACCTGAGCCTGGTGTCCCGGGTGGAGGCGGGCGCCGTGGAGCTGCACCCGACGGACTTCCGACCGGGGGAGTTGCTGAGGGCCGCGCTGGAGCGCTTCGAGGGCGCCGCTCAGGACCGGGGCATCCACCTGGCCCTGCAAACGGACGACCCTCTCCCACGGGTCACGGCGGACTTCGAGCGGGCCTCGCAGGTCCTGGCGAACCTGCTCTCGAACGCCCTGCGGCACACTCCCAGCGGCGGGTCCGTCACGCTTGCGGCCCACGCGGCGGACGGTCGGGTGACCTTTGAGGTGCGGGACACCGGGAGCGGCATTCCCGAGGAGCACCTGGGCCGCATCTTCGAGCGGTTCTACCGGGTGGACCCGGCGCGGACCCGGGGCGAGGGAAGCGGGGTGGGCCTCACCATCGCCAAGGGCCTAATCGAGCGCATGGGCGGCACGCTCACCGTCACGTCGGGGCCAGGAGGCAGCACGTTCGGCTTCACGTTGCTGGCCGCCCATACGGGGAGCACCTGAGGTCTTCCCATTGGTCGCTGTGAGCCGAAGTCGGACAAACGCCGCCCCAAAGGGCGACGTTTTGTGGCTTTTGGGGGAGCGCCAGCCGTGGCGCGGAAACCAACGCTCAGCCTCCAGCACCTCGCTCTCACCGGGCCGGTCCAGGTCGGCGAAGGGGCCGTCAGGCGCCCTGCGCGAGCAGAGGAGACAGCTCAACGTGGTCCCGCCCCAGCACGTTGACGTGCTCGAACAGCAGCGGTGACCGCCGCACGACATCCTCCAGCAACACGGTGGCCCCCGCCGCCTTCAGGTGATTCAGGATGGTGTCGAGGCCGCCCTTCATGGCACCGAGACGTTCAGGGGCGCATCGCGGGGATGTGACGGCCACACACGCCGCCTGACCGGAGAGGGGGCAAGGAGCGGCCGGGTGGCCGCTCCTTCCGTCTTACGTCTTACTGCCGGTGTTCGGGGTGGGGGTCCTCGCTCAGCCACTGCTGATGCACCTGCTCGTGGTTCAGCTTCAGGTGCACATGCTCGTCCACGTGATCCACCGCGCTCAGCGGCAGCCAGTGGTGCGTCCCCGAGTCGTCCCGGCTCAGCTTGATGTACTCCCCGTCTACCCGGTCCACCTCGCCGTGCCGGTGCCCGTCCGCGCAAATCACCGGCATGTGCTCCTGAATCTGTGCTCCCGTCGTCATGGTCTGACCTCCCTGGGTCCGCCTCCATCCTCCGGTCTCTCCGGGGAGTGGGACAGCCCAAGCGCGACCTTATTCCTCTTTTGTGCGCATGTATGAACAGTTGTTCAGTCAATATGGACGGGCGTGGCTCACCTGTGCCCCCGTGAAGCCGCAGGAGGGCATCCATCCTCAACCGTTCATTCTTCTGCTCACCTGGAAGCCCACCCGGAATTGCCCCTGACCCTCCGCGAGATTCAACAGCAGGGGGTGGTCCAGCGCGAAAGGGAGGACCACGACGAGTACGGCCGTGGGGCTCATGGCTCCCGACCGATGGTCCCGCGCCACGACGAGCATCATGAGCGCGACCGCCACCACGAGGACCGGCACGACTGGGGACACCATGACGAGCATGGCGGGACCACCGCCGGCACCACGATTGAGGGCCTCTGCAAAGCGTCGAAGAGTGCCAAGACTGGATGACCGACAACCTCACCTCTGAATGGCCTCTCCGGGGACCAAGACCTGATGCCTGGCCGGACCATATCTTTGCCTCGTTGAGCGTGTCAGCGTGGCGAACGATGGGGTTCCGGTCATCC
Source organism: Deinococcus metallilatus (assembly GCF_004758605.1). Taxonomy (NCBI): domain Bacteria; kingdom Thermotogati; phylum Deinococcota; class Deinococci; order Deinococcales; family Deinococcaceae; genus Deinococcus; species Deinococcus metallilatus. Next base: position 396,005 of record NZ_CP038511.1, read on the forward strand.
GGTGGGGTTAATCGGGCGGTTGAGCGTTCGACCTCTCCCCTTCATGGAGCCGAACGCAGAAGGTCCACCGCCGACCTCTCTCAGGATGGGGCCCGGGGACGTCCGTATGGACGTCCCCGGGCACTGATCTCTTGACGGATTACTGGCGGTGTTCGGGATGGGGGTCCTCACTCAACCACTGCTGGTGGACCTGTTCGTGGCCCAGGTTCAGGTGGACGTGCTGATCCACATGGTCCACGGCACTTATGGGCAGCCAGTGCGGCTGTGCGGAATCGCCCCCCGACAGCTTGATGTACTCCCCGTCCACGCCGTCCACCTGGCCGTGATCCATTCCGTCCGCACACTTCACCGGCATGCCTGGCTTGATCTGCGACTGCATCGTCATCGGGTGCCTCCTGTCCAGACAGCGTACGTTCTTCTTTCCAAGGTGGAAATGAGCCTCCTGTCAACCCCGCTTCATGGCTGAACAGACTTACATATGAATGTTCACTCAGGTATACTGAACCCATGACGGCCTCACCCCCCCGCCCAGATGCCCCTTTGCCGGAGACCGCTCACCTGACCTATTTCGTGGACGGGATGGACTGTGCGAGTTGCGTGCAAAAAGTCGAGCGCATGATGGCCACGCTGCCCGGCGCGAGCGGCGTCAAAACGAGCTTCAACAAGCAGACGCTCGACCTGGACCTCGACGAGACCCGGACTTCACGCACAACCCTGGAACAAAATCTCCAGGCGCTGGGTTACACACCTGAATTGCTGAGCCGTGCCGCCCCCCTCACCCCGATCGAGGACCTCTCCCACCTGACCTACTTCGTGGACGGGATGGATTGTGCGAGTTGCGTGCAGAAGGTCGAACGCATGATGGCCACCGTGCCGGGCGCGAGCGGCGTGAAGACCAGCTTCAACAAGCAGACCCTGGAACTCGACCTCGACGAGCGCCAGACCCCTCGCGCCCTGCTGGAGCGCAACCTGCACTCCCTGGGCTACACCCCTTCCCTGCAGGGAGGAGCGGCCTCTCCGTCCGCCGCCAAGAGCCACGAGGGCCATGACCACGCGGGGCAGGACCACCACGACCACGATCACGGCAGCCACGATCACGACCCCGGGGGTCATGGTCACACCCACGAGATCCCCAAACCGGGTCAGCCCTGGTACGCGACCGGGCAGGGCAAGCTGGTCGTGACCTCCGGCGTGCTGCTCGCCCTGGCCTGGCTGTTCGGCTTTATCGAGCCTCAGTTCGCCACCGTCGGTTTTATCGCCGCGACCTTGATCGGCGTGTGGCCGCTGGCGAAGAAGGCGGTGGCGAGTGCCCGCTTCGGGGACTACTTCAGCATCAACACGCTGGTGAGCCTCGCCGCCCTCGGCGCTATCCTGATCGGGGAAGCGGCCGAGGGCGCGGTCGTCGTGTTCTTCTTCGCGGTCGGCGAACTCCTGGAGGGCATCGCCGCCGGTCGGGCCCGCGCCGGGATTCAGGCGCTCGCAGCGCTGGCTCCCAAGACGGCCCTGCTCGTTGAAGGTCAGGGCACCCGCGAGGTACCTGCCAATGCCCTGCGGGTCGGGCAGACCGTGCAGGTGAATCCGGGGGCGCGGGTGCCCGCCGACGGCACCATCCTGAGCGGCACCTCCAGTCTCGACGACAGCCCCGTGACGGGGGAGAGCGTCCCGGTTGTGAAGAGCGCGGGGAACAGCGTGTACGCGGGCAGCATCAACACCGACGGGGTGCTGACCGTGCGGGTGGATAAGGCCGCCAGCGACAACACCATCGCCCGGATCATTCACATGGTCGAGGAGGCGGAGGGCAGCAAGGCGCCCACCGCGCGCTTCATCGACCGCTTCAGCCGGTACTACACCCCCGGGGTGGTGGCGGTGTCCGCCCTGGTCGCCCTGGTTCCGCCCCTGTTCTTCGGAGCCCAGTGGCACCCTTGGCTCTACAAGGGGATCGCCCTGCTGCTGATCGGTTGCCCCTGCGCCCTGGTCCTGAGTGTGCCTGCGGCCATCACCAGCGGGATCAGCGCGGGAACCCGGCGCGGACTGCTGATCAAGGGCGGGGCCGCGCTGGAGAGCATCGGGAGCGTCAAGACGGTCGCGTTCGACAAGACCGGGACGCTGACGGCCGGGAAGCCGCGCGTGACCGACGTCCTTGGGGTGAACCTGGACCGCAACGAGGTGCTGCGCCTGGCCGCCGCCGTGGAGTCGGGCAGCAGTCACCCGCTGGCCAAGGCCATCACGGACGCCGCCCGGCAGGGTGGCCTCACCCTGCCCCCCGTCACGGACGCGCAGGCAATTCCCGGCAAGGCGGTCACGGCCACCGTCGAGGGCCGGACGCTCAGCGTCAGCTCGCCGCGGCACGCGGATACGTTCGCTCCCTTGCCCGGCAGCGTGCGGGCGAAGATCACGGCGTTCGAGGAGCAGGGCCGCACGGCGGTCGTGCTGCGGGACGGGACTGTTCCCCTGGGTGTCATCGCCATCCGCGACGAGCCCCGTCCTGACGCCCGGGAGGCCATCGCGCAGCTTCGCGGGCTGGGCGTCCAGACGGTGATGCTCACCGGGGACAATGCCCGTACCGGGCAGGCCATCGCCTCTGACCTCGGGATGGACGTGCGGGCCGAGTTGCTGCCCGAGGACAAGCTGCGTTTGATCGCGGATCTGAAGGCGAAGGGGGGCGTGGCGATGGTGGGGGACGGTATCAACGACGCGCCCGCGCTGGCCCAGTCGGACGTGGGCATCGCGATGGGCGGCGGCACCGACGTGGCCCTGGAGACCGCCGACGCCGCCCTGCTGCAAGAACGCGTCACCGGCGTCGCCCATCTGGTCTCCCTGTCACGCGCCACCATGCAGAACATCAAGGTGAACATCGCCTTCGCGCTGGGCCTCAAGGCGATCTTCCTGGTCACGACCCTGCTGGGGTACACCAACCTGTGGATGGCGATTCTGGCCGACACCGGCGCGACCGCCATCGTCACGGCCAACGCCCTGCGCCTGCTGCGCTGGAAGGGGGGCGGTCCCGCCGCCCCCCGCACCGTCACCGCCGCCCCGACCCCCACCCGCGCCTGAGCCATGCCCGAGATCACGCTCTACACCGTCCCGAACTGCGCGGACTGCCAGGCCATCAAGCGGCTGCTGACCCGCCAGGGCGCCGCCTTTACTGAGAAGAACGTGCGAGGGGACCCGCAGGCCCTGGCGGAGATGCAGGCCAGGGCGCAGGTCCGCATCGCCCCCGTCACCGTGATCGGCGAGCAGGCCTTTTACGGCCCCTTCGACGACCAGCGCCCGCGGATTCTGGCGGCCCTGCGGGGAGAGACCGCCGCTTGAACGCCCTCACCGTGCAACTCCTGTCCCTCACGTCGATCCCGGTGGCGGCCACCTTGCTCGGGGGCGTCCTCGCCAGCTACCGAACCCCCGGCGAGCGGCTGCGCTCCTTCGTCCAGCACTTCGCCGCGGGCGTGGTGTTCGCCGCCGTGGCGGGCGAACTGCTGCCGGAAATCACCCGGGGCCACCAGCCGCTCGGCGTGGTGATCGGCTTCTCGCTGGGCGTGGGCCTGATGCTCGTCATCCGGCACCTGGCCGGGCGCCTGGAACGTCCGGCAGCGGGCGGCTCCGCCCCGCGTGGGAACGTCGGCCTGGTGACCGTGGTGGGCCTCGACGTGCTGATCGACGGGCTGCTGATCGGGGTGGGCTTCGCGGCGGGCGCGCGGGTGGGCACGCTGCTGGTGGTGGCCCTGACGCTGGAACTGCTGTTCCTGGGTGTCTCGGTGGCCTCCAGCCTGGGCCAGTCCGGCACATCCCGGGGCCGCACGGTCCTCACCGTGGCCGGGCTGAGCCTGCTGGTGATCGTGGGCGCGCTGCTGGGGGGGACGCTCCTCCAGGGGCTCTCGGGTCTCGCCCTGGAGATCGTGCTGTCCTTTGGCGCGGCGGCCCTGCTGTTCCTGGTGACCGAGGAACTGCTCACCGAGGCGCACGAGGTCAAGGAGACGCCGCCCATCACCGCCGCCTTCTTCGCGGGCTTCGTGGCCCTGTACCTGCTGGAGTTGGCGTCGTGAGGTGGGGGCCCCTGCTGCTGATCGCGGCCCTGCTGGCCCTGGAGGGAGGGCTCAAGGCCTGGGCCGCGGCGAACCTGACCCCGGGCGTGGACCGCCCCTTGGTGCCCGGCCTGCTGCACCTGGGCTTCACCCTGAACCCCGGCATGGCCTGGGGCCTGCTGGGCGGCCTGACCTCCCCGCTGGCCCTCCTGCGCCTGCTGGTCGGCCTGGGGATCGTGGCCGGCCTGCTCTCCGGCCGGCTCCCCACCGGGCGCGTCTGGCCGCTCGCGCTGATCGCGGCGGGGGCGCTCGGGAACGCCTTGGACGGCCTGACTCGCGGTGCGGTCGTCGATTACCTCACTGCCCCCGTGCTGGACGTGGTCGCGCGGCCGCTGACGGGCCGCCCCTTTCCCATCTTCAACCTGTCGGACGTGCTGGTCTGTACGGGCACCCTCTGGCTGCTGCTGCACGCCCGGCGGATGGAACGCCGCGCTGGACATTCCGCCTCTGACCGGTGTGCTACCTCTCAACCCAAGGAGAATTCATGAACCGAACTGTCCTGCTGACCCTGCCCGCCCTGCTCGCGCTTGCCTCCTGCAACCGGGGAGGCGGTGAGATTGAGGGCGTCCAGAGCTTCCAGAACAAGGGGGGAGCCCACCAGGAGGGGCGCATCACCTACGCGCAGACGCCCCCGGCGGGCGGACCCCACAACCCCGCCTGGCAGAACTGCGGCGTGTACGACCGCCCGCTCTACGACGAGTACGCCGTGCACAGCCTGGAGCACGGGGCGGTGTGGCTCAGCTACCAGCCGGGCCTGCCCGCCGATCAGGTCGGGGCCCTGAAGACACTGGTGGAGGGACGCTCCTACACCCTGCTCTCGCCCCACGAGTCGCAGAAGGCCCCCCTCGTCCTCACGGCCTGGAACAGGCAGCTCGTGGTGCAGGACGTCTCGGACCCCCGGGTGAAGCAGTTCCTCCAGACGTATGAGCAGGGGGGCGAAGCCCCGGAGATCGGGGCCTCATGCAGCGGCGCGTACAACGGCACGGTCTAACCGCCTGGGCGGGTGGGGTGCTGGCCGCGGCGGTCCTCGGCGTGGGCGCGGCCGTCACTTGGCCCCGCCCGCCCGCCGAGGGGAGTTCCGAGGTCAGCTTTGCCCGGGACATGAGCGCGCACCATGCGCAGGCCGTGGACATGAGCGTGACGCTGGTCAAGCGGGCGGCGGACCCGGCGATCCGGCTGCTGGCTCAGGACATCCTGCTGGGGCAGCAGGCGCAGATCGGGCAGATGCAGGGCTGGCTGATGGCCTGGGGGCGCCCGCTGGCGGGCCGGGAGGCCCCGATGGCGGGCATGGACCGCGCCCGCATGGGCCTGGCGTCTGACGGGGACGTGCGGCAGCTCCGGCACCTCCCCGTCAACACGGCGCAGACCCGCTACCTGGTCTTGATGCGCCGCCACCATCAGGGGGGCGTGGCGATGGCGAAGTCGGCCCTGACGACCGTGAAGCGCCCGGAGGTCCGGGCCTTCGCCGAGCGGGTGGTGGCGGCCCAGACCTCGGAGATTCAGGCCATCGACGCGCTGCTCGGGAAGCGCATGGCGGGGGGGGAAGCCCAACCGGAAATGCAGCCGGAGATGGACGGCATGACCCATGAGTGAGCACGGGCACAGCCACGGCGCGAACGCCAGCGCGCGGCAGCTCCGCCTGGCCCTCGCCCTGACCGGCACGTTCCTGGTCGTCGAGGTCATCTACGGCTTCCTGTCGGGCAGCCTGGCGCTCCTCTCGGACGCCGGGCACATGCTGACCGACGTGATGGCGCTGGTCCTGTCGCTCTTCGCGATTCGGATCGGCCAGCGGGCGGCGGACGGGCAGCGCACCTTCGGGTACCGCCGGGCCGAGATCCTGGCGGCGGCCGTGAACGCCGGGGCGCTGTTCGCCATCGGGCTGTACATCCTCTTCGAGGCGTACCGCCGGTTGCGCGAGCCGGTGGAGGTGCAGAGTACCACCATGCTGGTCGTGGCCGTCCTCGGGCTGATCGTGAACCTGATCAGCGCGCGCCTGCTCGCCTCGGGCAGCGAACACAGCCTGAACGTGAAGTCCGCGTACCTGGAGGTCATGGGAGACTTGCTGGGCTCGGTGGCCGTGATCGTGGGAGCGCTGGTGATCCGCTTCACGGGCCTGACCTGGGTGGACCCGGTGCTGGGCGCCTTGATCGGGCTGTGGGTCCTGCCGCGCACCTGGGTTCTGCTCAGGGCCAGCGTGAACGTGCTGCTCGAAGGGGTGCCGGAGGGCGTGAACCTGGACCGCCTGCGGGCGGAACTCGCGGCCCTGCCCGGCGTGCGGGAGGTGCACGACCTGCACGTCTGGAGCGTGACCAGCGGCCTGCACAGCCTCACCGCCCACCTGGTGGTGGCGGGCCAGCCGGCGGCGGACCTGCTGCCCAGGGTTCATGCCATTGCCGAGCGCCACGGCATCGAGCACAGCACGGTGCAGGTGGAACCCCCGGACACCCACGCCGGACACAAGGACCACCTTCACCCGTGAAGCGGCGGCGGCAGGCCGACCTGCTGGTCCAGGCCAACGGGCTGACGGACGTCGCGCTGGCGGTCGCCACCTTCCGCCACCAGCATGTCGCGCTGGGCCTGGCGTACGGCGGTCTCGGACTGGTCTGGCTGCTGAGCGCCGTCCGGCAGTGGCGCTGGCACCCCCGGCCCGCCGACCTGCGGCGCCTGGCCGTCGGCCTCGGCCTGGCCCTGCTGCTGCTCCTGGCCGAACTGCTGTCCTTCTTTTAAAGGAGCCCCTCATGCGCGAGCCTCACCATGTCTGATGCCCTCCCGTCCGAACTGGAGCGGCGCGAGACCAAACAGCACCTGCTGCGGTCGCTGGGTCCCGGCCTGATCACCGGCGCCTCCGACGACGATCCCAGCGGCATCGCCACCTCTTCCCAGGTGGGCGCCCAGTTCGGGTCCGGCCTGCGGTGGTCGATGCTGTTCTCCTCCCCGTGGATGGCCACCATTCAAGAGGTCAGTGCCCGGCTGGGGCGGGTCACCGGCCACGGCATCGGCGGGAACCTGCGCCGCCACGACCCGCCGGGGTGGCTGTGGAGTGTCACGGCCCTCCTGATCGTCGCCAACATCATCAACCTGGGCGCGGACAGTGGGGCGGTCCGCCCTGTGCGGGTCGCGGCCCCCCGCTCTCGCCCTCGACCTTCCCCCTTCCGGAAAGGAGAACTGTTCCTATGACCGCTCCCCCCACCCGTCCCGTCTGGCAGTCCCTCCTGTGGGCACTCCTGGCCGTCACCCTGCTGCTGGGCGGCGCCTGGGCCTACGCCCGGCTGAAAAACCCCTTCCCCTTCTACGGCACGGTGTATGACGCGGAGACGACCGCGCCCGCCCTGACCGGCACCGGGGAGGACGGCCGACCCTTCGCCTTGAGCGGCCTCAAGGGGCAAACCGTGGCCGTCTTTTTCGGCTTCCTGCACTGCCCGAACATCTGCCCGACCACCCTGGCCGCCCTGGAACGGGTCCGCCAGGCCCTCCCGGAAGCGGACCGGGCCAATTTCCGCTCCGTGCTCGTCACCCTCGACCCCGCCCGGGACGACGTGGGCAAGCTGCGGGAGTACGTCCGGTTCTTCAGCCCGTCGGCCAAAGGGGTCTTCATTCCTGAACCTCAACTCGCCGACACCGCCGCCGACTGGGGCGTGGGCTACCAGAAGGCCGACGTGAAGGGCCTGAGCTACCAGATCAACCACACCACCGGCGTGTACCTGATCGACCGCGAGGGCCGGCGGCGGGTGGTCTGGGACTACACCCAGCTCACCAAGGTGGACCGTGTGGCGGCCGACGTGCGGGAGGTGATGCGGTGACGGTCCCGGCTCCCACGGTGCGCTACCCTGTGGACATGAGAACCGCTTCTCAAGACGACGCGTGCGAGGTCACCTGCGTCCACCCTGAGGCGGTCGCGCGCGCCCGCGCTGGCCTGCCCGATGCCGCATGCGTCGAGGACGCCACCACGCTCCTCAAGATCATCGCCGATCCCACCCGATTCCGCATTCTCAGCGCCCTGAACGCCGAGGAGCTGTGCGTCTGTGATCTGTCCGCCGTGGTCGGAATCAGCGAGAGTGCGGTCAGCCACCAACTTCGGCTCCTGCGCGCCCACCGCCTGGTGGCCTTTCGCAAGGAGGGGCGCGTCGCCTACTACCGCCTGCTGGACCAGCACATCAACGGGTTGATCGGCGGGGCGGTGGACCACGTGCGCGAATGAGACCCGTTTTCACCGGGCTGGCCGCGGCGCTGCTGGGGCTGCTCGGCTTGGGCGGCTGGTGGTCCGCGGGGGAACGTCGCTGGCAGGGGGACCTCTTCTGCATCGGGCGGCCTGGAACCCTCTGGAACGGGCTGGCCCCCCTGCCGCCCGGCCTGACGCCCGAGTGCCCGACGTACAGCCGGACCTACCGGGCGGAGGTTCGCCGGGGGGAGGCCCGGGTGGAGATGTACCGCCTGCCCGGGTGGCAGCCGAAAGCCCTCCTCGACCCCTTCAAACGCGCGGGGTATGGACAGCTCACCGACGACGCCCTGCCGGGCAACTACACGGCGTTTCTGGACCGGGGCGGGGAGATGCTCCAGTACCACGCCGTGCAGGAGGGGGAGACCACCCTCATCACCATCAGCGGCCAGCCGTAGCCCGCCGGGGCTTCGTCACCCCCGGCTGACCCCAAGGAGTCCTGTGGACCGTACCCTCCGACTGGCCCGGTACAGCCTGCTGCTGGGCCTGCTGATTCTCGCGCTCAAGGCGGGCGCGTACCTGCTGACCGGCAGCGTCGCGCTGTACTCCGACGCGCTGGAGAGCATTATCAACGTCGTCGCCTCCGCGGCGGCCCTCTTCGCCCTCTCGGTCGCGCGCAAGCCCGCCGACGCGGGCCACCCCTACGGCCACGCCAAGGCCGAGTATTTCTCCGCCGTGCTCGAAGGCGTCTTGATCGTCCTGGCGGCCGTGAGCATCCTTTACAGCGCGTCCCAGGACCTGAGGGCGCCCAAGCCGCTGGAGGGACTGGGGCTGGGCCTGCTCGTCTCGCTGGGGGCGACCTTGCTCAACGCGGGCTACGGGACCTACCTCGTCCGCAGCGGGCGGTGGCTGCGCTCCCCCGCCCTGGTCGCGGACGGGCAACACCTGCTCACCGACGTGGTGACGAGCGGGGGCGTCCTCGTCGGCCTGGGGCTGGTGGCGCTCACCGGCTGGACCGTGCTCGACCCGGTCATGGCGATGCTGGTGGCGCTCAACATCCTGTGGGTGGGCGGGCGGCTGGTGCGGTCGTCCGCGCGCAGCCTGCTGGACGAGGCCGCGCCCCCCGAGACGCAGGCGCTGATCCGCCGCCTGGTGGCCGAGCACGCCGAGGGGGCGCTGGAGGCGCACGACCTGCGCACCCGCCACGCGGGACGGCTGACCTTTATCGACTTCCACCTGGTGGTGCCCGAGCACCTCACCGTGGGGCAGGCCCACGCCATCTGTGACCGGCTGGAAGGGGTGATCGAGCGGGAGGTGCCGGACAGTGAGGTCACCATCCATGTGGAGCCGGAGAGCGCGGCCAAGCACCGCGGGGTGCTCGTCCTCTGATGCAGCGGGTTTCGTTCCGTGGCACTTTTCTCCTGCTGGCGTTCCTCGCCGGGGTGGGGCTCTCGTTTACCTTCCCGCCCTCGCCGCTGGGCTGGCTCGCGCCGTTGCCCCTGGCCTGGCTCTTCCGGGCCGTGGCGCGGCACCCGCCAGGCCGGGCCTTTCGCCTGACCTTCGCCTTTGCCACGGGCATTTTCGGGGCGCTGCTGCTGTGGCTGCCCGGCAGCCTGTCGCCCCTCTTCGGGCCCGGGGTGGCGGCGCTGTACCCGGTCCTGGTGGGGGGGCTGGCCCTGATGTGGGCCGGGACGGCGGCCCTCACCCGCCGGTTGATGGGCCGGGCCACGCTCTGGGCCCTGCCCTTCGCCTGGGTGCTGCTGGACAGCGCGCGTGGCCTGGGGCCGTTCGGGTTCACCTGGGGCAGCCTGGGGTACGCGTTCGCGTCCACCCCGCTCGTGCAGCTCGCGGACCTGGGCGGCGTCTCGCTGGTGGGACTGCTCGTCGCGCTCGCGGCGGCGGCCCTGGCCGACCGGCGCCCGCGGGTCCTGCTGGGCGCGGCGGCGCTGCTGTCGCTGGGCACCCTGTACGGCCTCACCCGGCCGCCGGACCCGCCCGCCACGGAGCGGGCCCTCCTGGTGCAGGGCAACGTCGATCCGCGGGCCAAGGCCCAGGGACGCACGGCGGATGAACTGGGACGCTACCTGACGCTGACCCGGGCGGGCCTGGCCGCCGGCCCGGCCCTGGTGGTGTGGCCCGAGACGGCCGCCCCGGCCGCGCCCACCTCACCGGCGGTGGATCGCGCGCTGACGGCGCTGAGGGTGCCACTGCTGCTGGGTGCCCCGACCGAGGAGGGCGGGTACCGCAACAGCGTGTACGCCTTCGCGGGCGGGCAGGTTCGGGGGCGGCAGGACAAGGTGCGGCTGGTGCCGTTCGGGGAGTACTTCCCGGCCCGCGAGCGGCTGGACGGGGCCTACCAGGCTGTGTTCCGCACGCTGGGGCTGCCCGCCCTCACGGGGGCCGTGCCCGGCCGCACCCTGGCGCCGCTGCCGGTGGGCAGTGTGCGGGCGGGTGCGCTGATCTGCTACGAGTCGACCTTCCCGGCCCTCGCGCGTGCCCAGGTGCGGCGGGGCGCGCGGGTCCTGGCGGTGGTGTCGAACGACGCCTGGTTCGGGCCGTCGGTGGGGGCCGAGCAGCACTTCCAGATGGGGCGGGTGCGGGCCATCGAGACCCGGCGCTGGCTGCTGCGGGCGGGCAACGACGGGGTGACGGCGGCCATCGCGCCCTCGGGGCGGGTCACGGCCCGGCTGCCGCGGCGGGTCGCGGGGGCGCTGCCGGTCTTCTTCGCGCAGACCACCACGGTCACCCCGTACGTCCGGTGGGGGGAGTGGGTCACGGCGCTGAGCGTGCTGGCGCTGCTGGGGTTGGGGCTGGGTCCGCGCGGATGGGTTCGCCCCGGAACAGGGCCAGCCTCGTGAGGGTTGAGGTCAGGGTCCGCCCCTCCCCGTTGAACCCTGCGAGCCCACCCGGCGTACCTCAAAGGAGGCCCCCTGCATGAACGACCAGCAGAAAGACCAGCACGAAGCGCCAGCGCGGGCCGGGGGCCACGCGCCCCAGCCGGAACGGCGGGACCTTCAGCCGCCGGAGGACGCCGCCGCCCCCGAGGTTCCGCCGCCACCCGCCCTCAAGCACCGCGTCCTCCAACGCGCGCGGCGTCTGCCGCAGCGGTCGTCCGAACCCTGAGGGAAGGAGGCGGCAGGTGGGCGGGCGTCCAGTGCGGGCGTGGCCATGGGACGGGAAGCAGCGTTGTCGGACGGGCCGAGACGCACGGCTGGGGACGGGTGTGGCCGGGGCCTTCGACCCGCAGCGCGTTCAGCCTGCCCGGAGTGGGCGACACGCTGATCAATCCGACGGTGGGTGGGACGCTCCGGGTCGAGGGTGGGCGTCTGGCCGGTGACCAGAGCGGTGGCCCCAGACGTTGAGGGGCAGCCTCTCCCCTCGTTCGGTCCGCTCGACCGGGATGACGTGGGGAACGGGCCCTCGACTTGTCCGGCTCTTGCGACGGGCCGTGGCGTCGTGGGACGACCCACGGACCAGGCAGGCTCTCCTCATCCGGGTCATGAACCGCCTGCGGACCTTCACCGTGAAGCCCCCTTCGTGGGCCGGGGCAGCGACGGGGTCCTGGTGCTTGATGATGCGGCCGACCGGTGCCCTTGCCTCTCGCGCGGTCATGAGAGGCTGGCGGTACAGGTCCCGTCGCCGGGCCACGGAGGACCCTTAGCGCGGGGTCGTTCCCACCTGAGCTTCTCCCCCACAGTGTCCCTCGGCACGGAGCCGTCCAGAAGAGTCGGCTCGACAACCACGTCCCTTTCAACCTGCTGGTATATATGAACAAACATTCATATAATAGGGCCATGCTTCACGGGCAACTTTTCGGCCGAGGAGGGAGGACGCAGGTGGGGGCAGGTGGACTCAGGCACGGCTGTTCCCAATTCCTCCTCTGCGAGCGGGCGTGGGAGGAACCAGCA
>NZ_CP038512.1:0-220000 GCF_004758605.1 Deinococcus metallilatus
GTGCTGGGGTACGTCCGCAAAAACATCTCGGAAGTCGAGTATCACACCTGGTTCGCGCCGGTGAAGAATCTGGGCGTGCAGGACGGGGCGCTGGTGATCGGCGTGCGGAACTCCTTCGCGCAGGAGTGGTTCCGCAAACACTACCTGGAGCTGCTGGAAGATGCCCTCCGCGCGCTGGGGGCCCAGAACCCGCAGGTGAGTTTTCAGGTGCTGCCCGCCGCGCAGGACGCCCTGCTGCTGCCCAGCGACCCGCCGCCCGCCCCACCGGGCAGACCCCCCGGACGGCCCCCGGCAGGCGGCCCACCCACGGGCCTGCCCACCGAGAACCGCAAGACCCTGAACCCGAAGTACACCTTCGAGAACTTCGTGGTCGGCCCCAACAACAACCTCGCGCACGCGGCGGCGCTGGCGGTGGCCGAGTCGCCCGGCAAGGCGTACAACCCCCTGTTTATCTACGGGGACGTGGGGCTGGGCAAGACGCACCTGATGCACGCGGTCGGGCACTACATCATGGAACGCTTTCCCGAAAAGCGCATCGAGTACGTCTCCACCGAGTCCTTTACCAACGAGCTGATCAACGCGATCCGTGACGACAAGACCACCCAGTTCCGCAACCGCTACCGTTCGGTGGACCTGCTGCTGGTGGACGACATCCAGTTTCTGGCGGGCAAGGAGCGCACCCAGGAGGAGTTCTTCCACACCTTCAACGCGCTGTACGAGAACCACAAGCAGATCATCCTGAGTTCGGACCGCCCGCCCAAGGACATCCAGACGCTCGAAGGCCGCCTCCGCAGCCGCTTCGAGTGGGGCCTGATCACCGACATCCAGTCCCCCGAGTTCGAGACGCGCGTGGCGATCCTGAAGATGAACGCCGAACACAACCGCATCGACATTCCCCAGGAAGTGCTGGAACTGATCGCCCGGCAGGTCACCAGCAACATCCGCGAGCTGGAGGGGGCGCTGATGCGCGTCGTGGCCTTTGCCAGCCTCAACAGCGTGCCGTTTTCGCGCGCGGTGGCGGCCAAGGCGCTCAGCAACGTGTTCGCGCCGCAGGAAGTCAAGGTCGAGATGATGGACGTGCTGCGCTCGACCGCCGCGCACTTCAACATGCCGCCGGACGTGATTCGCGGCTCGGGCCGCGTCCGCGAGGTGGTCGTGCCCCGGCAGGTGGCGATGTACCTGATCCGCGAGCTGACCGACCACTCGCTGCCGGAGATCGGGCAGTTTTTCGGCCGCGACCATTCCACGGTGATGCACGCCGTCTCCAAAGTGACGGAACAACTGGGCAAAGACCCCAACTTGACGGCCTCGGTCGATGCCCTTCGGCGCCACCTTCAGGATGTGGAAGATGAGGAAAATGATACGTAACCTCATCAACATTTCTTTTGGTGGCAGAATAAGTTCCAAATTCCGTTCCAAATCCGTGTGCAAACTTTCACTTTCTGTGGATAACCCTGTGGATAACCTGTGGAAAACCCCGTTTTTCCTGTGGATAAAATTGTGGATAACCGGGTGGTCATTTGGGCCTGTGGAAAACCCCCCGAGTTATCCACAGGTTATCCACAGGGTTTGTTACTTATCCACAACCCCCCTGGGGATAACTTTTCCCTTTCTACACGGCGTCTAGGGCACTTTTCCACAGTTTCCACAGGCCCTACTACTACTACTACTATCTTTTTTAGTTTTAAGAACAGGTAAAAGATAGGGACAAACCCAGAGAGGGGAACCATGAGAGCGCATGTCACCAAGAAAACCCTGAGTGAAGGCCTCGGCCTTCTGGAACGTGTCATCCCCAGCCGCAGCAGCAATCCCCTCTTGACCGCCCTGAAGGTGGAGCCCTCGGAAGCCGGGCTGACCCTCAGCGGGACCAACCTCGAAATCGACCTGTCGTGCTTCGTTCCGGCGGAAGTGCAGGACCCCCAGAGCTTCGTGGTGCCCGCCCACCTGTTCGCGCAGATCGTGCGGAATCTGGGAGGGGAACTGGTCGAACTCGAAATCACCGGGAACGAACTCTCGGTGCGGTCGGGCGGCAGCGATTTCAAGCTCCAGACCGGGGACCTGGAAGCGTACCCGCCGCTCTCCTTCCCCGCGCACGCCGACGTGAGCCTCGACGCCGCCGAACTGGCCCGTGCCTTCAGCAGCGTGCGCTATGCGGCCAGCAACGAGGCTTTTCAGGCAGTCTTTCGCGGCATCAAGCTGGAACACCGGCCCGACTCGGCCCGCGTGGTCGCCTCGGACGGCTACCGGGTCGCCATCCGCGACTTTCCGGCCAGCGGCGACGGCAGGAACCTGATCGTCCCGGCCCGCAGCGCCGACGAACTGATCCGCGTGCTGAGGGACGGCGAGGCCCGCTTCACCTATGGCGAGGGCCTGCTCAGCGTGACGACCGACCGCGTCCGCATGAACCTCAAGCTGCTCGACGGCGAGTTTCCGGACTACGAGCGCGTGATCCCCAAGGACATCAAGCTCCAGGTCACGCTGCCAGCCACCGCGCTGAAGGAAGCGGTGGGCCGCGTGGCCGTGCTGGCCGACAAGAACGCGAACAACCGGGTCGAGTTCCTCGTCAGCGAGGGCAAGCTGCGCCTGGCCGCCGAGGGCGATTACGGGCGCGCGCAGGACACGCTGGACGTGACGCAGGGTGGCCCCGAACCGGCGATGAGCCTGGCCTTCAACGCGCGGCACGTGCTGGATGCCCTGGGTCCCATCGAGGGCGACGCCGAGTTGCTCTTCTCCGGCTCCACCAGCCCCGCCATCTTCCGCGCGAGCGGGGGGGGCGGGTACATGGCCGTGATGGTCACGCTGCGCGTTTAAGGGGCCAATCCGGCGCCGCACGGGCCATCCTCGCGCCTGGCTTAGACCGGATGCATCGACATCTGACCTGGGCCGCTTATAGTGTCCGGGCTACACCTACTGCCGTGGGTTTGAATTCTGGGAGGCAAAGCATGAACATCGAGAAAGTCATCGCCCGTGAAGTGCTGGACTCGCGTGGGAATCCGACCGTGGAGGCCGAGGTGTTCCTCGACAGCGGCTTCTCCGGCCGCGCCATCGTGCCCAGCGGCGCCAGCACCGGCAGCCACGAGGCGCTGGAACTGCGTGACGGCGGCGAGCGGTACGGCGGCAAGGGTGTCTTGAAGGCCGTTCAGAACGTGAACGAGGTCCTGGGTCCCGCCGTGGTGGGCCTGGACGCTTCCGACCAGGGGGCAGTGGACGCCGCGATGCTCGAAGTCGACGGCACGCCCAACAAGGGCCGCCTGGGCGGGAACGCCATCCTGGCGGTCAGCCTCGCCACCGCGCGCGCGGCCGCCAACGAACTCGGCGTGCCGCTCTACCGCTACCTGGGCGGGAGCAACGCCAAGACGCTGCCGGTGCCGATGATGAACGTGATCAACGGCGGCGCCCACGCCGACAACAACGTGGACTTTCAGGAGTTCATGGTGATGCCGGTCGGTGCCCCCACCTTCCGCGAGGCGCTGCGCTACGGCGCGGAGACCTTCCACGCCCTGAAAAAAGTCCTCTCGGGGCGCGGCTACAACACCAACGTGGGCGACGAGGGCGGCTTCGCGCCGGACCTCAAGAGCAACGAGGAGGCGCTGGAAGTCCTGCTCGAAGCGATCCAGAAGGCCGGGTACGAGCCGGGCCGGGACATCGCCATCGCGCTGGACCCCGCCGTGACCGAGCTTTACAAAGGCGGCCAGTACCACCTGGAGAGCGAGGGGCGGACCCTCTCGACCGCCGAGATGGTGGACTTCTGGGCTGACTGGACCAGCCGTTATCCCATCGTGAGCATCGAGGACGGCCTCGCTGAGGACGACTGGGACGGCTGGCAGCTCCTCACGCAGCGCCTGGGCGACCGCGTGCAGCTCGTGGGCGACGACCTGTTCGTGACCAACCCCGAGCGCCTGGCGCGCGGCATCGAGACGGGCGTGGGGAACGCGATCCTGGTGAAGGTGAACCAGATCGGCACCCTGACCGAATCGATGGACGCCATCGAACTCGCCAAGCGCAGCCGCTACGGCACCGTCATCAGCCACCGCTCCGGCGAGTCGGAAGACGCCTTCATCGCGGACCTCGCCGTCGCCACCAACGCCGGACAGATCAAGACCGGCAGCGCCAGCCGCTCCGACCGCATCGCCAAGTACAACCAACTCCTGCGGATCGAGGACCAGCTCGGTGACCGGGCGGTGTACCCGGGCCGCAAGGTGCTGAGGTAGGAAGCGATCAGCCGTCAGCCATCAGCAAAACCTGAAAGCTGACGGCTGACCCCTGCAAGCTTCTTTGGAAGGGATTCCAACACATGAAACACTTTGACCGAGCAACCAAGATCGTCGCCACCATCGGCCCGGCGAGCCGCGACCCCCAGACGCTGGGGCGGATGATCGACGCGGGGCTGAACGTGGTCCGGATGAATTTCAGCCACGGGGAACCCGAGGACCACCGCCAGACGGTGCAGATGGTGCGGGAACTGGCGGCGCGCAAGGGCGTGACCATCGGCATCCTGCAAGACCTCCAGGGGCCGAAAATCCGGGTGGGCCGCTTTCAGGAAGGCTCGACCACGCTGGAGGCCGGGCAGAAGTTCACCATCACGATGGACGACGTGGAGGGGGACAACTCGCGCGTCAGCAGCACCTACAAGGGCCTCGCGCTGGACGTGCATCCCGGCATGATCCTGCTGCTCGACGACGGCAACCTGGCCCTCAAGGTCGATCAGGTGCGCGGCCAGGACATCCTGACCACCGTGGGGATCGGCGGCGTGCTGAAGAACAACAAGGGTATCAACGTGCCCCAGGCCGACCTCGCCGTGCCCGCCCTGTCCGAGAAGGACGTGCAGGACATGGAATTCGGCGCGCAACTGGGCGTGGACTGGGTGGCCCTGTCGTTCGTGCGCTCGCGGGACGACCTGCTGCTGGCCCGGCACTACCTGGCCCGCTTCGGCAGCCGCGCCAAGCTGATGGCCAAGATCGAGAAGCCGCAGGCGGTGGACCGCTTCGAGGACATCCTCCGGGAAGTGGACGGCGTCATGGTGGCGCGCGGTGATCTGGGCGTGGAGATGCGGCCCGAGCAGGTGCCGACCATCCAGAAGCGCCTGATCCGCCTGTGCCGCGAGGCCGGGAAGCCGGTGATCACCGCCACGCAGATGCTGGAGAGCATGATCAACCTGCCCCGCCCCACCCGCGCCGAGGCGTCCGACGTGGCCAACGCGATCTACGACGGCACCGACGCCGTGATGCTCAGCGCCGAGTCGGCCGCCGGGCACTACCCGGTCGAGGCGGTCGCGATGATGGACCGCATCGCGCGGGAGGCCGAGGCCAGTGAACACTACGTGTTGATGCAGCGGCAACTGGTCGTGGAAACCGAACTGGCGCAGGACGCCATCGCCTTCGCGGCCTGCTCCATCGGGGAGAAGCTGGAGGCCTCCGCCATCGTGACCTTTACCAGCACCGGTGGCGCGGCGGCCCGCGTGGCGAAGTACCGCCCGCCCCTCGCCATCCTGGCCCTGACGCCCAACGAGCAGACCCGCAACCAGATGGCCCTGCTGTGGGGCGTCGTGCCGATGCTCAGCGAGGACCCGCGCGACACCGACGACATGGTCCGCATCGCCAACGACGATCTGAAAAAGAGCGGCCTCGCGGATGTGGGCGACCGGTACGTGATCACCGCTGGCGTCCCCTTCGGTGTGCGCGGCACCACCAACATGCTGCGTGTCGAACGGCTCCGTGAGGAAGACCTGAGCGACCGGGTTTAATTCTTCACCGGACCTTTAAAAGAAACGGCCCCTCGCCTTCATGTGAGTGGCCTTCCTCGTTTTTATCCACAGGGAGCGGATTTTTCCACACCCGGAATGTGGATAACTTCGGGCGGCGACGAGATGGAATGACGTTCAGCACGTTATCCACAGAGGTCAGGGTTATCCACAGTCGCCTGTGTAAAACTTCTCCACTTGTTGAGCGGACAGCGGGCGACAGCAGCCCCGGGAAGGCCCCGCCCACGGACCGGATGGGTCAGGACCCCAGGACCAGCCTCGCGAAGCGGTCCTTGCCCTTCTGGAGGACCGCGCCGCCCTCTCCGGTGAAGTCTTCCTGACGGAGCAGGCCCTGCGGCTCGGTGTACGTCTCGCCGTTCAGCTTCAGGCCCCGGTTCTGGATCAGCTTGCGGGCCGCGCCGTTGCTGGGTTCGAGGCCCGCCAGCACCACCAGCCGCGCCATGCTGACGCCGTTCTCGCCCAGTTCCTCCCTCGGCACCGTCACGGTGGGGAGGTTTTCGGGAATGCCGCCCTTCGCCACGGCCCTGAAGCGTTCCTCGGCGGCGTCCAGGTCCGCTTCGGGGTGCAGCCAGGCGACCACCTGGCGGGCGAGTTCGCGGTGCGCGGCGACCGGGTGCCCGGCCAGCAGTTCCTGAATGCGTTCCTGCGGCAGGTCGGTCAGCAGGGTGAAGTAGTTTTCGAGCAGCGGGTCGGGCACCTTCATCAGCCTGGCGAACATCAGCTCCGGCGCGTCGGTCAGGCCGATGTAGTTGTCCAGGCTCTTGGACATCTTCTCGGTGCCGTCCAGGCCGACCAGCAGCGGCAGCGTCATCACCACCTGCGGTTCCTGGCCGTAGTCGCGTTGCAGCGCCCGCCCGACCAGATTGTTGAAGAGCTGGTCGGTGCCGCCGAGTTCCACGTCGGCGTGGAGCGCCACGCTGTCGTAGCCCTGCGTGAGCGGGTAGAGCAGCTCGTGGAGGCTGATGGGCGTCCCGGCGCCCAGCCGCTTGGTGAAGTCGTCGCGTTCCAGGATGCGGGCCACCGTGTACCGGCTGGCGAGGCGGATCACGTCCGCGTAGCCCAGCGGCTCCAGCCACTCGCCGTTGAAGCGCAGTTCCAGCACCTCTGGCTCGTCGCGCAGGATCAGCTTGCACTGCTCCAGGTAGCTCTGGGCGTTGGCGCGCGTCTCCTCCAGCGTGAGGGGCGGGCGGGTCTTGGACTTGCCACTGGGGTCCCCGATCATCGCGGTGAAGTCACCGATCAGCATGATCACCTTGTGCCCGAGGTCCTGAAACTGCCGCATCTTGCGCAGAATGACCGCGTGGCCGAGGTGCAGGTCCGGGCGGGTGGGGTCGGCGCCGAGCTTGACGCGCAGCGGCTGGCCCTCCTCCAGCTTGCGGCGCAGGTCGTCCTCGGTCACGAGGTCCACCACACCGCGCTTGAGAATCTCGATCTGTTGGTCGACGGGCAGGTTCGGGCGGATATCGGTTGCGGTCATGGACTCTCCAAAAGGCGGCGGCGCACTCGCTCTCGCCGGGTGCGCCGCTTCGGGGTTGGATTTCAGGCTGTGACTGACCCGCCCACCTCAGCGGCGGGGTCGATACGCACGTCGGGTCAGACGCCTCATGGGGGCAGTGTAGCAAGACCGGCGCCTTCCCGTACTCTGCTCCCCGTGAAGACCATTCAGGAATTGCGGGCCACCTTTCCCCGCGCGGGCCGTCTGGAGTGGATCGGGCTGCGTGAGGCCCGCCGCGCCCCCGTCCTCAGCGTGCCGGAGGCGGAGGTGCATCCATTGGTCGGATTGATCGGGGACCACGGCAAGACCGCCCCTCCCCGGCTGCGCGCCCTGACCGGCGAACCGGGTGAGGTGCCTACGCCCAGTGAGGCCACGCCCGTTCCCGGCGGACCCGGACGGCGTCAAGTCACGCTGCTCCAGGCTGAGCATCTGCCGGTGATCGCGGCGCTGGCCGGGCTGGAGGAGGTCCGGCCCGAGCACCTGCGCCGGAACCTGCTGATCGGCGGCCTTTCGCTGCTGGCGCTCAAGGACGCCCGCTTCCGGGTGGGCGAGGTGGTGCTGGAGGGGACCGGGGAATGCCACCCCTGCTCGCGGATGGAGGAGACGCTGGGCGAGGGCGGCTACAACGCGGTGCGCGGGCACGGCGGGCTGACGGCGCGGGTGATCTCGGGGGGCGTCATTCGCGTGGGCGACCCGGTCGAGTTTCTGGAGCCCGGGACGGCGGGCTGACCGTATGCTGGGCGCGTGAGCCGTTCCCGTCCGCCCGCCACTCCTGCCGCCTCCCGCACGGTGGCGCGGGCCTTCGGCTTCACGCGGCTGATCGTGGAACTGGGTGTGCTGAGTTCCTTCGCCTTCAGCCTGGCGCTGTTCATCGCGGCCATCTTTCAGGCGTATTACACCATCGGGGACGCCTTCCGCCATCTGGGGGAGGCGAACACCACCAAGCACCTGCTGGTCGCCGCCGTCGAGCAGGCCGACACGCTGCTGGTGGGGATGGCGCTCCTGATCATCAGCCTGGGCCTCCAGGCCCTCTTTATCGGGCAACTCCGCAACGTGCCCGCCTGGCTGCACGTCCGCACCTTCGACGACCTCAAGCAGAAGCTGATCGGCGTGGTGATCACGGCGCTGGCGGTCAACTTCTTCGCGGTGGCGCTGGAATGGACAGGTGGCACCGAGATTCTGACCTACGGGGCCGCCGTCGCCGCCGTGATTCTGGCGGTGGGGGCCTACAGCGTGGTGCTGCGCGGCCAGGCCCCGGCGCAGGTGGAGGAGGGGAGGCCGGATGAAGGCGCCCACCCTTGACGCCCGCCTGGAGGCCGTGCTGGAGCTGATCCGCGCCGACGTTCACGCGGATATCGGCTCCGATCACGCGAAGTTGCCCATCCGGCTGCTGCGCGAAGGCCGGGCGGAGCGTTGCGTGGTCGTGGAACTCAACCCCGGTCCGCTGGCCCTGGCCCGGCGAAACGCCGCCCGTGCCCGGCTGGCAGGCCGCCTGGAGGTGCGCGCTGGCGACGGCTTCGCGCCCCTCGTGCCGGGGGAAGTGGACAGCGCCAGCCTCACCGGCATGGGGGCGGGCACGGTGGCGGGCATCCTGCGCCGGGCCGGGGAACGGCTGCCGCCCGCGCTGGTTGTGCAGCCCAACGATTCGCCGCGGCCCCTGCGGGTCTGGGCACGTGAGCACGGCTACCACCTGACGGCGGAGCGGCTGATTCCCGGTTACTGGCCCTATCCGGTGCTGCGCCTGGAGCGCCGCGACGGTCCCGACCCGGCCTACGCGGGTCTGCCCTCCGCCGCCGCGCTCCGCTACGGCCCCCACCTGTTGCGCGAGGGCGACAACCTGCTGGACGAGCAGGTCCGGGCCGATGTCGCCCG
The DNA here is from genome assembly GCF_004758605.1 of Deinococcus metallilatus. Taxonomy (NCBI): domain Bacteria; kingdom Thermotogati; phylum Deinococcota; class Deinococci; order Deinococcales; family Deinococcaceae; genus Deinococcus; species Deinococcus metallilatus. The sequence goes on from NZ_CP038512.1 coordinate 9,129, forward strand.
GCTGACGCCGCTGGCGGCCCCCGGGCGCACGGCGCAGACGGAACTGGCGGCAGCCCTGGCCGCGCTCGCCGTGCTGGAAGGGCGGGGTGAGGGAGGCTGAATCAGCGGCTGGACGTAAAAGAGGGTAGGTGCCCATCTGCGGATGAGTTATGTTTCTAGCGTAAAAGGTGCTAAAATATACGCATGAAGACCGCTCCTATCACTCTGGAATTCGGCACGCAGCGCCTGCCCGCCAGCGCGGACGGCCTGCTGCACGCCGCGACCGCCCTGAATACTCTGGGGGTGCCCATGCCCGAAAACTGGGCCACCTTCGCTGACGAATACGACCTGCACAGCCCCGAACGGGACTTCGGCCTCGGGCTGGAAGCCACGCTCGATCCCGGCGAGTTTGCGCGGCTCGCCTTCACGCTCGACACGCCCGAGGCGCGGCGCTGGCGCAAGCGGGCGCAGACCCTGCTGGCCCGCGCCCTGACCGGCGACGTTCGCCTGGCCGCGCAGATCGCGGAGCGCAACGCCGACCCCGAAGCGCGGCGCTGGCTGGCCGCCCGCCTGGAAAGCACGGGTGCCCGCCGCGAACTGATGAGCACCGTCGCCCGGCACGGCGGTGAGGGGCCGGTCTACGGGCAACTGGGCAGCATCAGCAACCGCAGCGTGCTGGGCACCGACTCGGCCACCATCCGGCGCGAGCGGGGCGTCAAGCAGACCCGCGACGGCCTGCGGACCGACGAACTGCTGCGCCTCGCCTACCTCGACACCGCCACCGCCCGCGCCATCGCCGAACGGGGCGCGCAGGGCAACGCCGCGATCCTGAGGCTCCACGAGGAGGTCGCCCGGCGTGAGCGTTCGCTGTGGGACAGCCCGGCGCAGGCGGGGTGAGGGGGGCGGAGGGCCAACGGTCGGGGCTGGGGCGGAGGCTCCGGCCCTTTCGCTTTTTTCCCGCTGGTCCTCTGTCTCGTCCTCATCTGTCTCCCGCTAGAATGCCGCCCGTGCCCTTCACGCTGAACCGCTACGTGCTGCGCGAGGTGCTGCGCTGGTATGCGGCGGGCCTGGCCCTGTTTCTGATCCTGCAACTGACCGACACCCTCAGCACGACCGTCAGCTACCTGCTGCTGTACCACGCGACGCTGCCCGAGGCGCTGGCGGCGTTCGGGGCCATCGCGCCCAACGTGCTGAACCGCTCGCTGGTGCTGGCCGTGCCGTTCGCGGTGCTGCTGGCCTTCGGGCGCTTGCAGGGCGACAGCGAACTGAAGGCGATGTTCGCGGCGGGAGTGCGGCCGCTGGGCCTGGTGTGGCCGCTGGCGCTGCCGTTCCTGCTGGTGGGCGCGGTGGCCTTTGTGAATGCCGGGTATGTCGTGCCGGGCGGGCAGGAACGCTGGGACCGCGCCTGGTACACCATCTACGGCCAGACGCCGCCGCCGCCCAGCCAGGAGAACTACACCTTCGCGCCGCCGGGCGCGCTCTTCTACGCGGGGCGCGTCACCAACAACGCGGGCGGCCACGTCGCGCAGCTCGAAGGGGTGCTGGTGCAGCGCGGGCAGGAGACGGTCACGGCCAACAGTGGCACCTGGGACACCCGGGCGCACACCTGGACGCTGCCGAATGCCTGGATTACCCGCCCCGGCGAGGACCCCCGGCAACTGAAGACCCCGCTGGTCCTGTCCCAGGCCGACACCCTGGACCCGCCACAGTCCCCCGCCGAGCAGGTCAGCACGCCCGAACTGCGCACGCGGCTGGCGTCCGAACGCGGCACGCCCCAGGAGCGCCGCGACGACGCCTTTCAGCTCGCCCGGCGGTACGCCGATCCGGTCACGCCGGTGGTGTTCGCGCTGGCGGCCGGAATGCTGGGCCTGCTGCTGCGGAGCCGCGCGGCGGGCTTTGCGGCGACGGTGGTGTTTCTGGTGATGTTCTACGTGCTGTGGATCAGCGTGCCGCAGCTCGCGCGGGTGGGGGCGCTGGCGCCCACGCTGGCCGCCTGGCTGCCCAGCCTGGCCTTTTTGCTGCTGGCGACCGTGCTGGCCTGGAGGCTGCGGTGAGGTTCCCGCGATGAGGCGCTTCGAGCGTTACGTCCTGGCCGAGATTCTGCCGCCGCTGGTGGGGGCGCTGGCGGTCGTGATCGTGCTGCTGCTGCTGGCGCTGCTGGAGGGGGCCATCGCGCCGCTGCTGGCCAAGGGTGCGAACCCGCTGCTGGTCGCGCGGCTGGTGGCGCTGAACATTCCCGAAGCGGTGGCGCAGGCCCTCCCCATCGCGCTGATGTTCGCGGCGCTGCTGGGCCTCTCGCGCCTGGCCGCCGACTCGGAGATCAAGGCGGCGCTGGCGAGCGGCGTGCCCGCCTCGCGCCTGTTCCGGCCGGTGCTGCTGCTGGCGGCGGGCGTCGCCCTGGTGTCCTTCGGGCTGAGTGAGGTGCTCGTCACGCGCGCCAAGGTGCAGGCCCAGGCCGTGCAGCGTGAGATCGTGCTGGACAATCCCCGCGTGATCGGGCTGGGGGCGCGGGACGGTCAGTCGGGCGGGCTGGTGCTGCGTGACGCGCTGAACCGCGCCATCAGCGTCGGGGAAGCGCTGCCGGGCGGCGAACTGCGTGATCTGCGGATCGTGACCATGCAGGCGGGCCTGCCCCCCCGCGAGGTGATCACGGCGCGGCGGGGTCGCCTGGAACCCGGCAGCAACGTGCTGGAGCTGGAGGACGGGCAGCGGGTCACCTTTCAGAATGCCCGGCCCGTCACGGTCCTGACCTTCCAGCGGGGCACGTTGCCGGTGCAGGACGTGCAGGCCAGCTTCGACGGCGGGGACGCCAGCCTCAAGCCGATCTACCTGCCCCTCCCCGACCTGATCGCGCGGACGAACACCTACCGCCAGCAGAACGTGCGCGCACCTGCCGATTTCACCGCGCTGCACCGCAAGTTTGCTGAACCGCTGGCCGCGCTGGCCCTGGCCTTTTTCGTGGTGAGCCTCGCCGTGTTTGCCTTCCGCAGCGGGCAGAACCTGGGGCTGGTGTGGGCCCTGCTGCTGTCTTTCGCGTACTACGCCACCTGGAGCGTCTTCCGGGTGATGGGCGAGAACGGCGCCGTGCCGCCCGCCCTGGCCGCCTACGCGCCGGACCTGATCGCGGTGCTGGCCGGAGTGGTGTTGCTGGGGTGGGCAAGTAGACGATGAACGTCCGCTGTTGAACGTCTCAAGTTCTGGTCAGAGGAGCGGGCCTATGCTCCGGCTACTATGTCTGCTTCAGCGCGGAATGGTCGGCTCAGCCCCGTTCGTTCGCCTTCCGGACAGCAGGTGGCCTGGCTGGCCGCCGGACTGACCGCTGCTGCCCTGGCGGCCCGGCAAGCCCGTCAGACGCCCCCCACATCCGAGCAGCTTCGCGCCGCCGCCCTGGACGTGCTGGAAGCGGCGCTGCCCCAGAAGCGCCCCTTCGACGTGCAGCTCTGGGACGGCACCGTCCTGCCCGCGACCGTGCAACCCGCGGCGGCGCGGCTGATCCTGAACAGCGAGCATTCCCTGGGCCGCATGCTGCGCCTGCCGCTGGACATCGCGCTGGGCGAGGCCTACCTGCGCGGCGACTTCGAGATCGAGGGGGACGTGAGCGCGGTGGCGGGCCTCACCGAGGCCTTTGACAAGCCGCTCAGTGCCGCACAGATCGCGCGGCTGCTGGGGGAGGTCCAGACCCTGCGCCGCCATGCCGGGCCCGCGCCCCACCCGGTCACCGCGCAACTGCATGGCGAGCCCCACACCCGCGAGCGCGACCAGCAGGCCGTCACCTACCACTACGACATCTCCAACGACTTCTACAAGCTGTGGCTGGACCACCGCATGGTGTATTCCTGCGGCTATTTCCCGACCGGGGCCGAGACGCTCGACCAGGCGCAGGAGGCCAAGCTGGAACACATCTGCCGCAAGCTGCGCCTGGAGCCGGGCGAGCGGCTGCTCGACATCGGCTGCGGCTGGGGCGGCCTGGCGATCTACGCTGCCGAGCATTACGGGGTCGAGGTGCTGGGCGTGACCCTCTCCGAAGCGCAACTGCGCGAGGGCCGCGCGCGGGTGGAGGCGGCGGGCCTGGGCGACCTCGTCCGCCTGGAACTGCGCGACTACCGCGACGTGCAGGGGCAGTTCGACAAGATCAGCAGCGTCGGCATGGCCGAACATGTGGGCCGCCGCAACATGCCCGAATATTTCGCCACCGCCTACCGCGTGCTGAAGCCGGGCGGTCTGATGATGAACCACGCCATCGCGGCGGGCGTCCAGCAATCGAAACTCCCCAAGTGGGTGCAGGTGCTGGCCTCGGGCAACTTCAACCAGAAGTACGTCTTCCCCGACGGCGAACTGCTCCCTCTCTGGGAAACCCTCCAGCACGCCGAGCAGGCCCAGTTCGAGGTCCGCGACGTGGAGAACCTGCGCGAACACTACGCCCGCACCCTCGCCAACTGGTCGCGCAACCTCGAAGCCCACCGCGACGAGGCCCGCGCCTTGGTCGGCGAGCAGCGTTTCCGGCTGTGGAGGTTGTACCTGGCCGCCTGCGTGAACTACTTCCGCAACGGCCAGCTCGCCATCTTCCAGAGCCTCCTCGCCAAGCCGGACGAGGAAGGACGGGCAGGGGTGCCGCTGAGCCGGGGGGACGTGTACCGGTGAGTGGGAAGTGGTCAGTGGTGAGTGGAAAAGCGCAGTGGAGGCTCTAGCTTCTGCTCCCACTGACCACTCACCACTTCCCACTAACTGCCCTGCGTCGCCTGAATCGCCGTCAGCGCAATCGTGTACACGATGTCATCCACCAATGCCCCGCGCGAGAGGTCGTTCACGGGCTTCCTCAGGCCCTGGAGCATCGGCCCGACGGCGACCACGCCCGCCGCGCGCTGCACCGCCTTGTACGTCGTGTTGCCGGTGTTGAGGTCGGGGAAGATGAAGACGGTGGCGCGGCCCGCGACGGGGCTGTTCGGGGCTTTCTGGCGACCCACGCTGAGGACCGAGGCGGCGTCGTATTGCAGGGGACCGTCCACCGGGAGGTCGGGGCGGCGTTCGCGGACGAGCTGGGTGGCGACCTTCACTTTCTCCACGTCCTCGCCCGCGCCGCTCTCGCCGGTGGAGTAGCTCAGCATGGCGATCCTCGGCGGGATACCGAACGCCCTGGCGCTGTCCGCCGACTGGATGGCGATGTCCGCGAGTTCCTCGGCATTGGGGTTGGGGTTGATCGCCGCGTCGCCGTACACCAGCACCTGCTCGGGCATCAGCATGAAGAAGATGGAGGAGACGAGCCGCACGCCGGGCGCCGTCTTGATCAGTTGCAGGGCGGGCCGCACGGTGTTCGCGGTCGTGTGCACCGCGCCCGACACCAGGCCGTCCACCTCGCCCAGCGCCAGCATCATCGTCCCCAGCACGACGTTGTCTTCCAGTTGCGCCTCGGCCATCGGGGCGGTGAGCCCCTTGCTCTTGCGGAGGTCCACCATCGGGGCGACGTAGTTGGCCCGGATACTCTCGGGGTCCAGCACCTCCAGCCCCTCCGGCAGCGTGAGGCTCTGCCCCTCCGCCACCTGCCGCACCTTCTCGGGTTTGGCGAGCAGGACGCAGCGGGCGATCCCCTTCTCCACGCAGCGGATCGCGGCGCGCACGGTGCGCGGCTCGTCCCCCTCCGGCAGCACGATGCGCTTGCCCGCGGCGCGGGCCTTCTGGATCAGCTCGTAGCGGAAGGCGCTGGGGGGCAGGCGGCGTTCGTCTCCCCCGGGCGCGCGCAGCCGGGTCCCGAGGGGCACCGTGTCCAGCCGGTCCGCGATGAAGTCGATGATGCGTTCCATCCGTTCCAGGTCGTCGTGCGGCACGCGGGCGTCCATCCGGGAGAGGCGCGAGGCCGTGTTATAGGAGTTCGTCTCCACCCGCAGCACCGGGAGGGTGCTGGTGAGCGCGGCCCGGCACAGCTTCTCGATGGACGCCTCGGGGGCGCTGCCGGACGTGAACATCAGGCCCGCCAGCGGCACCCCGCTGAGGTGCGAGAGGGACGCCGCCATCACCACGTCCTCGCGGTCACCGGGGGTGACGACCAGCGCGCCCGAAGTGAAGAGGTCGGCCATCTTGGGGACGCTGCGGGCCGTGACCACCGTGCTGGTGACGCGGCGCAGCCCCGCCTCGCCCTCGTTGAGAATCTCGGCCCCCAGATAGCGGGCCACGTCCAGCGTGCGGGGGGCACCCAGTGCCGGGGACTGCGCGATCACGCCCAGCAGCGGCAGCTCGCCGCTTGCCAGGACGCGGCTGCGCGCCCGCAGTTCGGCCAGCAGTCCCCCGAAATCCAGTTCCAGCGGCGCGAAGTTCAGCACGTACCCGGCCAGGCCCGAGCCGTCCGAGCGGCGGTAGGCCTGCACGGCGATCTCCAACTCGTCGGCCAGTGCGGCGGGCGTGACCCCGGACAGGCTGGACACCAGCACCACGTCCGCTTCCAGGTTGCGCGCCAGGCTGGCGTTCAGCCGCCCGGCGTAGTTGTTGCGCTCATTCAGCGCCAGGCCCTCCGCGACCAGCACGTCCGCGCCGCCCGTCACGCCCGCCGCAGCCTCCCGCGCCAGCGCGACCACGCTCTCCATCAGGTCTTCTTCCTGCCCCTGGCTGAGCTGCTCTTCCGCCACCGACAGCGGAATCGGGTCGGGCGTGACCGCGTGGGCCAGCGTGCGCGCGAAATGCACCGAGTCGTCGGGTGCGGTCTCGTGCGTCTGCGCGATGGGCTTCAGAAAGGCGACCTTGAGGCCCTGCCGTTCCAGCGCGCGCAGCAGCCCCAGCGCGGTGCTGGTGAGGCCCACGCCGTTGCGGGTGGGGGCGACGAAGAGAGTTTTCATGGGGAGGCTCCTTCGGAGTGGTCTGAGGGTCTAGGCAATGGTGAAGACAGTTCCATTATCTGGGAGGTTTTCCGGCAATGGGACGGCGTTGTCGTCCACCCCCCTCTCCCCTTGCGGGACTCGTAGAGCTGCGAAGCAGCGGGGTGAGGGGGTACGCAGATGGGATGACCGATCCTTCACCCGCAAGCTACCTATGCTCCACCCGCCACCACCCACGCCGTCTCGCGGGCGATCATCAGCTCCTCGTTCGTGTTCACGACCAGGGCGGGCACGCCGCCGGAGGTGATGACGCCCCCCTGGCCGCGCACTGCCTGCGCATTCGCCGCCTCGTCCAGCCGGAAGCCCAGCAGGCCCAGGCGGGCGAGGGTGGCCGCGCGCACGGTGGCGCTGTTCTCCCCGATCCCGCCCGTGAAGACGAGGGCATCCAGCGTGCCCAGCACGGTCGCCATCCCCGCAATGGCCTTGGCGAGGCGGTAGACGAAGATGTCCACCGCCAGCCGCGCGTTCTCGTTCCCCTGCCGGGCGGCCTCCTCCAGTTCGCGCATGTCGTTGGTGAGGCCCGATAAACCCAGCAGCCCACTTTCCCGGTACAGGGCCGCCGTGATCCCGGGGAGGCTCAGGCCCGCCTCCCGCGCGAGGTAGTCGGGCAGGCCGGGGTCCACGTCGCCGCTGCGGGTGCCCATCACCAGCCCCTCCAGCGGCGTGAGGCCCATGCTGGTGTCGATGCTGCGCCCGCCCTGCACGGCGGCCACGCTGCACCCGTTCCCCAGGTGCGCCGTGACGAGGTTCAACCCGGAGGGGTCGCGGCCCAGCCGCCGCGCCGCCTCGCCCGCGACGTACTCGTGGCTGATGCCGTGAAAGCCGTAGCGCCGCACGCCGTAGTGCGTATACCAGTCGGTCGGCACCGCGTAGCGGTAGGCGACGGGGGGCATGGACTGGTGAAAGGCGGTGTCGAAGACCGCGACCTGCGGCAGGTCCGGGAAAGCCGCCCGCGCCGCCTCGATCCCGGCCAGGTTCGCCGGATTGTGCAGCGGCGCGAGGGGGATACAGGCGCGGATGACCTCCACCACCTCGGGCGTGATCAGGACCGGCGTGTTGAAGCGGTCGCCGCCGTGAACGACCCGGTGCCCCACGGCCCGCACGTCCCGCCGCAGCCCCAGCGCGTCCAGTTCGGCCAGCAACACGCCGAAGGCTTCCGGATAGCTGCCGCGCGGCAGCGGGACCGTCACCCGTTCGTTCTCCCGGTCCACCCGCACCGAGGCCAGGTCCGACCCCAGCCGCTCGGCCAGGCCGGAAAGCGGCGTCTCACCCGTGGCGGAATTCAGCAGCGCGAATTTCAGGCTGCTGCTCCCGCAGTTCACCACCAGCGTCCACATGCGTGCATTCTGGCTCAAGCGGCGAAGCGGGGCAGGGGAGAACGCCCCGCCGTATCAGGACAACCGGGTCAGCGGAGCCGGGTGACCCGCCGCACCTCCGGCTCGCCCGCCACATGCTCCAGAAGCAGGATCGGCGCGCCGGGGTAGTCGCCATAAAGGCCCTCGCCCCACTCGATCACGGTGAGGCGGCTCCCCAGGATCAACTCCTCCAGGTCCATCTCGTACAGTTCGGCCACGTCGCGCACGCGGTAGGCGTCCACGTGCAGGACGCGGCCCGCCGCTGCCGGGTAGGCGTGTATCAGGGCGTAGGTGGGGCTGGTCACGGCGTCACCGAAGCCCAGCGCGGCCACCAGCCCCCCCGTCAGCGTGGTCTTGCCCGCCCCGAGTTCGCCTTCCAGAAACAGCACCGCGCCCGCGGGCAGGGCCTGAGCGAACACCGTCCCGAGGGCGCGTTGCTCGCCTTGTCCGTGCAGCAGGCGCGTCTCACCGGGGAGGAGGGGCAGGGCGGGGGCCGTCATGCCCGCAGGCTAACGCCGGACCTCGCCGGTTGCCAGCCAGTCCCCCACCCGGTCTTCGAGGAAGGCGGCGTTGGGGCCGCGCGCCAGCCGCCAGCCGCCCGCGCCGTCCTGCCGCGCCGCCCAGGCCCCCTGTGCGTCCTCGAAACGCAGGACCCGCACGTCCAGCAGCGTCGCCTGTTCCAGCAGGGCCGCGACACCGGGCACCGCCGGGTCGGGGCGGCCCGCCGTGACGGTGCTTCCCCGGATCAGCCAGGTGTCATCGGGGAGGTCGGACGATTCGGGCGTCTGCTCGGCGGGGGCCGCCGTACCGAACAGGTCACCCCCCGTGCCACCCCCGAAGTCAAAGACATCCAGCAGACCGCTGAGGGCGTCCGCGCCGAAGCTGGCGGTCACCTCCTGGGCGGCCTGGTACTCGGCGCGGGCCTCCGCGAGCAGGGCCTCGGCGCCTTCGAGGGACTGGGCGTAACGCTCGCGGGCGTCCGCCGACATCGGCCCCAGGCGGCGCTGGGCGCGCAGGGCGTCGGCCAGGCGACCCAGCTTCTGGGTGGTTTCGCCCGCCAGATGCCGGACCGTGTCGTACTCGCGGATCACATGGTAGGCGCGGGCGTCGAAGTCCTGACGCTGCTGCGCGGCCTCGCCCATGCGGCGTTCCAGGGCGGCCCAGAGAGCATCGATCTCCACGTCCTCGCCCCGGCCCAGCGCCTCACGGGCGGCGGCGAGGTGCGGGGCGAGGTCGTCACTGGCGCCGGGCACCTCGCGGGCGGCACGCTCCACCTCGGACAGTTCGCGCTGTCCGGCCAGCAGGCGCGCCGCCAGCGCGGGGGCCGCTTCCAGCGCGGCGAGGGTGCCCCCCAGGTCGCGCAGTTCGTCGGTGGCGAGGCCGCCTCCCGCCAGCGTGAGCCGGGCCACGTCCAGCGCGGTGCGGGCTTCCGTCAGCTCGGGACTGTCCGGCAGCGTGGTCAGGCGGGCCTCGATGCCCACGAGTTCCTCCCGCTGGGCGGCCAGCACCGCGTCACGGACGGCTTCCAGTTCCGCGCGCCAGGCGTTCACCGTCTCGGCCTTCACCGTGCCGCTGGCGTGTTCGGCGCGCAGGGCGTGGACGCGCTCTTCCAGCTCCGGGCGGGCGCGGACCACCGGCCCGAACTCGCGCGCCAGGTCGGCCAGTTGCCGGGCGACGTGTTCCTGTTCCAGCGCTAGCACGCGCGCCTGCGCCTCGGGGTCGAGGGGCGCGGGGGCTTCGCTGGATTCGAGCGGCTGCACCACCGACGATTCCAGCAGCTTGCGGAGAGTGAAGGTGATGTTGCGCGCGCGTTCCACCTCGGCGGGGAGCAGCACGCTCTGGCCCTGCGCCTCCTCGATCTGCGCGATCAGGCTTTCCAGGCGGCGCACGTCCTTGCCGCCCATCCCCTGCACCCGCCGGAAGGCGGCCTGCAACTCCGCCAGGTCCTGCGCCTGCGTGACCAGCCCTTCTTGCAGGCGGCGTTCCATCAGCGTGATCAGGTCCTGACCCTCGCGGATCAGCGCGGTGATGTCCTGCCCGGCCTGCTGCTGTTGCCGCGCCACGCCCAGCACGCCGCGCAGCCGCTGCGTTTCCGGCCAGTCGAAATAGAGGGTAAAGCGCCGCGCGCCCTCCTCCAGCACGCCCAGCGACTGTTCCCCGCTGGCCTGCATGGGAGGAGCCGGGGTGGCCTCCAGCAGCTCCTTGATCACGTCCGACACCCGGCGTTTGGCGAGCGCGGCGGGCACGCTGAGTTGCAGCCGCTTGAACACCTCGCGCTTGAGGATGTCTTCCAGGGTGGGGGCGTCGAGCGTCTCCGGCGTCTGTCCTCTGGCCTGCGCCGCGTCTTGCAGGATGCGTTCCAGCGCGCGGGGCGAGACGAGGTCGCCCAGCAGCCGCACCGGGAGGCGGTAGAGGGGTTCGGAGGAAGTGGGGGCGGCCGTCACGCGCGTTCTCCGGCGTCAGGGAGCTGAATCATGTCGGTTCCTCGTCCCAGTCCAGGCTGGGTTGCGGCGCCATTTTGGCCGGGCTGTTCCGGCCCAGCAGGCCGAACTGCACGCACAGACCCCGGAAGCCGTAGGCGGCCAGGGCGATGGCGAGCGCGGTGAAGAGCGCCCGCAGCGGCAGCCCGTACACGCCCTGCCAGAGGGTCAGGCTGGGCGCGGCGCGCAGGAAGGCCACGCCGCTGAGGTCGCCCACCCAGCCCAGGAACCCGAACACGCCTTCCAGAAACACCGGCAGCAGCAGCAGTGCCAGCGCGGCGGTGATCGCCCGCCAGTAGGGATTGCGGCCGCCGAACGCCAGGTTCAGCAGGTACAGCGGCACCAGCCCCAGCAGCGCCAGCAGCAGAAACACCACGGCGCGCAGGCCGCCGCTGAAGGTCCGCGCCACGCCCGCCGACAGCGCGTCCACGGTGCTGCGCCCCTCCCCGGTGACGCCGCGTTCCAGCCCCCCCAGTTCCGCGATCAGCGCCTGCACGTCGCCGGGCCGCAGCCCCCGCCGTTCCTGCGCGGCGGCCAGGTCCCGCACGAAGGTGTCGTAGCCCGCGGCATTCCGCAGCGTCGCGGGGAGAGCGGCGAGCGCGGCGGAAACGCGGACCAGTTCGCCGCGTGCGGTTTCCGGGTCGCCGTGTCCGGCGGCGGTCAGGGCACGGCCCAGGGCGGTGTAGGCGGCGTCCACGCCACCGGAGGTGGGATCTGCCGCCGGAGCCTGAGACTGAACGGGGGCCGTAGGCGTGGCCGTCTTGGCCGGGCTGGATTCAGTCGCCGGAGAGGGGGTGGGCGTCCGGGCCGCCGCTGTGGGCTTCTCCGCCTTGCTGACAACGGCAGGCGGCGTGGCCAGCGATTGATTGAGGGCGGCCGTGCCCTGCCGCAACGTCTTCAGCGAGGCTGTCAGCGCCGGGAGGTCACCCGCCGTGAGCTGCTTCAGCGCGTCTTCGAACTGCGCGACCTTCAGCTCCCGCGCGCCCGCGTCCTGCACCACCGTGAACCAGCTCGCCCCGCGCGCCAGCTTCACGTAGGCGCCCGTGCTGCGCTCGGCGGGGGTGGCTTGCAGCGCAGACGCCACCTTCAACGCCGCCGCGCCCTGGAGCCGCCACGCGACGCGCTCCAGATGCCCCGCCTGGGCATCATTCAGCAGGGCCGCCGCCGGGGCACCCGTCAGGCCGAACTCGTGGGCGAGCAGCTTCACCTGCGCCGCACTGTTTTCAGGCGACGGGTCCGGTGGCGTGTGGGCGAGCCGGGTGAGGGTCTGATCGTAGAGGGCCTTGCGCATCAGGCCGCGTGCGAGCAGCACCTGGGCCTGCACCTCGGCGGGGGTGCGGGCCAGGGCGCCCCGCGCGCCGTCCAGGGTGCCTCGCAAGCCCCCCAGGAGCTGCTTGTTCTGGAGGGTCGGCGCGAGCTGGGCATACGCGGCCTCGGCGCGGTCCAGTTCGGCCAGGGCACGCTCGGCGCTGCTGGGCCGCACCTGCGCGGCGGCTTCCAGACTTTGCGCCAGCGTGCGGTAGGCGGTGAGGTCCTGCGCGCCCGCCGACCCGGCGGCCAGCGCGGCGAGCAGTGCCAGGCGGCGGGCTGTGCTCACGCCGCCTCCCGCACCTGCTGGAGTTCGGCCAGCAGCCGCCCGATGTTCACCTGCGGCCCCGCCACCACCGCCACGCAGTACGTGCCCAGGGGCCGCATACAGACGGTCTGCCCGCCCATGTCGGCGGACATCAGGTTCAGCGCGCGTTTCTGGAACAGCATGGCCGTCGCGGCGATCACGCCGCCGAGGTTCTTCGTGTCCGTCAGCGCCCGCTCGCGCAGCACCTCGCCACTCGCGCGGCAGACCAGCACGCCCTGCACGCCCGGCATCCTTCCCAGGTCCTGAATCAGCGCCTCCTGCCCGGCCGCCGTGTCCAGGGCATAACACCGTTCGGCGGCAGCGGCGGTGTACTCGGGATCGTCGAATTCGAAGTCGTCGGCGCTGAAGTCCTCGGCGTCGTCCCAGCGGGTGCTGTTCGTCTCGTCCCAGGCGGCGGCCGGGGCCGCGAAGAGGGTGGGGGCCTTGGGGTCGTGTTTCTGGAGCTGGGCGGCCAGCGCCCGCAGTTCGGCGCGGGCACGTTCGGGGGGCAACACGCCCGCGAGGCGGGTCAGCAGCGGGCCGGAGAGGAGGCGCTGCATCTCCCGGGCGGACACGCCCTCGGCGGTGAGGCCCTGCTCGCGCAGGGCGGCGCGCAGCAGGGTTTCAGCGGCGCGTTCGGACACGATGCCGGACAGGGCGCGCACGATCAGGGTGTACACGGCATTCGTCATGGGAAACCTGGGGGCAGTATAGGAAGGCGCCCCTTACAGAAATCGGACTGCAAAAATCGGGCGCGTCAGCCACCGCGCTAGACTGCGCGCATGGCAACTTCCCTCTCTGACCGCCTGGGCGCGGAACTCGCGGGCCTGCGTGACAGCGGCCTGCTGATTCACCCGCGCGTGCTGGAAGCTCCCCAGCGGGCCCGCACCCGCGTGGACGGGCATGACGTGGTGAACCTCGCCAGCAACAACTACCTGGGCTTTGCCGACCACCCCGAGATCAAGGCCCGGGCCGAGCAGTACCTGCGCGAGTGGGGCGCGGGCGCGGGGGCCGTCCGCACCATCGCCGGGACGCTGCAAATCCACGAGGACTTCGAGCGGCAACTGGCCGAGTTCAAGCACACCGGGAGCGCGCTGGTGCTCCAGAGCGGCTTCACCACCAATCAGGGCGTGCTCGGAACACTGCTGAGAGAAGGCGACCTGGTCGTCAGCGACGAGCTGAACCACGCCAGCATCATCGACGGGCTGCGGTTGACCAAGGCCACCAAGAAGATCTACAAGCACGCCGACCCCGAAGACCTCGACCGGGTCCTTTCGGAGAACGACACCGGCGGCCTGAAGCTGGTCGTGACCGACGGTGTGTTCAGCATGGACGGCGACATCGCGCCGCTCGACCGGCTCATCGAGGTGGCCCGCAAATACGGCGCCGTCACCTACGTGGACGACGCGCACGGCTCCGGCGTGCTGGGCGAGGCGGGACGTGGCACGGTGCATCACTTCGGCTACGAACACGCCGACGACGTGATTCAGGTCGGCACGCTCAGCAAGGCGTGGGGCGCGGTGGGCGGTTACGCGGCGGGGCACCACGACCTGCGCGAGCTGCTGATCAACCGCGCCCGCCCCTACTTGTTCAGTACCGCGCAGCCGCCCGCCGTCGTGGGCGCGCTCTCGGCCGCGCTGGAACTGGTGCAGCGCGATCCCTCCTTCATGGAGCGGCTGTGGGAGAACACCCGCTATTTCAAGGCCGAACTCGCCCGCCTGGGCTTCGACACGATGGGCAGCCAGACGCCCATCACGCCGGTGCTGTTCGGGGAGGCCGGGGCCGCTTTCGAGGCCAGCCGCCGCCTGCTGGACGAGGGCGTCTTCGCCGTCGGCCTGGGCTTTCCGACCGTGCCGCGGGGTCAGGCCCGCATCCGCAACATCGTGACCGCCGAGCATACCCGCGAGGACCTCGACCAGGCGCTGGCCGCGTATGAGCGGGTGGGGCGGGCGCTGGGTGTGATCGGTGGCTGAACCGGATTACCGCATCCGGACCGAGGTGGACTTTGCCGCCCTCGGACGGCTCCGTGAGGCCGCCTGGGGCGGTCAGGATGACGGCAGCGGCTGGCCGAACATCCTGGCCCGCAGCCTCACCTGGGTCACCGCATATGAGGACGAGCGGCTTATCGGATTCGTGAACGTCGCCTGGGATGGCGGCGCGCACGCTTTCCTGCTCGACACGACTGTCCACCCGGACGTTCAGAGGCGGGGCATTGGAAGCGCGCTGGTCTGGGAGGCCGTGCAGGCCGCCCGTGCGGGTGGTGCCCACTGGCTCCATGTGGACTTCGAGTCTCACCTGCAAGGGTTCTACGCCGCGTGCGGCTTCCGGCCCACGGCGGCGGGGCTGCTGCGGCTCGTCTGACCCTGTCTGTCCCGGTCCGGCCCCCCTATCATCGGCAGCATGACCCTTCCCCCAGAGATGCCTCCCGTCGGTGACCGCCAGACTGGCGCACGCGACAAGGGCCGGGAGGTGCAGGCGATGTTCGCCGCCATCGCCCCCCGTTACGACCTACTCAACCGCGTGCTGAGTCTGGGCGTGGACCGCCTGTGGCGGCGCGAGGCGGCCCGCGAGGCGTTGGCCCGTCACCCCCGGCGCATTCTGGATGTGGCCACCGGCACCGGAGATTTCGCCCTCGAACTGAAAGCCCGTGCACCCCAGGCCGAGGTGGTTGGCAGCGACTTCGTGCCCGAGATGCTCGATCTTGCGCGTGAAAAGGCCCACGCCCGTCACCTGAATCTCCGGCTGGAGGAGGGGGACGCGCTGAACCTCCCGTACCCGGATGGGTCTTTTGACGCCGTGACCTGCGCGTTCGGCTTTCGCAACTTCGCGGACTACGCACGCGGCCTGGCCGAAATGTGGCGGGTGCTGGCTCCGGGGGGCCGCCTGGTGATTCTGGAATTCCCACCGCCCCGCCCCGGCCTGTTCGGGAGCCTCTTCCGCTTCTACTTCCGCCACCTGCTGCCGCGTGTCGGCGCGCTGGTCAGCGGGAACGCGGGCGCCTACACGTACCTGCCCGAAAGCACCCTGGCCTTTCTGGACCCCGACCGCCTCGCCCAGCTTATGCGCGCCACCGGCTTTCACACCCGGCACCGCCTGCTGACCTTCGGCATCGCGGCGATTCACGTGGGCGACAAAGGGTAGGCGGGGTGCGGGACGCAGGGCGCGGTCTTTTCCTGCATCCCGCGCCCCAACAAAAAAAGGCCCCCTTGCGGGAGCCTCTTCTCTACGCCTTCTCCGGTCCTCAGACCGCGAGCACCTGGCGGCCGTTGTAGTAGCCGCAGCTCGGGCAGATGTGGTGGCTGAGCTTCTTGGCGTGGCACTGGGGGCACTCGGTCAGGTTGGGGGCCACTAGGGCGTGGTGGCTGCGGCGCATGTCGCGCTTGCTCTTGCTGGTCTTCTTCTTGGGAACGGGGTGCTTCGCCATGATTTCTCTCCTCAGGCCGCGCGGCGCTGCTGTTTTGATGTCGCCGGGGCGCGCTCTGCCCCCCTGGCGTGCCCCCTGTCGGTGACACCTGGGCCGGGCGAGACAACAGCGGGGAGTATAGCACGGGGGACGCCCTGGCAGGAAGGGCACGGTAGCATGCCCCCTGATGCATGAGCTGGCCGTGCCCCCGGTGACGCTCCAGACCGGGCTGCACTGGCTCGATCTGCTGGGCGTGCTGGCCTTCAGCCTGTCGGGGGCGCTGCTGGCGGTCCGCAAGAAATTCGACCTGTTCGGCGTGCTGGTGCTGGGCTGCGTGACGGCGGTGGGGGGCGGCGCGATCCGCGACACGCTGACCGGGCAGACGCCGCCCCTCTTCCTGCGTGACGAGACGTACCTGTGGGCCGCGCTGCTGGGCGCGGGGCTGGCCTTTGCCTTCGGGGAGCGCCTGGCCCGCTTCGAGCGCGCGCTGAGCGTGTTCGATACCGGGGGCCTGGCCCTGTTCGCGGCGTCGGGGGCGCTGGGGGCACTCAACTTCGGGCTGGGACCGCTGGGCGTGATCTTCGCGGGGATGCTCAGCGGGGTGGGCGGCGGCATCATCCGCGACCTGATCGCCAACGAGGTGCCCGAGGTGATGTACCGCCGGGAACAGCTCTATGCCACCGCCGCCGCTGCCGGGGCCGCTGCGGTCTACCTGCTGCACCCGTACCTCACGCCCTTTCAGGCCCAGCTCGGCGGGGCGCTGGTCGTGATCCTGCTGCGCTGGCTCTCGCGCCGGGGTTGGGTGAGATTGCCGGTGCGGCGGCTGCCCGGCGAGTGAAGTGGGGGCGGCAGGAGTCGCGGTAGAATGCCCATCATGTCTAAACAAGAAATCCAGGGGTTCCGGACCCGTGCCGTTCACGCGGGGCACGGCCTCGACCCGGTGACGGGCGCGCACGCGGTCCCCATCTACGCGACTTCCACCTTCGGCTACGGCAATGCCGAGCGGGGAGCACGCCTCTTCGCCGGAGAGGAACCCGGCTACTTCTACTCGCGCCTCTCCAACCCCACCGTGCGCGCCTTCGAGGACAAGGTCGCCAGTCTGGAGGGGGCGGCGGACGCGGTCGCCTTCGGCAGCGGCATGGGGGCGGCCAGCGCCGTCGCCCTGACCTTCCTGAAGTCCGGCGACGAGGTGGCCTTCGTCGGTCCGCTCTACGGCGGCACCGAGGGGCTGCTGCGCGACATCCTGGGCCGCTTCGGCGTGACCGTTCATGAGGCCCGCGACGTGGAGGAGCTGCGTGCGGTGGTGACCGAAAAGACCCGGCTACTCTGGCTGGAAACGCCCACCAACCCCACCCTGAAGGTGGTGGACCTCCAGGCGGCTTCGGAGGTCGCGCACGCGGTCGGTGCCCTGGTCGTGGTAGACAACACCTTCTCCACGCCGTACCTGACCCGCCCGCTGGAGTTCGGGGCCGATCTGGTGATGCACTCGGCCACCAAGTACCTCGGCGGGCACGGGGACGTGGTGGCGGGCGTGGTGGCCGGGAGCGCCGAACTGACCACGGAACTGCGCCTGCACGGGCTGCGGCACGTCGGCGCGGTCCTCGGCCCCTTCGAGGCGTACCTGCTGCTGCGCGGCCTCAAGACCCTCCCGCTGCGGATGGAGGCCCACTGCGCGAATGCCCAGGCCCTCGCGGAAGCCCTGCAAGGCCACCCGGCCATCAAGGCCCTGCACTACCCCGGCCTGCCCGACCATCCCGGCCACGACGTTGCTGCCCGCCAGATGCGTGCGTTCGGCGGGCTGGTCAGCCTCGACCTCGGCTCGCAGGAGGCCGCGTTCGCCTTCCTGAACAACCTCAAGCTCTTCACGCAGGCCGTCAGCCTGGGCGACGTGGAAAGCCTCTCCAGCCACCCCGCCAGCACCACCCACCAGCTTCTGGGGGAGGAGACGCTGGAGCGCCAGGGCGTCACCCCCGGCCTGGTGCGCCTCTCGGTCGGCATCGAGGATCAGGAGGACTTGATCCGGGATGTGCTGGGGGCGCTGGAGAAGGTGCCGGTGGGCGCGGGCCGCTGAGCAGAGAGCGGAGGCAGAGGGCAGGAGCTTTCCCCGGCTCTCTGCCCTCTGCCCGCATGAGCATCATGCACACGTCACTCAAGCAAAGGTGCTATTCTGCCCCTGAACCGTTGGTGTCCGGTTCACGCAAAACGGGAAGCGCAAGGTCTGTCTCACGCCAGAGGCAGAAGACGAGGTGGAGGTGAGCGAGTTTCTGCGGATGCCTCCAGGTCCGGCACGGACCTCCCCGACTTCCACAGTTCTTAAAGGCTGGGAAGGAAGCGCGGCGATAACCCCCACGGCGACGTGGACATAAGGCCGCGCGGTGCCACAACCCAAATCCAGACACCTCCCGCCCTGGCCTCCCTGCCGGGTGCGGGTCAAGGAGTACGCATGTGCGGAATCGTCGGTTATATCGGCAGTCGGCAGGCGCAGGACGTTCTGATCTCGGGCCTCGCCAAGCTGGAATATCGCGGCTACGACAGCGCGGGCGTCGCGGTGGGCGACGGGGCGTGCATCGCCGTGAAGAAGAAGGCGGGGAAGCTCGCCAACCTCAGCGGTGAGCTGGAGCAGTCGCCACTGGCGGGCACGCTGGGCATCGGCCACACCCGCTGGGCCACGCACGGCCTGCCCAACGACACCAACGCGCACCCCCACGCCACCGAGGACGGCAGGATCGTCATCATCCACAACGGGATCATCGAGAACTACCTCAGCCTCAAGGAAGGGCTGCTGGCGCGCGGGCACACCTTCAAGAGCGAGACGGACTCGGAGGTGCTGGCCCACCTGATCGAGGAGGCGTACCAGGGCGACCTGTATGAAGCCGTCCGGGCTGCCTTGGGGCAGGTGCGCGGCGCTTACGGCATCGTGGTGACGCATGTGGATCACCGCGAGATCGTGGCCGCCCGCACGGTCAGCCCCCTGGTGATGGGCGTCGGGGAAGGCGAGATGTTCCTGGCGTCGGACGTGCCCGCCCTGCTGCCCTACACCCGCAAGATGGTCTTCCTGCACGACGGTGACATGGCCGTGCTGAACGACGACGGGTACCGCCTCACCGATCTGGCGGGGAACCCGGTCGAGCGGCCGGTGGACCTGATCGAGTGGGACGCCGAGGCGGCGGAAAAGGGCGGCTTCGACACCTACATGCTCAAGGAAATCTACGAGCAGCCCCAGGCCCTCACCAACACGCTGATCGGCCGCCTGCACGACGAGACGGGCGAGGTGAACCTCGACATCAACCTCGACCCGCAGAGCTTCAAGCGCATCAGCATCATCGCCTGCGGCACGGCCTATTACGCCGGGCTGGTCGGTGAATATCTGATCGAGCAGCTCGCGCGGATTCCGGTTGAGGTGGACGTGGCCTCGGAGTACCGCTACCGCAATCCCCTCGTCAGCGAGAACACCCTCGCCATCGTGGTGAGCCAGTCGGGCGAGACGATTGACACGCTCGAAGCCCTGCGCGAGGCGAAGAAGGGCGGCGCGAAGACCCTGGGCGTGATCAACGCCAAGGGCAGCTCGATGACCCGCGAACTCGACGACACGCTGTACATCCACGCCGGGCCGGAAATCGGGGTGGCGAGCACCAAGGCGTACACGTCGATGGTCAGCGCCTTCGTGCTGCTCGCTCTCTGGCTGGGGCGCGCGCGCGGCACGCTGACGGAAGAGCAGGCGCAGGAACTCCTGCACGCCGCCCGCGAGCTGCCCCGCCTGGTGGAAGAAGCTCTCGCGCCCGAGCGGGTGGAGAGCATCAGGCAGGTGGCCGAGAAGTACGCCCACGCCCGCGACTACCTGTTCCTGGGACGCGGCGTGAACGCGCCGACCGCCTTCGAGGGTGCGCTGAAGCTCAAGGAGATCAGCTACATCCACGCCGAGGCCTACGCGGCGGGCGAGATGAAGCACGGCCCCATCGCCCTCATCGACGCGAACCTGCCGGTCGTGGTGGTCGCCACCGAGAGCCGCCTGCTCGAAAAGACCATCAGCAACGTGCAGGAGGTCAAGGCCCGCTCCGGCAAGGTGATTGCCCTCCTCAGCGACGGCGATACGGAAAACGCCCGCCACGCCGACGACGTGCTGTACGTGCCCCGCGCGCACGAGATGGTCAGCCCGGTGGTGAACGCGGTCGCCATGCAACTGCTGGCCTACTTCACCGCGACGGCGCTCGGCAAGGACGTGGACAAGCCGCGCAACCTGGCGAAGAGCGTGACGGTGGAGTAATCCCGGGGTTTGGCGGAGGGGCCGCAGGGGCACAGGCCTGCCGCCCCTTTTCTTACCGATGTGCCGTGGCGGTAGGCCCCAGCAATTCCTGCACCGTCACGAACGAATAGCCCCGGGCCTTCAGGCCGGAGATGATGGCGGGCAGGGCCAGCCCCGTGGCGGGCGCGTGGCCGCCGCTGACATGCAGCACCACGATGCTCCCCGGCTGCACCCGGTCCAGCACCTGGCGGACGATCCGGGCGGGGTCGGGCTGGTTCACGTCGCCGCCCACCACGTCCCAGTGGATCACCTGGAGGCCCTGCGCTTCGGCCAGTTTCACGTCGCTCTCGGTGGCGCAGCCGCCCGGAAAGCGGAAGTACCGGGGGGTCACCCCGGCGGCTCCCCGGATGGCCGCCTGCGCCCGCTCGATGTCGGCCGCCTTGTCAGACCGGGCGACGGCTTTCAGGCCGTAGCAGGGCTGCGAGAATCCGGGGTGGTCGAAGCTGTGGTTCTCGATCTCGAAGCCGGGGTGCTGCGCCAGGGCGCGGGCCTGCTGGGGGTAGACCTGCGCCCACATCCCGGTCAGAAAGAAGGTGGCGGGCGTGTGGGTGCTTTCGAGCGCCTGCACCACCCCCGCGTTGTAGAAGCTGCGGACCTGCCCGCGCCGGAGTTCGCCTTCCATCCCGGGCGTCATGTCGGCGTCGAAGGTGAGGGCCACCTCCCGGACCGTGCGCGGCCCGTGGGTCACGATGCCGGGCGCGTCCAGCGAGGGCGTCAGGGCCTGGGCCGGGCCGAGCAGGCCGAACAGCAGGCAGCAGAGGCGCTTCATACCTTCCAGCATGTCCAGCGAGATAACGGGCAGATGAAGCGGGCGCTGGCCGGGGGCGGAGAGCCAGTTATTCCGCCCCGGCCAGCACCACGTACCGTTCCTCACGGTAGGGGAGGCCCCTGGCGGTTGCCTGCCTCCAGCACCCGGGTCTGGTAGCCGCCCAGCTCGCGGCTCAACCGGGCGTACCACTCACGCGAATGCGGCCTAAGCTTCATGTGAGGCGCAGCGTACCGCGCAGGCAGGCAAGATGGAGACGTGAGTCGGCACTCTTCGGGGGAGCTTTCCAAGCGTGAGTGGTTCAGCGAGGTCATCGGGCGGACCCGCTTCGTGGTGCTGATCGCCGTGATCGCCGTGTTGCTGGTGTCCTTCAGCCTGTTTCTCCAGGGCACCGTCCTGGCGCTGCAAACCATCTATGGGACCTGGCGCGACCTGATCGCGGCGGGAGGTGACACCCCCACCGGGCCACTGTCGGTCCAGTTTCTGGAGGTGGTCAGCACCATGCTCAAGGCGGTGGTGTTCTACATCATCGGCGTGGGCCTGTACTCGCTCTTTATCAAGCCGCTGAACCTGACCTCGGCGCTGGGGGTGGAGAGCCTCAGCGACCTGGAGCAGAAGGTCGTGTCGGTGGTCGTCGTGATTCTGGGCGTGACCTTTCTGGAACACTTCATCCGCTGGGAGGACCCGCTGGAGACGCTGTACTTCGCCGGGGCCTTCGCGCTGGCGGGCGGGGCCCTGGTGTTCTTCCAGCGTGTCCACAGCGGAAAGGGCAGTGACCTCCAGCAGCCCGAGGCCAAGCTGCGCGCCCGCCGCGAATTGTTCGAGCACGACACCGAGCAGCGCGAGATCCGGGAAGAGGACGTGCAGCGGGCCGCCGACACCACGGACGCCCAGGCCGCCGGGAAGGTCGGTGCCGGGGAGGGCAGCGGCTGAGCGCCGGGCACGCCTCAGGACGGGGCAGCCTCGGGCCAGGAGGTCAGGCGGACCTTGGTCCAGAATTCCAGGAACCCCTCGACCTGGGCCACGAAGTCCTGAAAATTCATGCGCTTGATCAGATACGAACTGGCGTGCAGCGTGTACGCCTGGGTAATGTCCTGGTCGTGGCTGGAGGTGGTCAACATCACCACCGGAATCCGGACGAGCCGGGGATGCTCCTTCATCGCCCGCAGCACCTCGAAACCGGACAGGCCCGGCATGTTGATGTCCAGCAGGACCACGTCGGGCAGTTCGGACTGCGCGCCCAGCATGGCGTCCAGCGCCGCCTGACCGCTGGCGACGGTGGTGACGGTACACAGCTGGGCGTACTCGGCGAACACCTCCTCGGCGAGGTGCCGGTCCATCAGGCTGTCGTCGACCAGGAGCAGGCGGAGGGGACGGGTCACGGCCAGTCCACCCGTCCCCGCGCTGGGGGACACGTCTGGAAGAGCCGGGGCAGTCGTGTCATGGGCTGCCCCCAGTGTACTCGGCCCGCAGGCCTCGTGGGGAGGCGGTTGTCTGTTTTCCCTGGCTCCGATCATGCCCCAGTCTAACTTGGCCTCGGGGAGAAAAGCTCCCCGGAACTTGCCTGAGAGCGAAAAGAAAACTGTCCCGCTCCCCCAGCCCGCTCCCCAGACGATGGGGGCTGGTCCCGGCCGGTCTTCAGCCCCGGCGCTGGCGCACGGGGAACCAGGCGGCGCGGGGGAAGCGGAAGCGGCCTTCCGGGAGAGAGCGGAACGCGAGGCCCAGCAGGAAGGCCAGGAGCGCCAGCAGGGCGAAGGCGGGCCAGGCCGGGCGCCAGGCCCACCCCCGGCCAGAGGCGGCGGGCAGGGCGGGCGTATCCAGCCACCCGCCCCCCGTCGCGGCGACGATGCGCTGGAGGAGGGCCGGATCACGGACCGGGGCGGGCAGACCCAGCGCCGCGTCCGGCGTGCTGTACCCGCCTGCTCCCGGCGTCTCCAGACGACCCACGAAGCCGCCCGTCCCGTCCGCATGAAGGGCCACGGCCCGGGAACCGGCGGGGCCGTCCAGGGTCAAGGTCGGCCCCGGCCCGCGCACGATCAGGTCCAGGCCGTCGGCTTCCAGCGTCCGGGGGGCGCCGCCGCTCTCCCCCTCGGCCCGGATGAGGGCGGCGAGCTGGGCCGGGTAGGTGGGCCGCGCGGTCCAGCCGTTCACCCAGCCACCTGCCAGTTGCGTGCCCAGCGCGGTCACCCGGCCCAGGCCCACCCGCCAGGAGGCCGCCAGCGGGTCGCCGCTCCCGGTGCGGGCCAGCAGGGTCGCCCCCGGCTGGAGGCTGGTGTGGGTGTACCCGCCGACCTGTTGCGGGCGGCCTGTCCCGTCTGTGCCCGGCCAC
Source organism: Deinococcus metallilatus (assembly GCF_004758605.1). NCBI lineage: Bacteria > Thermotogati > Deinococcota > Deinococci > Deinococcales > Deinococcaceae > Deinococcus > Deinococcus metallilatus. The sequence goes on from NZ_CP038512.1 coordinate 32,222, forward strand.
TGCACGGGGGTGGGGGCGCTCGTCACGGCGGGCTGGCCCTGGTCGAGCGCGTCCTGCGCCAGCAGACTGGGCACGTTGCGCCAGTCCTGGGTGAGGTGGAAGGTGCCCTCGCCCCAGCGGGCGATGTCGCGCATCAGGGGAATGTGCATCCCGCTGCCCACCGAGACGGTGCTGACCGTGATGCCGGTCGCCCGGATGCGGCGCACCAGTTGCTCGTACTGGTCGGGGTTGAAGATGCCGCCGTCGATGCCGTCCGACAGCAGGATCAGGTGCTTGCTGGACGCGCCCGACGCCTGGAGCTGCTTCAGGCCCGCCTCCAGCGCGCGCCACACCACCGTCCCGCCCTCGGCCTCGATGCGCCCGATCTGGGCCCGCAGCCGCGCCGGATTATCCGCCCGCTGGAGGGGCACCGCGACTTTGGGGGCGGTGTCGAAGGCGATCACGGCCACGTCGCTCTGCGCGTGGAGCAGGCCCGCCGCCGTCAGCGCCGCCGCCTTGATCAGGTCGAGCTTGGTCACGTTCCCGGCCACCGTCTCGTTCATGCTGCCGGACTTGTCGAGCAGGAGGCCCAGCGCGAGGCGCGGCGCGTCGCGGGGCACGCGGCTGGACAGGGGCGAGAGGGCCTCCAGCGGCGTGCCCAGGTAGCCGCCCGGCCCGAAGGCGTGCGGGCCGCCGCCGATCACCAGGTGTCCGCCCCGCCGCACCCAGGCTTCCAGGGCCGTCCGGATGTCCGCACTCAGGTCGCGGGCGGGCACGTCGAGCAGCGTCACACTGCCCAAGCCCTTCAGATCGCTCGCCCCCAGCGCCGCCGGGGCAAGGGGCACTGCTTGCAAGCCCTGCACGGCCAGCGCGCGGCCGAGCAGGGTGCGGGCTGCCGCGTCGCCCCCCACCACGGCCACGCGGGGCGGTGCGGTCACCTGGGTGGCGGCCTGGCCCTCCACCCCCGCCGTCTCCCCCCGCAGGGTCAGCGTGTACCCGGCAAGCCCCGGCCGGTCCTCGCGCAGGGGCAGGGCGAGGCGCGTGTCTCCGGCAGGCACGGTCAGGGTGTCCTGGACGATCAGTGTCGCGCCCCGCCGCAGCGTGACCCGCAGGGTGGTCGGCTGCGCGCTCCGCACGGCCGCCTGGAGGGCGAAGGCCTGCCCGGCGGGCACCTGGGCCGGGACCGTCAGGGCGCGCAGTTCGAGGGCCGGTGCCCCCGCGCTGCGGACCGCGTGAACGGTCACGCCCTGGCCACGCAGCGCGGCCAGCACGTCCGGCAGCCGGGACGAGGCGGGCCAGCGGTCCCCACTCAGCAGCACCGTGCGCTCGGAGGCGGCGGGCAGGGTGGCGGCAGCGAATTCCACGGCGTCGGCCACGTCGCCTGTACGGGCGGGCGCGGCCCCGGTGGGCGTCAACCGGGGAACGGCAGTGCCCCACACGCGGGTAATGTTCGGCAGCCCCGCCGGGTTCGCGGTGTCCGGGGGCAGCACGAGCGCCGCCGCCCGGGGGCGGCCCGGGGCCGGGAGCGGCACGTTCAGCAGGGCCAGCCCCAGCAGCACGGCCGCCGCCGCGTGCAGCGCCAGCATCCGCCGCTGGGCGGGGCGCAGCCTGCCCCAGCGTCCCCGCCGCAACGCCGGTTCGGCCCGGACCGCCAGCACCCCCTCGGCCAGCAGCAGGACCAGGGCCAGGGCCAGCAGCCCCGACCAGAGCGGCCACCCGCTGGGCAGGGTCAGGGAGCGGGGGAGGAGGGCCGTCTTTCCTGCCCCCGCCGTCAGATCGGCTTCCGGCCCGGCGAGGCGGTTCACCGCGAGGGGTTCGCCGCCCACCCGGTACACCCCTGCCCGCAGTGGCGTGAAGCTGTTCGGCGTCCCGAGCGCCTGTCCCTCCGGGCCGGTAAGCGGCCGACCGGGCGGCAGTGGGCACGGTTCGCCCACCGTGCAGGGCGGGACCACCCGTTCGCCCGCATCTGGCTGCGCGGCGAGCGCCACGTTCCGCAGGAAGGTGGGCCAGGCCGGGGTCCGCGTCCACGAGGCCGCCTCGACGGGGAAGTTCACGCGCACCTCCGGCGCGCCCCCCGCGCCGCGCCGCTCGATGAGCGGACCCTGCGGGCCGGACAGCAGCGCCTCCCCGTCCGGCCAGGGCTGTACAGGCGTGGCGGGAGCGCCCAGGGTGAGGTCGGCCCACGTCACCCCCCGGCTGAGCGGGTCGCGGTCATTCCAGGTGGTCGGCGTGACCGGCAGCCCGGAAGTCTGCGGGGCGTTCAGCCACAACGTCGGGCGAACGGCCTGTCCCGTCACGCCGGGGGCCGTCACCACCACCAGGTCCGCGTCCGCCGCCAGGGTGCGCGTGGGGGAGAGGACGACCCCGGGCAGGGCCAGCAGCGCGCGCCGCACGTCGCCCGCCGCCTCCCCGAGCAGGGCCACCCGCAGCGGCAGGGGTGTGGGCCGCAGCACGGCCTGCGCGGCATCGTCTGCGGGCAGGCCGTCGGCGTCGAGGGCCGCGCGCAGCACGCCGCCGCGCCCGGGGGTGAAGGTCAGGGCGAAGGGCACCTCCTGCCCGGGAACCAGCGTGAGGGTCCGCCGCGCGAGGGGCTGCCCGTCCAGCGTGACGGTGAGGGTCCGCTGGCCGGGGGAGCCGTACAGGCGGGCCGCTCCCCGCAGTGTCCAGGCCGCCCCCACCGCACCGGGCATCACCTCGAAGCGGGTGAGGGCCGCGTTGGTCAGGGGACCCCCGACCGTTCTCACCTCGGCGTTCAGGCCCGCGAGGGCTGCCTGGGCGGCGGCGAAGGTGGACGGCGCGGCAAAGGCCAGCACGCGGGGATGGGCTTTTCCCTGGAAGGTCTGCACCGTTCTTCCCGCTGTGGCCCAGTCCGCCAGGCCGTCGGTCGCCTGGGCGCTGAGCAGTGCCCGGCGCACCGCGTCGCGGTCGTCGCGGTTCACGGCGAGCGGCGTGACGTGTTCGCCCACCAGCAGCACGGTGACGCGCCCGCCCAGTTGCCGGGCGGTGTCCCGCGCGGCGGCGGTGAAGCGGTCCGGGCGGACGTCCGCCGCGCGCATGGCGCGGGAAGCGTCCAGCAGCACCAGCGTGTCCGCCCCGCCCGCCGGGTCCCTCCCCAGGCCGGGCCGGGCCAGGGCCAGCGCCAGCAGGCCCAGCACCAGCAGTTGCAGCAGCAGCGCCGCACTCAGGCGCGGCAGCCGCCTGGCCCGTTCGGGGACGTGTTCGGCCGCCAGCCGCCGCCACAGGTGCAGGCTCCCGACCTCCGCCGCCCGGTGCGCCCGGCGCTGCCGGTGCAGGAAGACGAGCAGCGCCGCCAGCAGCCCCAGCAGCAGCCAGAGGGGCTGACCGAAGCTCACCTGATGATGCCGCGCGCCAGGAACTCACGCAGCATCACCTCCCCCAGCGGCTGGTCGGCCTGCACCTGGACCAGTCGGCCCCCGTGCCGGGCCAGGGCGGCGCGCAGTTCGGCGGTCCAGGCGGCCAGCGCCCGGCGGTAGCGGTCCAGCGTCGCGTCGTCCAGGGTGACGACCGCGCTGCCCCCGCCCTCCACGTCGTCCAGGCGCAGGGGGTCGGCCCGGCCCGGCGCGGCGCGCAGGCGTTCCGGTTCCCGTTCCTCGGGGGCCAGCACCTGCACGGCCAGCACCTCCTGCGCCCGGGCGTGCGCGGTGTCCAGGGCGCGCAGGGCGTCTTCCGACAGGAAATCGCTGACCAGGATCACCAGGGCGCCCCGGGGCGCGCGGGAGGCGGCGCGGCCCACGGCCTCCTCCAGCGTGCCCGCTCCCTCCGCGTGTGCCTGACCCAGCCAGCCCAGCAGTTCGGTGGCGCGGTTCACGCCCTGCAAGCGCGCCGAGACGCGCACGCTGCGCCCGAAGGTGAAGGCCTGCACGGCGTCGCCCCCCGCCAGCGCCACGAAGGCCAGCGCGCCCGCCACGCCCGCCGCCAGCCCGAACTTCGGGGGCCTGCCGATCCGCATGCTCGCGCTCGCGTCGAGGACCACCAGCACGGGGAGCTGCTGCGCCACCACGAATTCCCGCACGACCGGCGTGCCCAGCCGGGCGGTGACCACCGCGTCGAGGGCGCGGATATCGTCGCCGGGCTGGTAGGGGCGGTGGTCGGCGAACTCGATCCCGGCCCCCTTCGCCCGCGAGGGCCGCTCACCCACCCCGCCCTGTGCGCGGGCGTGGGGCGCGGTCAGGCGGCGGCGGGCGAGTTCCTGCTGGAGGGCGGGCGGCAACTCCATCTCACTTCACCTGCGCGTCCAGCAGGCGCGTCAGCAGCGCGTCCTTGTCCACGCCCTCGGCCACGCCCTCGAAGTTGAGCTGGAAGCGGTGGCGCAGGGCGGGCAGCAGCACCGCCCGCACGTCGGTCAGGCTGACGTGCGCGCGGCCCGCCAGCATGGCCTGCGCCTTGGCCGCCAGCACCAGCGTCTGCGCGCCGCGCGGGCTGACTCCGAAGCGCACGAAGCGCCGCACCTCCGGGCCGCTCTCGGGCCTGGACGGCTGCGTGCTCACGATCAGCCGCGAGATCGTGTCCACCACGTCTGGCGACACGGGCAGCGCCCGCACCGTCCGCTGCGCCTCCAGCAGTTCCGCCGCCGTCAGGCACGCCCGAGCCTCCACCCCGTGCAGCCCGGTCGTCTGCGCGAGGATGCGGCCCAGCACCCCCGCGTCGGGGAACGGCACGTCCACCTTAAAGAAGAAGCGGTCGAGCTGCGCTTCCGGCAGCAGGTAGGTGCCCTCCTGCTCGATGGGATTCTGCGTCGCCAGCACGAAAAAGGGCCGGGGCAGCGGGCGGCCCTCCCCCGCGACGGTGACGGTGCCTTCCTGCATCGCCTCCAGCAGCGCCGACTGGGTCTTGGGCGTGGCCCGGTTCACCTCGTCGGCCAGCAGGAGCTGCGCGAAGATCGGCCCCGGCATGAATTCCAGGCGGTTCACGCCCCGCTCGTCGGGCGAGAGGACCAGCGTGCCGGTGATGTCGGCGGGCATCAGGTCCGGCGTGAACTGGACGCGGCCCATCCGGAGGCCGAACACGTCCGCGACCGTCCGCACCAGCAGCGTCTTGCCCATGCCGGGGGCACCTTCCACCAGCACGTGCCCGCCCGCCAGCAGCGCCACCAGCACCTGATCGACCACCTCGCCCTGCCCCACCACGACCTCGTGAATGGCGGCCTTCGCGCGGCGCAGGGCGTCCAGCCGCTCGTCGAGGCGGGCGAGGATCGAATCGGGGGCGGTCTGGGTCATGGCGTCCTCCGGAAGTAGGCGCGCACCGTGTCACGGGCGGCGTCGGGAATGTGGTCGGGTGTGAGGGGCGGTTCGGGCTGGGCGGTCCAGGGACCGGCGGTGGCCGCGCCGGGGGCCGGTTCGGGCGGGGATGCCCCCGGTGCGGCCAGCACCCGCACCCGCTCGGCGTTCCGGGGATTCCCGGCCAGGAGCTGCTGCCGGTAGCGCACGGTGATGTCGGGCAGCCGCCCCGACCCCAGGCCCACGCTGCTGGTGCTGCCCGCCGCGCCGCCGCCGCTGTCGCTGGTGCCGCTCTGGGGGTGGCCTTCGGGGTCGGACGGCTTGCTGGCGCGCGGCGTCTGCCCCCGGTTCATGTCGTTGTTGGTGAGGCAGCCCTGCACGCAGCGGTCCCGGCCCTCGCTCTCCACGCCGCGCCCGCCGGACGCCTGCCGCAACTCGGGCGGGCCGCTGTTCTTCTGGTGTTGCGTCTGGCTGCCCGGCCCGCCGGGATCGTAGGGGGCGGCCGCCAGCGCGTCCGGGTTGCTGCGAAGCTCTTCCGGCGGGACATGGCCCCCCTCCCGCGAGCCGAAGGGCGTGTCCCGCGTGCTCCCTCCCCCCGGCCCCGCCGAGCCGGGCGAGCGGGCCTCCTCGACCAGAGAGGTCTGGGCCTCGCGGGGGCGGTCCAGGCCGGGCGCGCGACTCCGCGTGCCTGCCGCCCCACTGACTGCCACGCCGGGACGCTCCTTGCCCGCGTTGGCCTGTGCGGTGACCGCTGGCGTTTTCGGCTGCGTTCCCGTGGGAGGCGCCGCCGGGGAGGCGGGTGAGGGAGAGGGGGAGAGGGTCGCCGGGGCCACTTTTTCCCCGGCCGTGGCCCTGACTGGCTCCGGCGTGCGGAGAACCTCGGCGCGCGCTTCGGCAGGCGCGGCCAGCCGCACCGGGGCAGGCAGGGGAGGCAGCAGCCAGACGAGCAGGGCGAGCGCGGCCAGTCCGGCGGGAACGCGCGCCCAGGTGGGAGAGGGGGGAGGCACCACGTCCGCCGCCTGCCGGGGCCGCGCCGCTTCCTCCGCCTGCGCGCGGATGCGGGTGTGCAGGGCCACCTCCAGCGGGTCACCTGTCTGCCCAGGGAGGGTCAGGGCCGTGCCCAGCAGGTCGTGCAGCCCCAGTCGGCGGTCCGCGAGGCGGGCGGCCTCCTGCGGGCCAGGGGGCGTGGCCCGGACCTCCAGCCCCAGCGCCGTCAGCCCACCGAGCAGCCCGGCGAGGCCCGCGGTCAGCGCCGGGGATGGGGACGGCACCCCCAGCGGCGCGTGCAGCAGGTACGCCAGACCGCCCAGCGCCAGCGTGCCCAGGCCCACCGTCACCGCCCAGCCCAGCCGCCGCCAGCGCCGCCGCCCCGCCTCCCGGCGCTGCACGCCCCGCAGCAGCGTGGTCAGGGCCGGGCCGGTCACGCGCCCCTCCCCAGGAAGGAGCGGCCCAGCACCGCCAGCAGGACCCGCCCCAGCAGCGCAAAGGCCAGCCACAGCAGCCCGGCGAGCAGCAGGTAGGCGGCCAGGTGATCGAACTGGGTGAACAGCGCGTAAAAGCGGATCTTGGCCCCCAGCCCGTCCGTGCGTGCCAGCAGTTCGCCCGCCATCACCGCCAGAAAGCCGTACCACAGGGCGCGGCGCAGGTACGCCTCCCGCCGTTCCTCCAGCTTGCGGCGGCCCAGGGCGAACACCTGCACGGCGGTGGCGAGGGCGGCGACGCCGATGCCGGTCGTCTCGCGCACGCCCAGGGTCGGGATCAGGTTCAGGGCGACCAGGATCAGCACCCAGGGCACCGCCAGCAGCGCCAGCACCCAGGGCGTCAGCCACGCCTCCACGCGCGGGCTGCTCCGCATCAGCGCGGCGAGCAGCGTGCCTGCGGCCAGGCCCAGGCCCAGGGCGAGGCCCAGGCGCGCGGCAGTCACCCCCAGCGTCTGCACCATCACGCCACGCTCGTCCGCCAGCCAGCCGAGGTTCACCCCGGGCAGGACACCCTGCGCGGCGGCTCCCCCGGAGAGCAGGGCCAGCGGGAGCAGGGCGCGGAGGAGCTTCATACCGGCACCCGCTCCCCGCCGAGCAACTGACGCACCTCGCGCACGGCGCGGGCGGCGGCGGGGTCGTCGGGGTCACGCGGGCGGGGCAGCGTGACCCGGACCTCGCCCCGGACGGCGGCGGGCGTTCCGGCCAGGGCCACCACCCGGTCGGCCAGGAAGACCGCCTCGGCGGGGTTGTGCGTCACCAGCAGCGTCGTGGGCCGCGTCTCACGCAGCAGTCCGGCGAGTTCGGCGCGCAGTTCGCTGGCGGTCAGCTCGTCGAGGGCGCTGAAGGGCTCATCGAGCAGCAGCAGGTTCGGGCGCAGCAGCAGGGCGCGGGCGACGGCGGCCCGCTGCGCCATGCCCAGGGACAGCTCGCCCGGGTAGCGCCGCTCCTGCCCCCGCAGCCCCACCCGCGCCAGCTCCGCCGCGATGTGCCCGTGACGGTCGGGCGGACTGGTCAGGCGCAGATTGCCTTCCAATGTCAGCCAGGGCAGCAGGCGCGGTTCCTGAAACACGTACCCGGTGCGAACCTCGCCGCCGAAGGTCACCTGCCCGGCCTGGGGAACCAGCAGCCCGGCGGCCAGGTGCAGCAGGGTCGTCTTGCCGCACCCGCTGCGGCCGATCACCGCCACGACCTCCCCGGGCGTCACGGTCAGCGTCAGCCCGGCCAGGACCGGCGGGGCCGCGCCGTAGCGCACCGTCACATCCCGGAAGTCGAGGCTGCCCGTCACCGGGACCTCCGCCACGCGAACGCCCGCTCGCCCAGCGCGGCCAGGCCGTAGTCGATGGCCGACAGGATCAGCGTCATCACCAGCCCGTAGGCCAGGATGCCGCGCATCTCGAACTGCTGGAAGTAGAAGGCGATCAGGTACCCCACGCCGCTGGTGCGCCCGAACACCTCACCGAACACCACCATCTTCCACGAGAGGCTCAGCGTGACCCGCGCCGCGCCCAGCAGCGACGGCCAGAGCTGCGGCAGCGTGACGTGGCGGAGAGTTTGCGCCGGGGAGACGCGGAAGGCGCGGGCCATGTCCGCCAGTCGGGGGTCGAGCGCCCGCACCCCCTCGCGGACCTGCACCGCCACCGTGGGCAGCAGGATCAGCGTGATGGCCGCCACCAGCGCCCGTTCGTTGAGGCCGATCAGCAGGTACGCGGCCAGCAGGATCAGGATGCGCGGCACCGTCAGGCCCACCGCCAGCCAGGGGGCTGCCAGCGCCGCGAAGCGCGGGTGGGTGCCCAGCGCCCAGCCCAGCGGCGTGCCGATCAGCAGCGCCAGCGCGAAGGCCGACAGCACCCGCCAGAGGGTGATTCCCACATTCGTCCAGAGGGTGCCCCGCGCCGCCTCCCGCGCCAGGAACCGCAGCGTTTCAGCGGGACCGGGAAACACGTCCGCGCCCAGCAGCGCGCTCGCCAGCGGCCACGCCAGCACGAGCAGCAGCAGGCCCGCCGCGGGCAGCACCCAGCGGCCCCACCCGGGCCGGACGGGGGGCGCGGCGCTCAGGCGGCGGGCCGTGCGCTGCATCGCTCAGGGCCGGAAACGGGTGTTGAAGGCGCGGGTGTCCAGCCGGGTCAGGCCCACCACGTCCGGCCCGGCCACCTCGATCATCTTGCGGGTCAGCAGCAGCGTGTTGTTCAGGTCGGCCGAACTCCACCCTTTCGGGAGTCCGGCGGCCCACTGCGCGCGCAGGGCGGGGAGTTGCGCCCGGTCAGGGAGGTTGTAAAGACCTTCTTTCAGCATCGCGTCCCAGTACCCGTCGTCGCGTTTCATGCGGTCCTCGGCCAGCAAGGCGGCCTTCACGAACAGCCGCAGCGTCTCGGGGTCGGTGTCGTTGCGGGCGATCAGGTACAGCAGCGGCACGTTCGGCGCCAGGCCCAGGCCGCGCAGCAGGTCGGCGCTGGAAATCAGTTGCCGGTACTTGCCGGTGCTCACCATCCGCGCGCCGTGGTGCCAGAAGGGAATCCCCGCCTGAATCTCGCCGCGCGTCATGAACTGCTCCATCAGCGGACTCGACACCGAGGCGACCTGGCTGGCCGTCTGGGGATCGAAGCCCGCCCTGGCGCGGGCGTAGGCGCGCAGGATCAGCAGCGTCTTGTCGGTGAGGCTGGTCGCGCCGATGGTCTTGCCCTTCAGGTCCGCGACGGTGCGGATGTCACTCGCGGCGGGCACGATTACGCCGCCCGTCAGCAGGCTGAAGGGATACACGGCCGTCACGTCGAAGCCCTTCTGGCGCAGCAGCGTGACCTCCAGAAAATCGTCCACCACGACCTGCGCGTCGCCCGAACGTAGCGCGACCCGTGTGGCGTCCTTGCTGGCGTAGGTCTTGGCGTTCACCTTGAGGCCCAGGTCGCGGTCGATGCCGAAATACCCGATGGCGTACGTGACCCAGGAGAGGGTGCCGCCCGCCTGAAGGCCCACGCTGATGCTGCGCTGCGCCTGCGCCTGCCCTGCCAGGAGCAGCGCCCCCGCCAGTGCCCACCGGGCCGCCGCTCCCCTGCCCCGCTGATCCCCTTGACGAGCCACATCCACCTCCACGCGAGAATGGTGATGCTTTGCCCCCCGCACCCTGCGGCCCGGGCAGCCTGACGCTGTGACCTGGTTGGCTTCACGCTAGCCCCCGGCCCCCCCGCATTGCAACTTTGCAAGCTGCGTCGCAGACGGGGCCAACCTCTTTCCAACCTGCCCGGGGGGTGCTAGCTTGGATGGACCTTTCAATCTTCAGCGGTTTGGCGGTGGCAGTCGGCAGGCGTCTTGGGGCACAGGGGCAGCATGGACGAACGGCTCATTCGGGAGCGGGAGCGGCTGGAACGCGCCTGGCAGCAGTACATCACTTCGGGAGCGCGGGTCCCGGTGACCGAGGACCTGCTGGCCTCCTGGGCACGTTCGGCCCGGACGGTGCCGCCCGAACGGGTGTCCGCCCCGGTCGAGAACGACGCCGACGTGCAGCACGCCTGGCGCGAATCGCGGCTGGAACACGCCAGCCGTCCGCTGCTGGCCGAACTGTCCGCCCTGGCCGAGGACGGCGACCTGATCGTCGCCATCGCGGACGCGGGCGGGCAACTGCTGTGGACCAGCGGCAGCGACCGGATGCACCGCCTGGCGCGCGGCATCAACTTCGTGCCCGGCGGCCACTGGGACGAATCCAGCGTCGGCACGAATGCCCTGGCGCTCGCCTTGCGGACCCGCCAGACGGTGCGCGTCTTCGCCGCCGAACATTACGTGCAGACGGTCCACGACTGGGTGTGCTACTCCTCCCCGATCCGTGACCCGCGCACCGGGGAGGTGCTGGGCGTGCTGGACTTCAGCACCACCTGGGAGCGCAGCACGCCGCTGGGGCTGACCAGCACCCGGCACTACGCCGGGCTGATCGAACAGGGCCTCGGCGCCGGGCAGGGCCGCAAGGAGGGCCTGACGCTGTACCTGTGCGGCCCGCCGCGCGTGACCCTGCACGGCCGACGCCTGCACCTGACGCCCCGGCAACATGAGCTGCTGGCGGTCCTGGCCCTCTGCCCCGGTGGGCTGACGCTCGACGCCATGCACGCGCACGTCTACGGCGACCAGCCGGTCAGCCTCAGCACCCTCAAGTCCGAGATCAGCACCCTGCGGACCCTGCTGGGCGGGGGGATCGCCTCACGCCCCTACCGCCTGTCGCTCCCGGTGCAGTTCGACGGCGCCATCAGCGAGGCCGCGCTGCTGGCCGGGCAGCCGGGCCGGGCACTCGACGTGTACAACGGCCCGCTGCTGCCGCACAGCGCCTCGCCGTTCCTCACGTACTGGCGCGAGTACCTGGACGCCGCGCTGCGCGAGGCCGTCTTCCGCTCGCGCGACCCCGAACTGCTGTGGCGCTACGCACTGCGCTTCGAGGACCCCGAACTGCTGCTGGAACTCGAAACTCTGCTCGCGGCGGGCGACCCCCGCCTCCCGCTGGTCCGCGCCCGCCGCGCCGCGCTGGGCGACCCGTGACGGAGACGCGATTTTTCTCCCTCTCCCCTTGCGGGAGAGGGGTGGCAGCCGCAGGCTGCCCTCCAGGCGCCGCCTCAAAAGTGGAGCCTGATTCTTCCCATTGGCCTCTGACGCCCGGCCCGTTCACCCCCACCCGGCCTCCCCCCTCAAGGGGGAGGAGCAAAAAGCACGGTGGCGGGCTTTTTCGCCCGGCCCGCCAGGAGGAGGGGAGAGGTCTTCACCGGCCTGCGGTTTCCGGCTGTGCCCCGTCCCCCAGTGCCGCCTTATGCTGCGCGGCATGACCTCCTCCGTCCCTGAGGCAGCGGCTCCCGGCCGCTGGTCGGCGCTCACGCGGCTGGCCGTCGCGGTCGTCCTGGCGATGGCGCCCTGGTTCTCGGCGGCGGCGGTGCTGCCGCAACTGCGGGCGGCCTGGGGGCTGAGCGATACGGCGGCGGCGTGGCTGACGCTGGCCGTGCAGCTCGGCTTCGTGGTGGGCGCGGTGCTGAGCGCGGCCCTGAACTTGGCCGACCGGGTGCCGCCCCGGCGGCTGATCCTGGCGGGGGCGGTGCTGGCTGCTGCGGCGAACCTGGGGCTGCTGGTGGCGGGCGGTCCGGTTCTGGCGGGCCTGCTGCGCGCGCTCACGGGGGCGGCGCTGGCGCTGGTCTATCCCCCCGCCCTCAAGGCCATGTCGGCCTGGTTTCGCAGCGGGCGCGGCGTGGCGCTGGGCGTGATGGTCGGGGCACTCACGCTCGGCTCGGCGCTGCCGCATCTGGTGAACGGCCTGGGCGGCGCGAACTGGCGGACGGTGATCCTCACGACCAGCCTGCTCGCCGCGCTGGGTGGGGGCATCGCCTCCGGGGTGAGGGAAGGGCCGTACCGTTTTCCGCCCGCCGCCTTCCGGCCCGCGCAGGCGTGGCGCATCCTGACCGGGCGGGGCGTGGGGCTGGCCACGCTGGGCTACCTGGGGCACATGTGGGAGCTGTACGCGATGTGGGCGTGGTTCGCGGCGTTCTTCACGGGCGTGCTGACCGCCCAGGGCCTGCCCGATCCGGCGCGTGGGGCCGCCTACGCGACCTTCGCGGTGGTGGGCGTGGGGGCGCTGGGCTGTTACGTGGGCGGCGTGCTGGGCGACCGCTGGGGCCGCACCCGGCTCACCGCGCTCGCGATGCTGCTCTCGGGCGGATGCGCGCTGGCCCTGGCGGCGTTGACACAGGCGGCCCCCCCCGCCGTGCTGGCCCTCAGCCTGCTGTGGGGCTTCTGGATCATCGCGGACTCCGCGCAGTTCTCGACCATCGTGAGCGAGATCGCTGATCCCGCCTACGTCGGTACGGCGCTGACCGCGCAACTGGCCCTGGGCTTCACGCTGACGGCCGGGAGTATCGCCCTGGTGCCGGTGCTGGTGCGCGCCGGGGGCTGGCCGCTGGCCTTCACGGTGCTGGCCGTGGGGCCGCTGCTGGGGGCCGCCGCGATGCGCCTGCTGGCCCGGACCCCCGAGGCGGCCCACATCGCCGGTGGGCGCGGCTGAGGGCCAACCCTCCCCACCAACCTTTCCCCAACCCCGCGGTCCGTACACTGGACGGGATCAGACAACCCGCTCCGCTCAGCCAGGCCGTTCCCCTTTTCCCGCCCGCCTGCGTTTGACACCGCTCCCCGGAGTTTCTATGTTGGAGGTCCACCCGAATCTCAGCCGCTCCGCCCGCCGCCCCACCCGGGGGTGCCCCGGAGCTGTCCTGCTCCCGCGTTTGCCGCTTTGCACCTGCGTGCCGGTCCGCCCGGCGCTGCCCCTGCCCCGGAGGACCTCTGCATGACCGAGAAGCCCATCACGGCCAGCCCCATGACGGAGATGCCCAGCCGCCGCAGCTTTATCAAACTGGTCGCCGTGACCGGGGCGGCCGTCACGCTCGGCGGGCGTGTCGCCGCGCAGACCGCGAGCAGCCCGGCCAAAAGCGGCGACCTGCTGGTCTACCAGGATGGCCCCCAGAAGGGCCAGGTCGTGAAGGTGGCCGACCTGAAGGAAGGCGCAGCGGTCTGGGCGCAGGCCGTGGACCCCGCCACCAAGAAACCCCGGGACGCCATGAAGTCCGGCGTCGTCATCGTGCGGCTCAAGCCGTCCGAGATCAAGGCGAGCAGCCAGAAGAACGCGGTGAACGGGGTGGTCGCCTACTCCAGCGTCTGCACCCACCAGGGCTGCCCGGCCAAGGAGATCGGCTCGATCGGACAGGGCAAGGGCAACATCATCTGTACCTGCCACGGCAGCATCTACGATCCCCGGGACAACGCCACCGTCCTGGGTGGCCCGGCGCCCCGCCGCCTCCCGGCCCTGCCGCTGAAGACCGACGCGGCGGGCGAGCTGGTCGCGGCGGGCGAATTCACCGGCAAGATCGGCCCCAAGTAACGCCGGTTTCAGTCAGACCCGTTCCCGAGGAGCGTCCGTTCACAGCGGTCCATGCGGCGCAGTTTCCGTCCACCATTCACTTCTGTTCGCAAGGGGAGGCAGTATGCGGAAGATTCTGACGGCGATCCTGGCAATGGCAGGCACCTGGGGCGCGGCGCAGGTGGCGACCTACAGCAGCGTGACGGACGCGCGGCTCCAGAACCCGGAGGCCGGGAACTGGCTGATGTACCGGGGCAACTACAACAACTGGGGCTACTCGCCGCTGAACCAGATCACGGCGGCGAACGTCGCGCGCTTGCGGCCGGTGTGGGCCTTTTCCACCGGACAGACCGAGGGGCACGAGGCGCCCGCCATCGTGAACAACGGGGTGATGTTCATCACCGCGCCGATGAACAAGCTGTTCGCGCTGAATGCCGCGACGGGGCAGCTCCTCTGGAAGTACGAGCGCGAACTGCCCGACGACGTGGTGAGCTGCTGCGACGTGGTGAACCGCGGCGTGGCCGTGTACGGCGACATGGTGTATATGGGCACCCTCGACGCCCACATGCTGGCCTTTAACGCCAAGACCGGCAAGATCGCCTGGGACCGCACCATCGAGGACTACAAGAAACGCTACACCATCACCTCCGCGCCGCTGCTGGCGAACGGCAAGCTGATCACCGGCGTCCACGGCGGCGAGTACGGCATCCGGGGCTTCCTGGAAGCGATGGACCCCAAGACCGGCAAGTCGCTGTGGAAGACCTACACCACCGTGGACGCCAGCTATCCGGCGGGCAGCGCGGCCCAGGGCGGCGCCCCCACCTGGCTGACCGGCAGCTACGACCCGGCCACCAAGACCGTGTACTGGGGCGCTGGAAACCCCAGCCCCTGGATGGACCCCCGGCGCAAGCCGACCGATGATCTCAAGTGGTCCTCGTCGGTGCTCGCCTTCGACGTGAACACTGGCAAGATCAAGAGCGGCTTCCAGTACTCCCCCAACGACGCCTGGGACTACGACGGTGTGAACGAACAGATCATGTTCGACGCGACCGTGAACGGCAAGCCGATCAAGGCGATGGCCACCGCGCACCGCAACGGCTACCTGTACCTCTTCGACCGTGCGGGCGGCGGCGTGACCTACAAGGGCGCCCACGAGTACGTGACCAACACCGCCTACAAGGGCCTGGACGCCAGCGGCCGCCCGATCTGGGACCCGCAGCACCGCCCCGACATCGGCAAGCAGGTGAACGCCTGCCCCAGCTTCCTGGGCGGCAAGAACTGGCAGCCCGCCGCCTACAGCCCGCAGACCAAGCTGATCTACATCCCCAGCAACGAGTGGTGCATGAACATCAAGGGCGCCCAGACCAAGTACGCGGCGGGCGAGGCCTACGTCGGCGCCGAGTTCGAACTCAACCCGGTGCCCAACCTGGGCTACGTCGGCAAGCTCCAGGCGGTCGATCCCGTGACCGGCAGGCAGGTCTGGAAGCAGACCTGGCAGGCCCCGCTGTGGGCCGGGGTGCTGACCACCGGGGGCGGCCTGGTCTTTACCGGCAACACCGCCAACCGCGACTTCATGGCCTTTGACGCGCGCACCGGCAAGCAGCTGTGGTCGTTCAAGACCAACTCCGGCATCGTCGGCACGCCGATCAGCTTCTCGGTGAACGGCAAGCAGTACGTCGGCGTCTTCAGCGGCTACGGCGGCGCGATTCCGCTGTGGGCCGGGCCGATGGCGCAGCTCACCAAGGACACGCCGCGCGGGGGCGTCTTCTGGGTGTTCGCCGTCGATTGAACGGGGAAGTCAGTCAGACCGGCGGGGGCCTGAAGGGTGGGTCCCCGCCCCTTGCCATGACCCCGGTCCCCGTCCCCTGCCTGACCCCGCAAGGAGAGCGTCATGAAGCGTTTCCGACCCCTGCTGGCCCTGCTCGCCCTGGCCGCGTCCGGCGCGGCGCTGGCCCAGGAGGACCCCAGCTCCCCGACCAGCACCAGCGGCTTTCTGCGCTCCGGCACCACCCTGCGCTTCTGCCTGGACCAGCAGAATCCGATCTGGCGCTTCGAACAGGACCTCGCGCTGGCGGTCGCCCGCTCGCTGGGCCGCCAGGCCGAGTTCTACGTCCACCGCCAGCCCCTCCCGGACCTCGACACGGCCCCGCAGCCGCTCGACCGGCTGGAACTGCTGCGCCTCTTCGCGCACCACTGCGACATCTACCCCGGCCTGGTCGGCAGCACCACGCCCGCCTTCGACTACCCCGCCGACGAGCAGATGTACGCCACCCGCCCGTATCTCCGGGCCAGTTACCTCTTCGTCAGCCGCGACCCCCGGGTGAAGACGCTGGCCGATCTGCCCCGGACCGCGCCGCTGAGCATGGAGCGGGGTGGGCTGCCCGCCTACCTGATGTACGCCACCCGCCGGGGCCAGTTCACCGACCGCCCGGTGGACACCGCCGCGCGGCTGGTGCAGGACCTGGTGAAGGGGCAGGCCAGGGCGGGCATCGTGTTCGCGCCGCAACTGTACGGGCGGCAGAAGGACCTGGCGAAAGTCGGCCTGTCGGCCACGCCCGTCACCACGCTGCCCAACATGACGTGGTACGTGATCTACGGCCTGCGCCGGGACCGGCCCAGCCTGCGGACGCAGCTCGACTCGGCCCTCGCCCGCCTGATCCAGCGCGGCGAGGTCCAGAAATTGCTCGTCAAGCACGGGCTGAACCGGCCCGGCATCACCGTGGCGGGCGTGAGCGACCGGCGGCCCACCTCGGAGTCGATGAATGACCGCTGAGGTGAGGCCGCTGGCCCGCCCGGAGGGGGCGGACGCGCCGCCCGTGATCGAGGTGCAAGGGGTCCGCTATGCCTACGGCGACATCGAGGCGCTGCGCGGCATTGACCTGACGGTGCCGCGCGGGACCTTCTTCGCGCTGCTGGGGCCCAACGGGGCGGGCAAGAGCACGCTGGTGGGTCTGCTGTCCACGCTGCTGCCGCTCCAGACCGGGGCGGCGCGGGTGGCGGGGTTCGACGTGCGCCGCCAGAGCGCGCAGGTGCGCCGCGAGCTGGGGCTGGTCTTTCAGGAACCCAGCCTGGACGAACGCCTGACCGTGCTGGAAAACCTCGACTTTCACGGGCGCATCTACGGCCTGCCCGCCCGCGAGCGCGCACGCCGGGCGGCGCACGTGCTGGACGTGGTGGAACTGGCTGACTGGCAGAACGCGACGGCCCGCATCCTCTCGCGCGGCATGAAGCGCCGCCTGGAAATCGCGCGCGGCGTGATGCATGGCCCGGCCCTCCTGATGCTGGACGAGCCGACCACCGGCCTGGACGTGCAGAGCCGCCGCGCGGTGTGGACCTACCTGGGCCAGCTCCGGCGCGAAACCGGCGTCTCGCTGCTCCTCACCACCCACCAGATCGAGGAGGCCGAGGGGGCGGACCTGGTGGCGATCCTGGACCGGGGCGAGGTGCTGGCCTTCGGGCCACCCGCCGAACTGCGCGAGCGGCACGGGGGCACGGTCGTCACGCTGCGCGGCCCCGGCCCGGCCCTGCGCGCCCGCCTGGAACGCCAGTACACCGGACAGGTGGAAGGCGCGGGCGACGAGCTGCGCCTGCGGGTCCCCGACGCCGGGGCGCTGCTGGCCGACCTCGCACCCGAGCTGGGCAGCCTGCGGGGCCTCAGCGTGCAGACGCCCAGCCTGGAGGACGTGTTTCTCGACCTGACGGGGCGGGCGCTGCGTGAGGACCGCCCCGGTCCGCACGAGGCCACCCTGGCCTTTGCGCGCGGGGGCGGGGAGCATACGCGGTGACGGTCCGCCCCGGAACCGCGCCGCTCAGCGGCCCGCGCTACTACCTGTCGTGCCTGTACGCGATCTGGTCGCGCGAGGTCAAGCGCAGCGTCCGCGAGAGCGGGCAACTGGTGGGGGCCTTCAGCCGACCCCTCCTGTGGGTGATCATCTTCGGGGTGGGCCTCACGCCCTACTTCCGCACCGGCCTGCGCGAGACGACCTTCGTGGTGCCGTTCACGTACATGCAGTACATCTTCCCGGCGGTCGTGGTGCTGAACATCCTCTATCCCAGCATCCAGTCGGCGGTCAGCCTGATCTACGACCGGCAGTTCGGCTTCTTCCGCGAGGTGTTCGCGTCGCCGGTGCCGCGCACGGCGGTCTTTTTCGGCAAGCTGCTGGGCGGGGCGACTGTCGCCACCCTCCAGGGCGGACTGGTGCTGCTGCTGGCGCCCTACGTGGACGTGGCGATCCCGCCCGCCAAACTGCCGGGCATCCTGGCGGTGATGGGGCTGGTGTCGCTGGCGTTCACGGCGGTGGGCCTCTTGATCGCCTCGCGGCTGCGGTCCTTCGAGGGCTTCGGCGTCTTCTCGAACGCGCTGATCCTGCCGCTGTACTTCCTGGCCAGCAGCGTCTTTCCGCTGGACCCCAGCCTCAGCGTGCAGCAGCAGCAGCAGGTGTTCCCGGCCTGGCTGGTGCTGCTGGTGCGGGCCAATCCGCTGACCTACGCCATCGACCTGCTGCGCGGCTTCATCATCGACTACCAGGAACACAGCACGGCGCTGGACATCGGCGTGGTGCTGGCCCTCAGCCTGATCGCCTGCACGCTGGCGTACCGGGAGTTCCGGCGGTGACGCCCCGGCCACCTGCCCCGCGCCGCTGGCGCCCCTCCGGCAGTACGGTGTTCATCGTGGTGGGGGTGCTGGCGTACCTGGGCCTGCGGCAACTCCCGCCCGACAATTCGCTGGCGCTGGTGCGGCAGGCGGGCGTGCTGAACGTGTGCGTGCCCGCCGAGCTGCCACCCTTCATCGTCCCGCAGGGGGACGGGGCCACGGGGCTGGAAGCGGCGCTCCTGCGGCGGGCGGCGGCGCGGCTCGGCGTGCCCCTCCAGTGGAACCTCCAGGCGGCCTGGGGCACCTCGCCCGACCCGGTGGACTGGGGCCTGCGCCCGGAGTCCTGCCAGGTGCTCGCGGGCGGCATCGTCGTCTCGCCGGAAACGCAGGCGCTGATGGAGCTGCTGCCCTATGCCGATACCGGCTGGGCCCTGCTGACGCTCGACCACACGAAACCGCTGGGCGTGCTGGCGAACCACTGGGGCCTGAACGCCGACGAGGCCTACGGCTGGGCCGACACGCACGGCGAACCCTTTACCGCCTACGACCAGGCGGGACAGGCCCTCGCCGCTCTGAAGGGGGGAGAGGTGGGCCGGGTCCTCGCGCTGCGGGAGGAGTCCGAGTGGCTGCGCGCACAGCTCCCCGGCGCGCGGGTGCAGGCGGTGCCCGACCTGCCCGGCCACACCCTCGCGCTGGGCCTCTGGAAGAACATGATCACCCTCAAGCGGGCGCTGCGCGCGGCGCTGCCTGCCCCGGCGGTGAAACGGGAGGGGACGGCTGGGGCGGCGCGCTAGCCTCCGTCCGGTGCCCGGCCCGCCTCAGTTCGCGGAGGCCCAGGCGTCCCGGCGCAGGGCGAGGAGGGGTTCGGGCACCTCGCCCAGTTCGCGCTGGAAGACCTGCGAGACGCGCTCCAGTTCCTGCCGGGCGGCCAGGCCGCCGTGCAGGGTGTGCAGGGCGCGCACCAGCAGGGCGCTGATGCCCACGTCGAGCGGGTGGATTTCCAGCAGGCGCTGCGCCAGGCCCACGCAGGCGGCGTGCTGGCCCTCGCGCTGGAGCCGCTCCAGCGTTTCCAGGCCCAGGCGGACCAGCGACCACTCCAGCTCGTCGCGCACGCCAGCGGCCCAGGCCGTGTCGGAGGCAGGCAGAAAACGGCCCGCGTAGAGGCCCAGTGCCCGCCGCAGCCCCACCTCCCCGCCCAGGCGCACGGCCTGGCGCAGTTCCTGCACGTCCCAGCCCAGGCGCACCCCGCAGGGCCGCAGGCCGTACACCCGGCGCGCCCGGTCGAAGGGCACCTGGAGCTGCGGCACCGCCCGGCCCAGCGCGTGGCGCGCCACGTGCAGGTAGCCCCGCGCCTGCCGGGGGCCCCGGTCCTCGAAGACGTGGGTCTGCACCTCCTCCAGCGTCGCCTCCCCCCGCTCCAGCAAAAAAGCCAGCAGCTCCACCGTGCGCGCCAGGCCCACGTTCAGCCGCACCCGCTCCCCGCCCAGCGTCAGCCCGCAGCCGCCCAGGGTGGTGAGGGTCAGCCGGGGGGGCAGTTGCCCTTCCAGCCCCTCCACGTCGCGGCGCAGCACGTCCAGGTACGCCGGGGGCGAGCGCAGTGCCTCGCGGACGGCGGGCAGGCTGTGCAGCTCGGCGGCCAGCACCGTGCCGCTCCCCAGCGCGTGCCGCAGATCCACGGCCAGGGCGAGGTGGTCCTGCGCCGCGCCCGCCCGCCCGTCCCGCAGATGCGCCTCGGCCAGATGCAGGTGGGTGAGGCCCAGCTCGCGGCCGAGTTGCAGCGCCCCGAAGCCCTGCCGCGCCTGGGTCAGCACCGCCAGGGCCTGCGGATCACGGGCGCGCACCAGCCAGGCCCCCTGCCGCAGCGCCAGGAACGCCTGCATCCGTGGGCCGTCCGCCAGCCCCCGCGCCCGGGCCAGGTGGGCGCGGGCCGTGTCCAGGTCGTCCTGGGCGGTGGCCAGGGCACCCAGGCGCAGCCGGGCGTAGAACTCGGTTTCCGGCTGGAGCGCGGCGCACGCGGCCTCGGCGCTGTCCCGGTACTGCCCGGCGGCCTCGGCCCACAGGCCCCGGGTCTGGGCCAGAACGCCCCGGTAGTAGCGCAGCAGCGGGAGCGCGTCGGGTGCCGTCTGGAGCGCGGCGATGCTGTCGAGGTCACGCTCCGCTTCCGCGAACTGTCCGCTGTGGACGCTGCTCAGCGCCCGCACCCACAGCAGCGGGGCACGCTGCGGCGGGCTGGCGTGGGGGAGGGCCAGGTTCACATACGCCACGGCGCTCGCGTCGCGGCCCAGCTCGCCCAGCACCAGCCCCAGCGCGGCGCTGAAGCTGCCCAGAAAGTGCCGGGCGACCGCGTCGCTGACCGCCGTTTCCCAGGCGTGCTGCAAGGGGGCCAGCGCCTCGCGCGGCCTTCCGGCCTGAAACAGCAGCATCCCGCGCTCGCGCCCGGCCACCGCCCGCCCGAACGCGGACAGCCGCGCGGGGTGCAGGCTCTCCAGCAGCCGCTCCGCCCGCTCGACCTCGCCCCCGAAGCGGTGCGCCACCGCCGCCAGCGCCCCGGCGTCCTCCTGGCCGCGCGCCCTGGCCCGCAGCAGCAGGCTCAGCCCCTCCACGCGGCGCTGGAGCAGCACCAGACACTGCCCGGCCCACAGGTCGTCCGCGGGCGTGGGGGCTTTCAGTGCGGCGTGATGCCGCAGCCCCTCCGCGAACTGTCCGGCGGCCAGGCAGCCCAGGATGGCGTTCGTGGTGGCCTCTGTGGCTGTCGGCTCTGCGGCGTCCGTGTCGGTCCTAAGCGGTTGCGGCATGGGTGCCCCCGTCGCCTAAGCGGCCTCTTCCTACACTTCAGAGAGATCGACCCTGCGCGCTGACGGTCATGCGGCACCCCAACTCTTCGCGAGGCCCCAGGAGGCGAGTATGCGTAGTCATTGTAGCTGGAAATACCGGCTGGCCCTGCTCCTGTTCGCGCTGTCCCAGTGCACGCTGATCCAGTTCGCGCTGGCCGATCCCACCACCGGCTCGGGCGGCATCGGGGGCTGAGCCGGACGGGCCGCCGGGCGCCTGCCCCTGGAAAGGCGGCCCGGCCTCGCCGCTCCTGCCTGGCGAGCACAGGCGCAAAGGAAGCAGACATGCTGGACGTGCGGTTGTTCGGGGTGTTCCGGGCACAGGACCGGGACGCCCGGCCGCTCCCCTTCGAGAGCCACAAGGCGCGGGAGCTGCTGTGCTTTCTGCTGCTGCACCGGGACCGGCCCCAGTCGCGGGAGGTGCTCGCCAGCCAGCTCTGGGGCGGCCAGACGACCGGGCAGTCGCTCAAGCAGCTCCGCCAGGCCCTCTGGCACCTGCACCTGGCCCTGGCGGAGGGGGCCGGACTGCTCCGGGTGGAAGCCGACTGGGTCGAACTGCGGGTCCTCCCGAGTCTCACCTGCGACGCGCTGGCCTTCGAGGAGGCTGTCCTGGCCCGGCACGGGCGGGCGGGCCACGCCCTCACCCCCGGTGAGGCCCGCGCGCTGGGGGAGGCCACGCGGCTGTACCGGGGTGATCTGCTGGAAGGCTGGATGCAGGACTGGTGCCTGCTCCAGCGCGAGCGGCTGCACAACCTCTACCTGGCCGCGCTGGAGAAGCTGGCCGACCACGCGGAAACCTGCCGCGACTGGGAAGGGGGCCTGACCCACGCCGCCCGCCTGCTGGAATTCGACCGCGCCAGCGAGAGCACCCACTGCCAGGTCATGCGCCTGCACTACCTCTCCGGCCACCGCACCGCCGCCCTGCGCCAGTTCACCCTCTGCGAACGCGCCCTGCGCGAAGAACTCGGCGTGAAGCCCTCGCACGCCACCCTGGCCCTGTACGAGTGCATCCGCGAGGACCGGCCGCTGGAAACGGAGGACCTCCCGCCACCCGCCCTTCCGGCCCGGCTCCCCGCGCCGTTCGACCTCGGGGCGGAACTGCTTCAGGAATTGCGGGGGGTGGTGGGCGAACTGCGAACGCTCCTCGCCTCCGAGCGTCGGCTGAGGGGAGGCCCTTGAGGGTGGCACGAAAAGCCGTGCCCCTTGAATGCCTGATGTACAATAGGAACTTATCGTTCCAGATGGGCTTTTTGCTCCCTCCTCCCTTGTGGGGGACTGGCACAGCTCGCACCGCGAGAGGCCGGGTGGGGGTGGGCGGGCCTGGAATCAGGGGCCAGTTGGGAGAATCAGAGTCCACTTTTGAGGTGGCGCTTGGAGGGCAGCCTGCGGCTGCCACCCCCCTCTGCTTCGCAGCTCTACGAGTCCCAGCCTCCCCCGCAAGGGGGGAGGAGCAACCCCCCGTGGCTCTGAGCAACCCCCACCCGCCCCTTTCCCCAGGACACCTCAAGCCGAGCGCGCCCCCGTCCGCGTCTCCGAGATGATCCGCGTGCCATTGTCGTTACGCTCGCGGTACGCTTCCAGCAGGGCGTCTTGCAGCAGGTCCGTGAAGCGTTCGGTGCCCGCGTTCCCCGCTGCGTGCAGGGCGGCCACCGTGCCGCGCTTGGCGGCCACCGGGAGGTTGTTGTAGGCCGCCTGGAACATCCCGCGCACCCGTGGGGAGGCGGCGTAGTGCCCGGTGAACACGCGGTAGGGCGCGGCGTCACCCAGGTAGGCCCGCAGACCCGCCAGGTGCCGCCGCAGGTGCTCGCGCGCCAGCTCCGCCTCCGCGACGATGGCCTCCTCGTCCAGCCCGGCATGGAAGAAGCGCTGCGCCCAGCCGTCCCAGCGCAGCTCGTCGCGGGTGGCGGCGCCCAGGACCGCGCCCTGCTCGCTGACGACCCGCCCGTCACGGGTCCAGGTGTAGACGCGCCCGGTGTCCAGCTCGATACCGTGCCGCCGGAAGGCCGCCTCGGCCCGGCGAATCCACTCCTGAAGCTTTCCGTGCTGGAGGGTCCACTGCATGAAGCCGATGCTGACCACGGCGCTGTCCCAGGTGTTCAGGCCCTGGATCAGCCCCCCCGTTTCGACGTTGGCGACGCGCTGAAGGGTGTCGATCTCGTCCTCGGGCAAGGTGGTGCGGCCCGCCTGGGCCAGGCGGCGCAGCGTCTCGTCCACCCGCCCGCCGCCGTAGCGGGCCAGGCCCCGCACGCTGCCGCGCCGCGCCACTGCCCGGAAGCCCGGGGGGACACGCGGGCCGGTCAGGGGGGGCAGGCCGTCCGGTGGGGCGGCGGGCGATTCTGCCGGAGCGTGGCTGCCTGGCGTCTGACCGGCTGGGGTCTGGTCGGCGCCGCCCTGGCCGCGCTCCTGCAAGAACAGCAGGTAGCGGGTCGGGTTGAGCAGGTTGCTGGGACGCGGGCGGTCCGGCCACCACTGGGCGCTGTGAACCGTATCCGGCGCGTAGGTTTCAAAGTGCAGCATGCCGGTGTCGCTCACGAAGGCGAGCGGCTGCCCGGCCCGCACCGTGTCCCCCACCGCCAGGCCGTGCCGGGTCAGGGAATCCTCGGTCACCTCCCCGTAATTGACGACCACGGCGGGATGGGCGACCAGCAGGCGGTAGGTCCGCTGGCCCGACTTCGCCCGGTAGAAAAAGGCGAACTCCACGATGCGCCCGTCCTCGCAGGCCACCACGGTGTCACCCGCATGGGCGTACAGGTCCACGCCCACATGGCGGCGGGGCAGGGTCTGGCCGCCCCGGGTGCCCTGGCGGGCCGCCAGGAAGGCCCGTCCGGCGCGGCCTACCATGTGCCCGTCCACCGTGATGTACGACACCAGCCGTCCCTCCGAATTTTCGGTCCGCAGCGGCCAGAAGCTGCCGGGTGGGGGCGCGGGGGCAAAAGGCACCGGCTCGTCGGGCGGCAGCGGGCGCGGTTCGGCCCGGACTGGGAGGGGTGGGGGCGCGCCCTCCGCCTCTTCCTCGTCGGGGAACTCGGAGGCTTCGGGGTCCTGGGCTTCTTGGGCTTCCGCGTCGGGGAACGCGGCCTCGCGGCTGGTACTGGGCCGCGCCGTCCCGCCCGCCCACTCGTCCAGTCTGGCCCAGGTCCGGGGGCCGATCACGCCGTCTGCGGCGCGCGGTTCGCCGGGAAAGGCGAGCTGCTGGAAGGCGACGGTGGCCGCCCGCATGTCCGGGCTGAAGGTGCCGTCCTCGGCCAGCGGGGCACCCGGCAGGCCGGGCCTTCCGGCAGCCAGTTCGCGGGCGTGGACCACGTTCAGTTTGCGCTGGGCCTCGCGCACCGCTTCGCCCCGGTCACCCGGGCGCAGGGTCGGCCTTCCCCCCGAAGTGGCCCGGCCAGGGGGGAAGGTGTCCGGCAAAGTCGCCCCCGCGTCTGCCAGCAGCCGCCAGCCGTAGCGGCGCGGGATTTCGCCGTGGGAGACGGAAGTGCGTTCCACCGCGTACCAGCGGTGCAGGGCCGGGTGGCCCGCCAGGGCGCGCTCCAACTGGCGGTAAGCTTCCAGGCTGTTTCCCGCGGTCCCGCCCCCCGAGGTGTACAGCACCCGCAGCGCCCCGCCCTGCTCGCGCATGTACGTTTCCAGGCTGGCCTCCGGCGCCGCCGCGTCGCGCCCGATGCGCCGCCGTGCCCAGCGCAGAAGAGGCTCGGGACTCTGGTAGAGCGCGTCGAAGACGTGGACCTCGTGCGGATCGAGGTCGTCCAGCACCCGCCACGTCGCCGCGCCCCCGCCCGAGTGCGCGGTGAGGATCAGGCGGTTCACGCCCAGCGCCGGAACGCCCGCCCGCGCCGCGAAGCGTTCCAGACTCCAGCGGATCAGCTCGCGCGCCCCGCCCGGCCGCACCAGCGCGGGAAAGTCGTACCCGGCCCCCGAGCGCCCGCCGTAGAAATGGCCGCGCGGGAGGAGGCCCAGGGTGGGCCGGGTGCGGCCAGGAGCGGGGTCGAGGCCGCGCGGGTCGCTCCAGTCCAGGCCGCTCGCGCCTTCCTTGTCGCGGGCGAGGTTCATCGCCGCGCCATGCGCCGAGAAGCCGTGAAAGTGCAGCACCACGTCCACCCGGTCCGTGACCGCCAGGGTGTTCCAGCGCAGGATCAGCCCCGGCCCGCGGTGGCCCTCCAGACCGGGCACGTCCCGGTCTTCCTCGCGGCCCGGAGCCGTGCGGGCGGAAAGGTCGGGGGGAGAAGGCAGGGCGGGCACGTCGAAAGGCGCGGTCATGGGGTTGCTCCTTCATTCCCTGGTGGGGTCGGTGCGGACGCGCAGCACCGCGTAATACTGGCGCTGCCCGCCGTCAGTCAGGACCAGACCGCGTTCGTCCACGCGGATCAGCTTGCGCCCCACCGTGTTGCCGACATTGCCGCCGATGACGGTAAGGCGGCCCGGCGCTGCCTCCACGACGATGTCGCAGTGCGATGGGCGGGCCTGGCCGTCGTCCACGTTCTCGAAGGTCACGCCGCTGTCCTGGCGGCCCGTGCAGACGAGGTCGCCCGGCTGTGGCGCGACTTCCGTGATGCGGGAGAGCCAGAAAGGATTCGCCAGGTCGCCGCGCAGGCGGTTGCGTTTGGCGGCGGCGCAGTAGACGGTGTGCCCGGCGGCGTAGCGGAAGCGGTCGCCCGCCCCGGCCCGCCGCATCACCCACGAGATAAAGGCGGCGCTCCAGGGGGTGCGGTCGTCAATCGCCCGGTCGGCGGCCACGCCCCCCAGCCCGGCCCCGTCCATCCAGTACCCGCGCAGCACTGGGCGCATGGCCGGATCCGTCTCGGAACGCGCCGCGCCTCCCGGGTGCCAGCGCGCGTCTTCCTCCAGCGCGATGCGGACCACGTCGGCCTTGAACTGGGTCCAGGCAGGGTCGCCCGGCGGGGGGGTCGGGGGGACCGGCTGGGGCGGAGGCGGCTGAGGGGAAGGCCCGGCCCCGCCCGCCCACTCGTCCAGCCTAGCCCAGGTCCGGGAACCGATGACCCCGTCGTGTTCGCGCGGCTGGCCGGGAAAGGCGAGCTGCTGGAAGGCGACCGTGACCGCGCGTGTCCGCTGCCCGAACGCCCCGTCCTCCGCCAGCGGGGCACCGGGGAGGGCGGGCCGTCCGGCGGCGAGTTCGCGGGCGTGGATCACGTTGAGGAGATGCTGGGCCTCGCGCACCGCCTCGCCCTGCGCGCCTGCCCGTAGCGTGGGCCGCGTGCCTGGACCGGGTGGGGTGGGGCCGGGCGGGACGGGCACGGGGGGAATGGGCGCTGGCGGCAGAGGCGACGCCCCTTCCAGCCGTGCGCGGGCCTCCTCCCAGCGTGGGCCACGGCAGCGCCGGTCCACTGCCGCCGTCAGGTCGGAGACGCGGATGGTGCCGTCCCTGCGGCGATCCAGGCCGCTGTTCGCGGCGTAGGCGCTGGGATAGGGACCGTCCCGCCCGGTCAGCACCGTGTCGGGGTCCGAGCCGCCCGCCAGCGTCGCGGGAAGAAAGGTCGCCTGGTACAGCCGCGCGGTGGAATTCAGGCTGTACCGCTTGTAGGGCCGGTAGAAGCGTTCGACAAAGGGAAGCTGTTCCTCCGCGCTGAGGCGGCGAAAGGCCTCGTGGCCCGCCGTCCAGCCCAGGCGCAGCAGCGTGGCGGGCATGAACTGGATCAGGCCGCTGGCGTGGCCGTGCGCGTTGTGTGCGTCGGCCCGGATGCCGCTCTCGGCCATCATCACCTGGAGGAGGTGCAGCGGCTGGGCGTCCAGAGCGGCCCCCACCGCCCTCATCCCCGCGAAGAAGGCGTCGGAAAGGTCGGCGGTCGCGCTCGACTCGGCGTCGGCCTCGCCGGTCGTGCGGGGCGGGTCGGTTACCGCGGGGGCTTCCCCGAAGTTCAGGTGGGCCAGCGAGAGCCAGCCGATCACCGTCCGGTCCTGCCCGCCGCGCAGGCTGGCGGTGCGGGGACCCAGGACCAGTTCGCGTTCCCGCTCGCGGGCGCACTCCAGGCCGCCCTCGCGCTGCCCGGCGTCGGCGCTACGCCAGAAAGTCCTGCCCGCCCGCTGCACCTCCTCCAGAAAGACGCAGACGTGTTCGCTACGGTTGTCGGCCCCCCGGATGAACACGATGTCGCCCGGCCCGGGCCGCTGCCCCGCCGCCAGTTCGCCATTCAGGGCGGACACGAAGGGGAGTTGTCCCAGGTTCCACAGGCGGCGGATGTTCTGCCCGGGGCGGTAGACGTAGCCGCCCGGTTCGGCCCGGTTGACGATCTCACGGTCCTGACAGCCCAGCCGCCACAGCAGCCAGTGCGGCAGAAAGCCGCAGGTGGTGCCGCAGCGGGGGACCGGATGACGCAGGCAGGCCGCGCCGTAATCCTTGGCGATCACGTCGAACACGCCGTCGCCCGCCGTGGAGGGTACGTGGGCGCGTAGCAGGGCCAGCGCGTCCCGCCGCACTTCGGGCACGGGGCGGGCGCGGGGCGGTGAGTCGGGCGGGGCCAGCGGGGGCGCCCCGGCCAGGAAAGCGTCGAGCTGCGCCCAGGTGCGCAGCCCCACCACCCCATCGTGGTCGCCCGGGTCCACGAAAACGCGCCGCTGGAACTCCAGCACCGCCGCGCGGGTGCGGGGGCCGAACAGCATGTCCACCGTGAGGGGGGCGAAGGGGAGGCCGGGGCGCCCCGCCGCCAGCTCGCGGGCGTGGACCTCGTTCAGTTTCGTCTGCACCTCGCCCACCGCCGGGTGCACCGCGCCCAGGGCAAGCGCGCGGGGGCGGCCGGGCAAAGGAGGGGGTGACAGCGTCATGGGGGAGGCTCCTTTCCGGCTTCAGCCGCGTTCAGGGCAGCGGGCGCGGGCCGCGCAGGTCGCCGAGGTTGCAGGTGTGCAGGCCCCGGTAGCAGTCGAAGTCCCAGTAACCGCGCGTGTCGAGGGCGACCGCGTTCCAGGCCTTGTGGGCCGCGTTGACCTCCATCCAGTCGCGGGCAAAGTTGCGCGAACCCGCCGCCAGCCGCGCTCCCATGTCCCGCGCGATGGCCTCGCCGTTGGGATGATCGAGCGGGGCCGACGCCTCGTAGCCCAGCAGCGCCGTGAGCGGGCCGCCTTTCGTCCGCAGGAGTTCTGCCCACTCGACGCCGGGGCCGCTGGGTCCCGACAGGTCCACCCGCAGCACCGAACAGCCCGCGAGGATCAGCACGTCGAGGTCCATCGGGCTTTTCCAGTGCGGCGCGAGGTCGGCGGGCGTGAGCCAGCAGCCGTAGCTGTGGGGCGAAGTCTCGACGGCCAGGCAGTTGCTCGCCCCCAGCCCGTGACCCGAGTAGTAGAAGACGTCGGCGGGGTTGCGCGCGAGGGCCTTGCGGGCGTCCGGCGGGACGCGCAGGCCGGGCTGCGGCAGCACCCGCGCCTCCAGCACCTCCAGCCCACCGGCCAGGAAGAGCTTGCGGGCGTCGGGCCGTTCGCTGGCCGCGTCGCCGGTCCCGGCCCCCGGCGTGCCCGGCTGGGTGCTCCGGCCACGCGGGGTCCAGCCCAGTGCCGTCCTGAAGTCCGCGTCGCTGGTCCCGCCGATGCGGACCACGGTGGCGACCTCCTTGCGCCGCGTCTCGACCGCCAGGAAGTCCCCCAGGTCGGCCAGGGCGACCGAGAGGCGGTACTCCTGCCCGCCGGAGGGCGCCCGACCGGAGCGCGCGGCGTTCAGCGACCGGCCCGTGAGGGTGGCCGTCCCGCTGTCGCCATTCGGGGGCCGACTCACGACGAACACGGGAAGCTCACCCGGCAGCACGGCGGCGGGGAGGCCGCTGGCGCGCAGGCGGACATTCAGCCGGGCTGCGTCCAGGCCGATCACGTCGTCCCAGGCGAGGGCGCGGGTGAAGGTGTCGTCCATCAGGGCCAGCGGCTCCACGGTGACCGCCGCCGCGCCCGAAGCGGGGTCGAGCACCACGGCGTCGAGCTGCGCCCAGGTGTGGGCGCCCACCTTGCCGTCGTGTTCGGCGGTCAGGCCGGGGAACACCTGCCGCTGGAATTCGAGCACCGCCGCCTGGGTGTGCGCTCCGAAGACACAGTCCTCGGTGAGCGGCACGCCCGGGAGGCCCGGCTGGCCGCGCAGAATCTGAGCGAAGTGAAAAGCGTTCAGCTTGCGCTGCACCTCGCGCACGGCGGGGTGGACCG
Organism: Deinococcus metallilatus; assembly: GCF_004758605.1. Taxonomy (NCBI): domain Bacteria; kingdom Thermotogati; phylum Deinococcota; class Deinococci; order Deinococcales; family Deinococcaceae; genus Deinococcus; species Deinococcus metallilatus. The sequence continues at coordinate 61,345 of NZ_CP038512.1, forward strand.
ATCCGCGAATCAGCAGCCGGGGGCGGTCGGCGGGCGCCACGGTCACGTCGGCGCATGGTCCGGCAACCTCGGCCAGGTCAGGGGCCAGCGTTTCCCCTAGACGCGGACGCAGCACGACCGTATGCGCGGCCACCCGCCCCGCGTCGTCCAGCACGCGCTGATGCGTTCCGCGCAGCTCGCCCGCCGCTGCCCGCCAGACCGGCGCGGAGGCGTCCCCCGGCCCGCGTACCACCGACACCGCCGTGAAGGGGCTGCCGGGCGCGCGCTGCACCAGCAGGTCACCGGGCAGGAGGCCGGACAGCGTTCCGCCCGGCGCGGCCACCAGCATCAGCCGGGGTTCAAGCGCGGCGCGCACCGCCGGGAACCCGTCTCCGCGAAAGGCGGCCCAGACCTCGTGGGGCCGCAGCGCTCCCCGCGCCAGCTCGGTCCAGAGGTCCGCCTCCTCGCCCCGCGCCGCCTCCAGCAGCACCTCGGCGGCGGAGGGAGGGCGGCCCGTCCCCAGCCCCGCCTCGAAGCGTTCGAGGAAGCGCAGGCCCGCCGGGCGGGCATCGGGGGGGGGAGGGATGGCAGGTTCGCTCTCGTCCCCGGTCCCCTTGCTCTCCTCCTCGGAGGCCGAGGCGAATTCAAACGCCGTCAGCTCGCCGTCCACGTCGGAGGTGAAGCCTTCTTCCGCTTCGGGCAGACTCTCCTCCCCGTCTGAGCTACCGGCAAATTCGAGCGCCGTCAACTCCGCGTCCACGTCGGAGACAAAACCTTCTTCCGACTCGGCTGTGGCTTCCACATCGGCCAGGCCGGGCGAGTGGACCGGGTGGACGTGTTCGCGCAGGAGGTCGGCGGCGGGCTGGGACGCTTCGTGCATGAGGGAAACCTCCTGCGCGGCGGGGAGGGGGAGGGAGGGAACCTGCCCCGTCCGCGCCGCCTGCACCGCCCGCCCGGGGTCCAGGTAGCCGCTGCCGACGCGCGCGAAATCCAGTTCCGGCGCGGCGGGTTCGCAACTGGCGAGGAGCAGGCGGCGCGTCCGGGCGATGTCGAGCGGCCCGGCGGCCTCGAACATCAGGGCCACCGTGCCGGTGACGTGGGGGGCGGCCATGCTGGTGCCCGACATCCGGGTGTAGAGGCGCGTCTCGCCGCCGTCCCGCCCGTGCGAGCGCGGCGCCAGGATCATCACGCCGGGCGCGATCAGGTCGGGTTTGGGCCGCCCGTCGCGCGTCGGCCCGGAGCTGGAGAAATGCCCCAGCGGGCGGTCCTCGCGGTGCGGGTCGTAGGCGCCCACCGCCAGGGTGCGGTAGCCGGTGCAGATGGTGCCGAGGGTATAGCGGGCGTCGGCCTCGTCACGGGGAAAGCGGGACTGGCAGCTCCCGCAGGCGCTGTCACGCTCGATCCAGGCGTGGACCCGCCCGTCCTGCACGTCCTGGCCGGTCAGGATCACGTGCCAGGCGTGAACGTCCGGCACCACCTCGCAGCGCACGCTGATCTGGTGGTCGCCGTTGTTGGGGTCGAAGGCGCGGTGGTAGACGCGCAGCACCTCGCGCCCGCCCTGCTGGGCCGCCGCGCGTTCGCCCAGCGCCGCCCGCGCGGCCAGTCGCCCGTCCGCCGAGCGCACCTCCACGCCCAGGCGGTCGCGGCCCGGATACCACAGGTCCAGTTCGTTGGGGGTGCGGTCCTGCGGGCTGACCTGCACCACGAAGGTCCGCGTCTCGCCGGGGCGCAGGGTCCAGTCGGCGTGGGTGCGGCGCTCGTAGTAGTTGCCGCAGCTCTGCACGATGGCCCGCCCCGGCGCGAGCGCGACCCACTCGTCCAGCGCGCGTTCGACCAGGCTGTGGCCGGTCTTCTCGCCCGCGTGGCGCCCCAGGCTCATGTTGACCACGCAGGGCCGCCCCGCCGCCACCCGCGCGATCAGGTCCAGCCCCTCCAGCAGTTCCACCGAGTTGCCCAACGGCACCGCGTCCGGCCCCTCCCGCGCGCCCATGTGCACGAACACCAGCTCCGCCTCCGGCGCGACGCCGGGCGGCCCACCCCCCCGGCCATTGCCGCCCGCGATGCCCAGCGTGTGCGTGCCATGCGCGCCCAGGCCCGGGTCGGCGTCGGCGGGGTGGTAGCCCAGCGCGGCGTAGGGGTCGGGCGCCTTCAACGCGGCGTTCAGGCGGGCCGCGTCGTAGAGCCGCCCGTACCCGTAGGGCCAGGCGTCCGTGTCGCCTCCCCGGCGCTGGTCCCACAGGGCGAGCAAGCGCGTGGTGCCGTCCGCGTGCCGAAAATCCGGGTGGGCGAAGTCGCAGCCCCAGTCGATCAGCCCGATCACCACACCGCGCCCGGTGGCGCCCAGGTCGCCCGCGCGCCGCTCGTCGTTGGGCGTGAGGGGCAGGGCCTCGGTCAGATCGGCGGGCCGGACGAGGTCGGGACTGACCCCTTTGGGCGCCTTCATGCTCTCCACCGCCGGGTCGCGCCACACCTCGGGGATGGTGCCGCGCTGTACCCGCGCCGTGACGACGTGGCCGAAGTGGGCCACCACGCGCGTGCCTTCGGGGGGCCGGGCCGGGTCGAGCAGCCGCAGGACCACCGCGACCTCGTCGGCCGGGTCGCCTTCCTGAAGCAGTTCGTACAGCTCGGGGTCCATAGGGTCCTCGGGAGGAAGCGGGGCGGCCAGCTTCACGGGCCGCCCCGGGGTGGGCAACGATTACCGGCCGGTCTGCGACTTGCCGCCCTGCGCGTTGATCGCGTCCTTGAGGTCCTTGACCGCCGCCGCGACCTCGGACGACTTCGCCAGGCCCTGCACGGCGGCCGTCACGTCGGTCGTCCTGGCGAGGCCGCTCACAGCCGCCGTGACATCGCTTGTTTTCGCCAGTTCCTCGGGCTTGATGGCCTGGCGGATGGCGTCGATCATCTGCTCGAACTGGGTCGGCTCGCGCTGCGAGATCACGAACAGCGTGACCTGACCGCCGGGCCGCAGAAAGGTGTGGGGCGGCGGGTCCTGGCTCCTCACGGTGTTCACCGTGCCGTCGGTTTCGACGAGTTGCACCCCGGGCGTCAGGCGGTGGTCCCGCACTTTCTGCTGGGCCGCGTCCACGCTGTCCCCCGTGAGGTCGGGCACCTCGACCAGTGCTGGCCCGCTCAGCACGGGGACGTGACCCGCGACCGGCGCGGCGGTGAACAGTTCCTGGAGTGTGCGGCCAAAGCCGCCTGCGGGGTTGGATGGATTGGTCATGGTGGTCCTCCGCCGGTTCCCGGCCTGGCCGCTCCCTCAGCGGCGCGAGAGCAGCACCGCGAGCAGCAGGGTGTTCGAGCCGTCCCCCAGCAGCCCGCCGCCGGGCGAGCTGTCGCCCGGGCCGCCGCCCATCAGCAGCAGGAAGGGCAGCATCGTGCTGAGGGTGTCGCTGGGCTGGGTGACGACCTTGGCGATGGTGCCGTCCGCCCGGGGCACGTCCTCGGTCCTCTGCGAGATCAGCGGCAGCAGCACCGCGAGGGTCTTGGTCTGTTGCAGGTCGCGCCGGATATTGTCGGTGGTCTTCTTGCGGTCCTCGGCCTCCTTGCGCATCGCGGCGGCCAGGCGGTCCTGCTCGGCGGCGACCGAGTTGGTGCGGCTCTCCAGCGTCTTGACGTTGCCCGCCAGCGTGCTGATCTTGCCGTCCAGCGAACGCACGGCGGCCTGGAGTTGCGCCTGGGTCACGGCGTTGGCCGAGGGCCGCGGCTGGAAGCTGCTCTGCGGCGAGGGGGTCCGCAGCGGGGGCTGGCCGCGCTGACGGCCGCGCGGGCGGGCGCGCTCGTCGGACTCGTCGTATTCGAGGTTGTCGAGGAAGCTGTCGATATCTTCGGTGTACAGCGTCATAACGCAGTCCTTTCGGGCGCAGCCGCGCCCCCGGTGGGTGGGGAGCCTTCCCGCTCAGGCAGGGCGGGCACGATCCAGCGCCGGAACGCTTCCGGGTCGGGCCGCAGGAAGCCCGGCCGGCCCCGGCCCCGGCACAGGCGGCACCCGGCGTCCTCGCCCCAGCAGCTCGGGCAGGCCCCCAGCGCGAGCGCGAGTTCGTCGAGCCGGGCCTGGCACGCGGCGAGGTCATCCTCCAGCTCCTCCAGGCGCAGGCGCAGCCGTTCCAGACGCGCGCGGCGCCGCTCCTGCCGCTGGGCCTCCTCAAGTTGCCGGGCTTCTTCCAGGCGGCGGACCTCCTCCAGGCGGGCGCGGGCCTCCAGCCGGTCTTCCTCGTTCTCCTGCACCTCCAGGTCGCGCTCAAGGGTCTGCTCGCGCCGGGCCAGGAACTGCGAGAGCAGGCCCAGCGCCGGGTCCGTCTGCCCCAGTTCCGACTGGGCCAGCCCCGCCAGGGCGTCCTGCACGTTGCCGCCCGCCGCGAGGTGCTGCTGGAGGCCGTCGAGCAGGGGATCACTCATCGCGCTCACGTCCCCCAGGCCAGGTCCGTCTCGTCGGCCTCGAACAGCTCGAACTCGGTGTCCTCGGTGTCGAAATACGCTTCCTCCTCGGCATCCTCCGCGTCGTCGTAGGCTTCCGTCTCCTGCCAGGGGACCGGACGGGCGCGGGGCAGCGGGGGGGCCGCTTGGAGCATCTGGAGCAGCCGCGCGGCGCGCTGGTCGGGCTGGCTGGGGTCCACCACGAACTGGCCCGCGCCGTTCATCAGGTAGGCGGGGGGGCTGTCCAGCGACTCGCCGGAGCCGGAAAAGCTCTCGGCCTCGGCTTCCCGCGCCAGCGCGCCCAGCAGGCCCGCGAAAGCGCTGGCCGGGACCGGGGTGCCGCCCGCGCCGACGGGAATCGCGCGGTTCTGCCCGCCCGCCAGGGCCTGGATCGCCCGCAGCGTCTCGGGCCGTCCCAGCAGGCCCATCAACTGGTTGGCCGCCCCGCCCCCGCGCCCGCCGGGCAGCCCGCCCAGGCCCGCGGCCATGCCGCCCCTTCCGCTGAGTGCCCCGGCGGTGTTCATCACGCCGCCGAGGACGTTGCCCACGTCCCGCGCCGCGCCCCGGCCATGCTGCGAAAGGCCCGAGCCGACGCCGCCCGCGACCGCTCCCGCGAGCGCGCCCCAGGGACCGAGCGCCGAACCCGTCATCGCGCCCTGAAGGGCACCCGACGCGACGCTGCCTGCCACGGGCGCGGCCCGTCCGGCAAACTTGCCGATATCGCTGACCGCGCCTCCCAGCGCGCGGCCCAGCCCGCCGAAGAATTCCTCGTACTCGGCGGGCGAGACGCCCTCCCCGAAGGCGGACTCGAAGGCAGCCTCCAGCGCCGCGTCAGGGAGCCCCGCGAACTCGGGGCTGAGCATTTCACGCATGTTGGGATAGAGCGTGGTCTGCTCATAAGTGGTTTGCACGTAGGTCATGACACCTCCTCGGGGGCCGGAATGACGCCGCCGCCACCCCCGGAGCGCCGGGGTTCAGGGAAAGGCTTCAGGGCGAGGCCCGCACCGGACAGCGTGAAAACAGACCACCTCCTCCTCTCAGGGTCGGCCCCGGCGACCGGCCGTGGCCCGGCCGACCAGCCGCTTCCAGCGGTGCCACCACCGCCAGCTCTGGCCCGGGTCCACCCCGGACCGCTCCAGAAACGCGGCGATCACCTCGGTGATCTCGTCGAGCCGCCGGACCGCTTGGCACTCGCCCCCCGGGACGTGGGTGATCTGGCCCCGCCAGGAGGCACGCTGCCGTCTGCCGCCCGGCGCCGCTCGCTCGAGCCAGACTTTGATGACGAACGACTGGGCGTTGTCGAACATGGGCACCTCGCGGCGGAAAGAAAGGCGAGCGGTCACCTCTGAAGGTAACAAGCCCGCCTCCGGGCCGCGTCTCGGCTCCGTCTCGCCCGCGTCTCTGCGAAAGGCCCTGGCTGCGCTCTGGGCAGTCGGCCGGGTGGGAGAGGGGAGAGCCGGTGCGGGCTTTGGCCTGTTCTGGCCTGTTGCGGCCCGGGCAGGGTAGCCTGACCGCATGACAGGCAAGCCCCAGGAACAGGCGCATGCGGGCCGGGCACATCCCAACTGGGCCGGACTGGTGCCCGGCGGCGTGCAGCCGTGGAAGACGCTGTCGTCGCGGGTGCTGGTGGAGGGCTTCCGGGTGGTGCTGGAAGACCGGGTGCAGACGCCCTCCGGCGCGGAGGTGGTGTACCAGTACCGCCCCAGGGGACCGCGCGCGATGTTCGTCCTGCCCGTGACGGCCGCGGGCGAGGCCGTGCTGATCCGCCAGTACCGCTATCCCCTCCAGGCGACCATCTGGGAGGTCGTGGCGGGCGGCGTGGAGCGGGGCGAGGACCTGTTGACGGCGGCGCAGCGCGAACTGGCCGAGGAGGTGGGAGGCGTGGCCGCCGAGTGGGTGCCGCTTCCCGGTTTCTACCCGCAACCCAGCATCAGCGGGGTGGTCTTTTATTCCCTGCTGGCCCTGGGGGTCACGCTGGGCGAGACAGCCCACGAGGACAGCGAGGTGATCGAGCGCGTGACCCTGCCGCTCGCCGAGGCCTACCGGATGCTGGAGGCGGGCGAGATTCAGGACGGCCCCAGCAGCCTGACCCTCTGGCACGCCCGGCGGCTGCTGGTGGAGCGCGGCCTGTTGTGAGTGATCTCCCCGCCCCCTTCACCACCCTCGCCGCGCCGCACCGCTTTGATGCCGTGACCCTGAACAGCGAGTTCCTGGCCTTCGCGGAGCGGGCCGACACGCCGGAAGACGCCCTCGCCCAGCTCGCCGCCCTGCGGGGCGCTACCCCGACGCCACGCACCACTGCTGGGCCTACCGCATCGGCCCTGCCTACCGCTTCAGCGACGACGGTGAGCCGGGTGGCACGGCGGGGGCGCCGATCCTGCGGGCCATCGAGGGACAGGGCGTAGATCACGTGATGGTCGTGGTGGTGCGCTACTACGGCGGCGTGAAGCTGGGCACCGGCGGGCTGGTGCGGGCGTACGGGGGCGCGGCGGCGGAATGCCTGAGAACTGCGCCGCGTCTGGAAGTCCGGCCCCGCCTCACCCTCAGCGTCAGCGTCCCTTTCGGGCATCTGAGTGCGCTGTATCACCTGCTGGGCACCTTCGATGCGGTGCGGGGCGAGGAGGCGTATACCGCTTCCGGTGTGACCTTGAGCGTGCAGGTCTCCCCCGAGGACGCGGACGCCTTCGCGCAGGCGCTGAGGGACGCGACGCGGGGGGCGGCGGAGGTGGCGCAGGCCACATGACGCTCAGCGGCGCCAGACGAGCAGCATGGTCGGCCACCAGAGCAGCCAGACCAGCAGCAGAACTGTGAACCCGGGACGGGGAAGCCCAGGCTGCTTCAGAAGCGGTAAGCCGATAGCTACGGGCAGCAACACGTGAACGAGCATCAGCAGATACAGCGGCAGGGCCTCGGAACCTGTGTGGAGCGTCACGGGATGCACGTCCAGTAAGGCCGCCCGCCAGAGGTCAGGCGGCGTCAGGGCGTGCCAGCCGAGCAGCAGCAAGGCGCTGGGGGGCAGCAAGGCCAGTCCTGCCCAGTGCAGGCGTTCCTGCCCAGCAGAATGGAGGGCCAGCAGGGAGGCCTGCCACATCACCCACAGATAAACGGCCACAAGGCCACCCGTGACACCCCACTCCAGCCACATCAGCCCTCAGGTTACAAGGCTCCCACCCTGTTTCCCCCCTACACTCCCCCCATGACCCTGCCACTTCGCATCGGTTACGGAGAAGACGCGCACCGCCTCGCGGAAGGGCGGACGCTGGTGCTGGGCGGCGTGCCTATCCCGCACGCCGAGCGCGGCCCCATCGCCCACAGTGACGGGGACGCCGTGCTGCACGCGCTGGCCGACGCGCTGCTGTCGGGCCTGGCGCTGGGAGATATCGGGCAGTATTACCCGGACACCGACTCGGCGCACGCGGGGGTGGACTCGCGGGTAATTCTCGAAGACAGCCTGGCGCTGGTGCGCGAGTGGAAGTACGCCCCGGCGAACGTGGCGCTGGTGGTCACCCTCGACCGCCCCAAGCTGGGGCCGCTGCGGGCCGACATCGCCCGCAATGTGGCGACGCTGCTGGGCCTGGCCGAAACCGAGGTGGGCGTGAGCTTCAAGACCTCCGAGGGCCTCGCGCCGGACCACGTCCAGGTGCGGGTCACGGTGCTGCTCCGGCAGGTGGAGGGGTGAGGGAACCGCTCCTCAACGTCGTCCTCTTCGAGCCGGAGAAGGCGGGGAACGTGGGCAACGTCGCGCGCACCTGCGCCGTGCTGGGCGCGGACCTGCATCTGATCCGCCCCTTCGGCTTCCACCTGCACGACCGCGAGTTCCGCCGGGCGGTGATGGACTACGTGCAGGGCGTGACGCTGTTTGAGCACGCGAACTGGTCAGCCTTCCAGGCAGCCCTGCCCCCCGGCGCGCGAGTCTGGGCCTTCAGCACGCACGCGACCGCGCTGCATACCCGCGCGGGTTTTCAGCGGGGAGACTTCCTGCTGTTCGGCCCGGAATCGCGCGGCCTGCCGGTCTGGCTGCGCGAGGGACTGCCCGCCCTCAAGCTCCCGCAGCCCGGCGGGGGCCGCAGCCTGAACCTGGCGGTGGCGGCGGGTGTGGCTGCGTTCGAGGCAGGGCGGCAGATCGAGGGGTGGTAGGGGGAAGGGGGAGCTTTTAGCGGTCAGCCAAGAGCCGCCAGGTTACGACGGACACGCTTTGACAACGAGAGCGCGTTACCGCTGTTGTTCTCCTTCCCCTGAAACGCCTGATGCGCAATAGAAACTTGCTGTCTCGGATGGGCTTTTTTCCCCCGCCCCCCTTGCGGGGGACTGGCACAGCTCCGCAGGAGAGGGTTGGCGAGGGGGGTGGCGAGCGAAGCTCGGCCTCGTGTCAGACGGGAAAATTGTCCGGCCCGCTAGACCTGTAATGCGCATCAAGCGTCTTGGGGAGGAGGCCGGGTGAGGGTAAGCAGGCCCTGCCTCCCAGACCAAACACTCAACCCGTTTGCGCGCCAGTCCTGACCTTTCAGCGGTCGCGTACCCATTTCCGCCGTCCCCACCACACCAACCACAGCACGCCGCCCACTGCGCCCACGACCGCCCCGACCGGCAGCGTCAGCAGCATCAGCCAGCCCAGCACGCCGAGGGTGTACAGCAGACCCCCCGCGTTCCACCCGGCGATCACGCAGGGGTGAATGCTCCCCTCGTCCAGCGCGCAGCCGTTGGCTGTGGCGACCGCCGAGGCGACCAGCACGCTCAGGAGGGGGCCGAACGTGAAGAGCGCCCACAGGAGGACGGCGAGGAGCGGCCAGAAGCGGCGCATGGCTTAGCGTAATGGGTGGAGGTTCCGCAGCCCTCGCCTTGCAATAGGTCATCCTTTCTACTTCGATCCTTGTCGAATCGAGTTATTCTTGACTCGAAAGGGGTCGAAATGATGCAAGCTCGACCTGAAGCGCCCCAGGTGCGGATGAATGCCGAGTACCGCCGCATCCTCGAAGGTTTGCTGACCAACGCGGAGCGGGATATGCGGCTGGCCCGCGCGGAAGGTGACCGCGCGGCCACGGCCAAAGCCCAGGCCCGGTTGGACACGCTGTGGGCCGCCCTGGAGATTTACGCCGCCAGCCACTTCATCGCGTACGGCGAACGCCCCTGGCCGCGCGAGGTGCAGCCGTGAGTGCCGATCTGAACGCCCGCGCCGCCGTCTTCCGCGCGCTCTCGCACCCGGCGCGGCTCACGCTGCTGCGCCTGATCTGGACCGAACCGCTGCCCGGCGAGACGCTCGCGCGGCTGATGAACCTCGCGCCCGCGACGGTCAGCCACCACCTCGCGGGGCTGGCCGAGGCGGGGCTGACCACCGTGCGCCAGGAGGGCCACCACCGCCTGCACGGGGCAAACCGGGCCGCCCTCGACGTGACGCTGGCCGCCCTGATCCGGGGGGAAGCGAACGCGCCCGCCCCCGAGGACCCCTACCGCGCCCGCGTGCTGCGCGCCTTCCTGAAGGACGGGCGGCTGACCCGGATTCCCGCCCAGCGCAAGAAACGCGACGTGATCCTGGTTGAACTGGCGAACCTCTTCGAGCCGGGCCGCACCTACACCGAACGCGAGGTGAATGACATCCTGGCCGGGTTCCACCCCGACTTCTTCACCCTGCGGCGCGAGCTGGTCGGCCTGGGCCTGCTGGCCCGTGAGAAAGGCGTGTACTGGCGGGTGACGGCCGGGGAAGCGGTCCCAACGCTCCCCTCAAGTTGACGCCGTAGAGTGACGCCTATGACCTCCAACCCTGGGTTTGAAGAGAAGCTGGCACGTTATGCCGAACTGCTTGTCCGGACAGGCGTGAACCTGCCGGAAGGCGGCAAGGTGCAGGTCAACGCGCCCGTCGAGGCGGCGGCGCTGGCCCGGCTGGTGGCGCGCGCGGCCTATCGGGCGGGGGCGACCGATGTGCGAGTGGACTACAACGACCAGCACCTCGCCCTCGCGCTCTACGAGGACGGCACCGACGCGGCGGTGGACTTCCTGCCCGAGTGGGACGCGCAGGAGAGTGAACATCTGGTGACCGACGGCTACGCCTTTATCTCCATCCTGGGAAGTGACCCGGCGCTGCTGGCAGGCGTGAACCCGGACCGGGTCGCGCGGCGCAGCAAGCTCTCCGCACAGATGTCACGGCATGTGCAAAAGGCCATCGGCGGCTTCGAGGTCAACTGGACCGTCGCCGCCATGTCCACCCCCGCCTGGGCACGCCGCGTCTACCCCGACCTGCCGGAAGAGGAGGCCGTGGCCCGCCTGTGGGACGACATTTTCAAAGTCACCCGCGCCGACCTGCCCGACCCGGTGGCCGCCTGGGACGCGCACCTCTCGCGGCTCGAACGCCTCACCGAGTACCTGAACGGCAAGCAGTACGCCGCCATTCATTTCAAATCCGGGCTGGGCACCGACCTCACCGTCGGCCTGGCCGAGAACCACATCTGGCAGGGCGGTGCGGAAACGGCGAAAAATGGGATTCGCGGCGTGCCCAACCTACCCACCGATGAGGTCTTCACCGCCCCACACCGGAACCGCGTGGACGGCGTGGCGGTGGCGAGCAAGCCGCTGAGCCTGCGCGGCCAACTGGTCGAGGGTATCCGCGTGCGCTTCGAGGGCGGGAAGGCGGTCGAGGTCAGCGCCGACCGGGGCGAGGAGACGCTGAAGCAACTGACCCTGACGGACGAGGGCGCCGCCCACCTGGGCGAGGTCGCGCTGGTCCCTGCCTCGGCCCCCGTCGCGCAGACCGGGACCCTGTTCCTGAACACCCTCTTCGACGAGAACGCCGCCTCGCACATCGCCCTGGGCCGCTGCTACCCCACCAATGTGCAGCACGGCGAGAACCCCGAAGCCCTGCGCGCGGCGGGCGGCAACGACAGCCTGATTCACGTGGACTGGATGATCGGCACCCCCGACACCGACGTGGACGGCATCACGCAAGGCGGCCAGCGCGAGGCGCTGATGCGCGGGGGAGAGTGGGTGGTGGGAGAACTTTCAGCGGCCGGGGCCAAAGCTTAAGCCTTCACCGCTGACGGCTGACCGCTGAAAGCTGACCGCTCGCTACAATGCCCCCATGACCTCCTCTGACACCTACCAGCCCGAAGGCTACACGCCGACCCCGGAACTCTCCTCCGAGCGCCAGACCCGCTTCTCGCAGGCTCCCGAACTGGGCGAGGGCATCGAACCGGGCAAGGCTTACCGCGCGGTGTTCGAGACCAGCAAGGGCCGCATCGTGCTGGACCTCTTCCCGGACGAGGCGCCCGTCACCGTCAATTCGTTCGCGTACCTGCTGCGCCACCACTACTACGACGGCATCAAGTTCCACCGCGTGATCGACGGCTTCATGGCGCAGGGCGGCGACCCCACCGGCACCGGCGCGGGCGGCCCCGGCTACGACTTCGAGGACGAGTTCAGCCCCGACCTCCGCCACGACCGCAAGGGCACGCTGAGCATGGCGAACCGCGGCCCCGGCACCAACGGCTCGCAGTTCTTCATCACCTTCGGCCCGACCCCGCACCTCGACGGGCGGCACACCGTCTTCGGGCGCGTGGTGGAAGGCCTGGACGTGCTGGACCGCCTGACGCGCATCCAGCCCGGGATGCCCGGCACGCCGGACGTGATCGAGCGGGCGTATCTGGTGGAAAAGGACGCGGAAGGCTGAGCGGGCGGGCCGCCTACACTGCCTCATGCCGTACCTGCGCGTCACCTGCCCGGCCCTGACCGCCGACCAGCGCCGCCTGATCGCCCGCCGCCTGACGGATGAGGTGGAGGCGCTGTTCTATCACCCGCGCGGCGGCCCTTCACGGGAGGAACTGCGCGAGCATACGACGGTGCAGTTCGTCCCTTACGGTGAGGCTGACCTGTTTATCGGGGGCCGCACGCCGGACGAGCGGGGCACGCCGGACGTGACGGTGGAACTCTCCGACTGGTCCATGAGCGTGCGGCAGCAGCGGCGGGTGGCGGCGCGGCTCACGCCGGTCCTGGCCTCCCTGTTCGGGGTGCCGCAGAACCGGTTGGACAGCGTCAATCTGCGCTTCCACCCGTACCCGCCGCGCGACTTCGCCGTGGGGGGCCGCCTGCTGAGTGACCAGGTCCCGCGCGTCGGGCAGGTGCTGAAGAAGCTGCTGGGGTAGCGCCTGGAGGCGGGGCCTTCTGCCTGCGGCTTCCTGCCCACTGTGGGAGTGCCGTGAGAGCCGCCGCGCTACACTGCCGCTATGGACAACCGCACGAACCTCGACGACTATCTCGCGGGGCTGGGGATCAGTGACGCGGACGAGAGCGCGCCGCCGCCCGCGCCGGAGGTCGCCGCGCCCGCCTCCTCTGCCCTGGAGGCCGCGCACGAGGACCCCCGCGCGGTGCTGGAACGCTTCCTGCGGGGCCTGACCTCCCGCATCGACCCCTCGCTCACCGTCAGCGTGCGGGGGGGCGAGGACGCGCTGGAGGCCGAGATCGGCGGGGAGAACGCCGGGCGGCTGGCCGGACGCGACGGGCGCACGCTGGCGGCCATCGAGGTGCTGGCCTACACGGTGCTGGCCAAGCAGGCGGGCCGCAGCGACCTGCGTGTGCGGGTGGACGTGGGCGGCTACCGCAAGCGGCAGGCCGACCAACTGACCCGCCTGGCCGAGCGCCTGGCCGTGCAGGTCGCCAAGAGCGGCGAGGCCCACGAACTCCAGCCCATGCCCGCCGCCGACCGCCGCGTGATCCACATCGCGCTCAAGGAACACCCCGACGTGACCACCGAGTCGGTCGGGGAGGGGTCGGCGCGTCGGCTGATCATCAAGCCGCGTCACGGCTAGAGGGCCAGCCGCCCCGGCTCCGGCACCTTCTCCATATGGGCGAGAGCCTGCCTCCCCCCACCCTCCGCGCCTGGCTGCACGAGGCCACGCGCCTGCTGCGCGAGGCGGGCGTCCCCTCGCCCGAGGCGGACGCGCGGGCGCTGGTGCTGCACGCCCTGAACCTCGGCGGCGCGGCGCTGCTCACGCGCGGTTCAGAGCCGGTGCCGGAGGCGGACGCGGCCCAGCTGGCGGACCTGCTGCGGCGGCGGGCAGCCCGGATTCCCCTCCAGCACCTGCTGGGCGAGGTGGAGTGGGGCGGCGTGCGCCTGCGAACGGACCGGCGGGCGCTGGTGCCCCGGCCCGAGACGGAATGGCTGCTGCACCTCGCGCTGGAAACGCTCGGGACCGTGTCCGCGCCGCGTGTGCTGGACGTGGGCACCGGTACGGGCGCCCTCGCGCTGGGGCTGAAGGCGGCCCGTCCGGAGGCCAGCGTCAGCGCCAGCGACCTCAGCCCGGAGGCGCTGACGCTGGCGCGGGAAAATGCCGGGCTGAACGGCCTGGAGGTGGCCTTCGTGGAAGGCAGCCTGCTGGCGGGCCTCTCCGGTCCCTTCGACCTGATCGTGAGCAATCCGCCCTACCTGCCCGAGACAGACCGCGAACAGGCCGACCCGGAAGTCCGCTTCGATCCCACTCTCGCCCTGTATGCGGGACCGGACGGGCTGGAGGTGGCGCGGCCCCTGGCGGCGGAGGCCGTGGCGGCCCTCGTGCCGGGCGGCGTGCTGCTGCTGGAACTCGATCCACGCAACGCGGCCCCATTTGCCGCCGAACTCCGGGAACAGGGCTGGCAGGCCGAGGTTCTCCCCGACCTCGCGGGACGGGTGCGGTTTGTGCGGGCGGGAAGGCGTGAGGCGTTAGGGAAAAGAGCAGGGGACGCGCCTTTTCTAAGCCCTCAAACCTAGTTCCTGACCCCTTCCCCGCACGGCCTCACCTTGCCGGGCTTCATGCGGTGTTAAGGTGACCTACGGCAATCCTCTACCCGGTTCGGGCAGGTTGCACAGCTCCTCACCCCTTCCACCCGCGTCCCGCGAGACGCCCCGTGCCCCGCACGGTAAGCCCGCCCGAGAGGCGGCGATGGAGGCCCGCCCATGAACAGCCACGCGCAATCCACGAGCGTCCGCCCGCAGCCCATGCCGGGGACGCTCGCCCTACTTTGGGAGTCCTGGCATGAAGCTTGAGCAACGGTACGAAGGCAAGGCGAAAAAGGTCTACGCGACCGAGAACCCCCTGGAATACGTGGTGGAGTACAAAGACGACGCCACCGCCTTCAACGGCGTGAAGCGCGCCCAGATTCAGGGCAAGGGCGAGATCAACAACGCGATCACCGCCCACCTCTTCCCCCTGCTGGAACGGGCAGGCGTGCCCACCCACTTCCTCGAAAAGCTCAGCGACCGCGAACAGCGCGTGCGTGCGGTCACGATCATTCCCGTCGAGGTGATCGTGCGGAATGTCGCGGCGGGGAGCTTTGCCAAGAGGCTCGGTCTGGAGGAAGGCACGCCCCTGGCCCGCCCCGTCGTCGAATACTGCTACAAGAGTGACGCGCTGGGCGATCCCCTGATCAACAGCGATACCGCCGTCGCCCTCGGCTGGGCCAGCGAGGCCGACCTGAAGCGCATCCGCGAACTCGCGCTGAAGGTGCGGGATTTCCTGGTGCCCTACTTCGAGCAGCGCGGCATCCGCCTGGTGGACTTCAAGCTGGAATTCGGCCGGACGCCGGACGGAACCATCGTCCTGGCCGACGAGATCAGCCCCGACACCTGCCGCTTCTGGGACGCCGAGACGAACGAGAAGCTCGACAAGGACCGCTTCCGCCGCGACCTGGGCGGGGTGGAGGACGCCTATGCGGAAATGCTGCGGCGCGTGACGGGGGAAGGGGTCAGGGATTAGGTTTGAGGGCTTAGGAACAGCCCCAACCTCACTTTCCCCCCTTCCTGCTTTTCCTGACTCCTAACGACTAACCCCTAATCCCTGAGGTTTCCATGCCCACCTACCACGCCAAAGTCTTCGTCACCCTCAAGCCTTCCATCCTCGATCCGCAGGGGCGCACCGTCGAGCGGGCGCTGTCGCACCTGGATTACGCGAACGTGTCGGGCGTGCGCGTCGGCAAGTACATCGAACTCACGCTGAGCGGCGAGCGGGCGGAAGTGGAAAGCCAACTGGCCGACATCGTGGAGAACGTGCTGAGCAATCCCATCATGGAAAACGCGCGCTGGGAGCTGGAAGCTGTGCCTATGCAGGAAGGGCGCGAGGTGGCGGGCGCGTGAAGACCGCCGTGATTCAATTCCCCGGCTCCAACTGCGACGCCGACGCGCTGCACGCCGCGCGACTGACGCTGGACCCGGAGGCGCAGTTCGTGTGGCACACCGAGGCGGGCCTGCCAGAAGGCACCGAGCTGGCGTTCCTGCCGGGTGGCTTTTCCTACGGCGACCACCTCCGCTCCGGCGCGATTGCCGCCCGCAGCCCGATCATGGCCGCCGTGAAGGAACATGCCGAGCGCGGCGGGTACGTGCTGGGCGTGTGCAACGGCTTTCAGGTGCTGACCGAGGCGGGACTCCTGCCCGGTGCCCTCTCGCGCAACCGTGACCTGCACTTTCACTGCGCGCCGGTCCACTTGCGCGTGGAGAACCACCAGACTGCCTTCACGGGCGCGTACGAGGCGAATCAGGTCATCGAAATCCCCATCGCCCACGGTGAGGGCAACTACTACGCCGACCCCGAAACGATTGCCCGCCTGGAGGCCGAGGGCCGCGTGGTCTTCCGCTACGTGGACAATCCCAACGGCTCCCTCAACGACATCGCCGGAATCATCAACGAGGACGGCAACGTGCTGGGCATGATGCCGCACCCCGAGCGGGCGGTGGAGTTGCTGCTGGGGAGCGCGGACGGGCTGGGGATGTTCGAGAGCCTGAAAGCGAAGTAACACTTAACTCTTCGTACTACAGTAAGATGACAGTATGACGCTACGCCTCAACCTGGGACGTTACCTGCAAGAACATGACATCTCCGCGTACCGGCTGGTGCAGGAGGTGAAAGGCCGCGTTGCGCCCAACACGGTCTACAGCCTGGCCCGCAAGCCTGTGCAGCGCATCGACCTGGATACCGTCGCCAAGATTTTGCAGGCGCTGGGGCGCGTCAGGGGTGAGAAAGTCGCCATCACGGAGATGCTGGAGGACGTGCCTGACGCGCCCCAGACGGCAATACCGCCCGTCTACGATGCCAGCAACCGCAAGGTGTTCAAGTACAACGGCTACCGTGCCAAAGTCGCCCCCGGCCCCTCGGCTCAGGAGATTCTGGATGACCTGCGGGGACATGTGGAATGACCACGCTGTATCTGGATTCCAACGCCTTCGTCAAGCTGTTCACGGACGAAAACCTGGGTGAAGCCGCACAAGTCGAAGCTGCCCTTGAGAAAAGCAGCGACCTCGCCAGCAGCGCCATCACTTACGCAGAGGTCTGCGGTGTCTTTGCCCGTCAGCTTCAGCAGGGGCGCATGAGCGAGGAGGTGTACTGGACGACCCGGCAAGCCTTTGAAGACAACTGGGAGCAGGTCAATGTCGTTGAAGTCTCTGCCACCGTCTCCAAAATCGCCGCTGACGTCCTGAAGGCTCAACAGGGCCTCCGCGCGATGGACGCCCTCCACCTCGCCTCGGGCCTCGCCTTGCGCGGAAGCACCGAAATCAAGTTCCTGACCTTTGACGTGAGGCTGCAAGACGCTGCCGGGAAGCTGATGCCGGAGCAGCATAATGAATGAGGCTGAGGCTCGAATGTTGCTTTCAACAGACGCCGGAATGTGGGCCGTCTGGGATAGGCAAACCTTCCAACACATCACGGGCTACGAGGAGTGGGAGGATGAGCTTGGCGAGGACAAGGATATTCTTCGTCATATTGCTTCGGGAGCCTTCGTGCCGATTTATATCCGCGCCGACGGCGCTGCCGAATTCACACTACGAGTTTCCAGAAACCCCAGCCTGACCGACAGGGAGCAGAAGTATCTCTTCTTGAAATCAGATTCGTATCTTTTGGAGACAGAAGACTCATGCGCTCTCAGTGCTATAGAAGAAATTGGACATGAACCGGAGCGTGCTATCCGATTCAAGCTTCCGCCGGGAATCTACACCGTCCGGGTACACATGTTGGATTGGAACGCCGAGTGCAAAGATCAAGGCATGGACCCAAGCAGCGGCGTTACTTTGCCCGATTACGTGATTCTCATATCTCCTGCAACGGAGAGGACGGGCTATCGCCAAAAGCTAGACACCTTTGAGCCACCACGAGGCTCTTCTGAGGCTGACAATGACTAACGTTACCCCCCCTCAATCCCTTCGCCCCCAGGCCGCCACCTTCGGCCTGACCACCGAGGAATACGACCTCCTCATCGAAGGCATCGGGCGCGAGCCGAACGCGCTGGAGGCCGCCATCGTCGGCGCGATGTGGTCCGAGCACTGCGGGTACAAGAACTCGCGGCCCCTCTTCCGCGCCTTTCCCACGACCGGGCCCCAGGTGCTGCAAGGCCCCGGCGAAAACGCGGGCGTCGTGGATATCGGGGAAGGCTGGGGCGTGGCCTTTAAGATGGAGAGCCACAACCACCCCTCGGCGGTGGAACCCGTGCAGGGCGCGGCGACCGGCGTGGGCGGCATCCTGCGCGACATCTTCGCAATGGGCGCGCGGCCCTTCGCCGTGCTGGACTCCCTGCGCTTCGGCAACCCCGACAGCCCCCGCACCCGCTTCCTGCTGAACGGCGTGGTGGAGGGCATCTCTCACTATGGGAACGCGATTGGCGTGCCGACCGTGGGCGGCGAGGTGACCTTCCACCCCTCCTATCAGGAAAATCCGCTGGTGAACGTGATGGCCCTGGGCCTGCTGCGCCACGAGGATCTGGCGAAGGGGACGATGGGCGCGGTGGGCAACCAGATTGTCTACGTTGGCTCCAAGACCGGGCGCGACGGGCTGGGGGGCGCGGTGTTCTCGTCCGCCGACCTCAGCGCGGCCAGTCAGGCGGACCGCCCCGCCGTACAGGTGGGCGACCCCTTCATGGAAAAACTGCTGCTGGAGGCCACATTGGAGGCCATCCAGGCGGGCCTGGTCGCGGGCGTGCAGGACATGGGCGCGGCGGGCCTGGTGTCCAGCACGTGCGAGATGGCCTACCGCGCGGGCTTGGGCATCACGATGGACCTCGACCTCGTGCCCACCCGTGAGAGCGGTATGGTGCCGATGGAACTGTGCCTCAGCGAGTCGCAGGAGCGGATGATCCTGGTGCCGGTGCCCGGGCGCGAGCAGGAACTGCTGGACCTCCTCGCCAAGTGGGAACTGGACGTGGTGACCATCGGGGAGGTGGAGGCGCATGACCGCTACCGCCTGACGTGGAAGGGCGAGGTGGTGTGCGACCTGCCCGTCGCCCTGCTGAACGAGGCCCCCAAGTACACCCGCGAGGGCGTGGAATCTGAGGAAATCAAGGCCAGGCGCGAGCGTGACCTCAGCGGCGTGCCCGTCCCCGGCGACCTGGGCGCGGTGCTGGTGGACCTGCTCTCGCACCCCACGATTGCCAGTAAACGCCCGATCTTCGAGCGGTACGACTATCAGGTGATGACGAACACGGTGCTGGTGCCGGGCGCTGCCGACGCCGCCGTGCTGCGTGTGAAGGGCAGCCGGATGGGCGTGGCCGCGACCTCCGACTGCAACCCGCGCTTCGTGTACCTCGATCCCTACAAGGGAGCCGCCGCCGCCGTCGCGGAAGCTGCCCGCAACCTCGCCTGCGTGGGCGCGACGCCGCTCGCCATCACCGACAACCTCAACTTCGGGAACCCACACAACCCCGAGGTGTACTTTCAGCTTCAGCAGGCGGTGCAGGGCATCGCGGACGCCTGCCGCGCACTGAATACGCCCGTCACGGGCGGCAACGTGAGCCTCTACAACCAGTACACCGAGGGGGATCACAAGGTCGCCATTCACCCCACACCCACCATCGGCATGGTCGGCGTCCTGCCTGACGTGACGCAGCGCGCCACCATGAACCTGAAGGCCGGGCCGCAGACCCTCTACCTGCTGGGCCGCCACGCGACCACCATCGGCGCCTCGCAGTACCTCGAAACCGTGCACGGGCTGGAGGCGGGGCAGGTTCCGGACCTCGACTTGGAGCTGGAAAAGCGCGTGATCAAGGGCACCCTCGCCCTGATTCGTGCCGGGTTGACGACCACCGCACACGACTGCTCGGAAGGCGGGCTGGCGGTGGCGCTGGCCGAGATGGCGATTGCGGGCGGGCAGGGGCTGAAGGTCGAACTGAAGGCCCCGGAAGGCGCGCGCCCCGATGCCGTGCTGTTCGGGGAAGCGCACAGCCGCGTGATCGTGGCGATTCCGCTGGGCCACGAGCAGGCGGCGCAGGAGGTGCTGGATGGCCTGGGGGTCCCCTATACGGCGCTGGGCGAGAGCGGTGTGGGCAGTGACCGCGTCACCATTTCGGTCACGGGGGCAAACGTACAGTTGAGCGTGAACCTTGAGACGCTGAGAACGGCCTTTGAGACGCCGCTGCGGGAGATTCTGGCGTGATCTTCGATCCTGCCACCGACAAGCCGCAGGACGAATGCGGCGTGTTCGGCCTCTACTCGCCCCAGCCGAACGATCTCGCCTGGCTCACGTACCTGGGCCTCTTTGCCCTCCAGCACCGCGGGCAGGAGGCGGCGGGTATGTGCGTCAGCGACGGCGAGAAGTTCCACGTGGACAAGGACCTGGGGCTGGTGACGCAGGTCTTCGACGAGCGGCGGCTGGACGGCCTGCGCCTGCCCAATGCCCACGTGAGCATCGGCCACGTGCGCTACTCCACCACCGGCTCGAATCTGCGCTTCAACGCCCAGCCCCTCACCACCCGCACCAACAAGGGCATCCTGGGCCTGGCGCACAACGGCAACTTCGTGAACGCCCGCGAGGTCCGCAGCGCGATGCTGATGGAAGGTGCCCTCTTCCAGACCACCAACGACTCGGAAGTGATGCTGAACCTGATCGCCCGCGAGTCGCACATGGACCTGATCGAGGCGACGGCGGGCGCGATGAAGCAGCTCAAGGGCGGCTACGCCTGCGTGCTGATGAGTCGCCACACGCTGCTGGGCTTCCGCGACCCGCACGGTGTCCGGCCGCTGGTGATCGGGCAGCGGGAGGACGGCGCGTGGGTGCTGGCCTCCGAACCCTGCGCCCTGTACGCAGTCGGCGCGAAACTCATCCGCGACGTGCAGCCCGGCGAACTGGTGTGGTTCGACAGAGGCGGCCTGCACTCCCTGTTGGTCGAACCCAGGCGGCCCACGCCCTGTTCCTTCGAGTGGATTTATTTTGCCCGCAGCGACGGCGAACTCGACGGTGTGGACATCCACGCCAGCCGCATCCGCATGGGCGAACAGCTCGCCCGCGAGAAGCCGGTGGAGGCCGACATCGTGGTGCCCGTCCCCGACAGCGGCATCGGCGCGGCCATCGGGTACGCCCGTGAGAGCGGCATTCCCTTCGACTACGGCCTCTACAAGAACCCCTACGCGGGCCGCACCTTCATCGCCCCCACCCAGGAAGCGCGCGAGCTGAAGGTGAAGATGAAGCTCTCGCCCACCAGCGCCGTGCGGGGCAAGCGCGTCATTCTGGTGGACGACTCCATCGTGCGCGGCACCACCAGCCGCCAGATCGTGAACCTGCTGCGCGAGGCGGGCGCGAGGGAAGTCCACTTCCGCGTCTCCAGCCCGCCTATCACCCACCCGTGCTTCTACGGCATCGACACCGCCGCCCGCAAGGAACTGGTCGCCAGCACGCACAGCGTCGAGGAAATCCGGGAGCTGATCGGTGCCGACACCCTCGCTTTCATCAGCGAACCAGGGCTGAGGCAGGCCATCGGCGGCCAGGGCCTGTGCGGCGCGTGCTTCACGGGGGAATATCCGGCGGGGACGCCGCTGCTAAATGATGTGGACAAGCTGGCGTTGGAGGTTTGAGCAAGCGGGAAACTTACGAGTGTGTACACTGCCCTTTAGGACAGGGGCAGTGTTTTCTATTCGGCGGGAAGGACCGGGGGAAACGGATGGCCCGCGACTACGACCACATGCCCATCATAAACTCCCTTGCCGAGATTCCCGAATTCGCCACCGAAGAGGAATACATCGAGTTCTGGCAGACGCACAGCATCGGCCCTGGCATGATCGAGGAAGGCAAGAACGACCCTGAATTGCAGGCCCTCGCCGCACGCCTCCGCCACAAAAAGCCCCGGCAGCCGCGCCAGCCCAAAGCCACCCACCCACATCGCCACCCTGCGCCTTGACGAGGACATGGAAAAGCGGCTCAAGCATGTCGCCGCCTTGAAGAAGGTGCCCTATCAGACCCTCCTCAAGCAGTTCGTAGCCGAGCGGCTGTACGAGGAGGAGAAGTGGTTGGGGGTGGTGTAGTTAGGTTTTTAATAGCCTCTCTCCATAAGTAACACCGCTTGCCCCTTTAACAGAAGCGCCCTCTTGTTAACAAATTCATCATAGTTATCATTAATGAAATCGCTTGGTATCATAGCCCTCGACAAAATCTCATCTGCCTGATCTGGCATCAAAGACCTGTATTGACTAGGTGGGCGAGAGGATATTTGGTTGTTATCAGAGCGACTCAGAAAGGTAAGATTGGCCAGAGTGTTTGAACCGTATTTTGTGGCCTTTTCTTTGAGATATTTTTGTGGGAAGATATGATGAAATTCATTACGATTATATTCTTTCAAAACCTTAGCGAGACTTACTTCATTACCAGATATAAAACTTAACGGCTTCTTATTTGCCAACATTAGAATTAGCGTCTTGGAGGCAATAGTGTTAATTCTAAATTCCTGGGAAGTGAAGTACTCCACTGTTATTTCATGTGGAAAGTCTCCTAGCTTGTGGTCTTTTCCATTTTTTAAGTTTATTATTTGACCTATGTCTTCCTGAAGACTAGCAACGGGCTGGCTATTGTATCTCCGCGTAAACGATACCCTCCAAAACCATTTAAGTATGTCATGTTTCTGTTCTGCTGTGTATCTTAATTGCCCTTTAGGAGCATGGGAGAAAAACACAGTTAGCGGTATAAGGATGTTTGGTGAGGGCAGGTTCTGCAAGGAGTAAACAGATAAATTCATTCTAAGAAAGTCTACTGCACCTTTCACACCTGTAGCGATTTCGTCAAATCTAGATCTCACTTCCCCACCGTTAAGCTTGATGAGATCATTAACATTAACACTCCTAGTTAGAACGGCAGAGATACATCTCATCAGGAGATTTGTATCTTGCCCCACGTCTTCAAAGCCGAAGGGCTTTAGATCGTCAGCCAAGTCTATAAACTTTCTCTGTAAATCAAAGTCTTCACTCCAGGTCCAAGCGGATAGTAGCTGTAGAGTATCTAATTCAACGCCCTTTTGATTTACCCTCTCAAATACAATGGCAACGGTGGCCCTATCCTCGGTTTCAATTAACTGTACAGGTACCCTAGCCTCCTTAAATACGGCCTGCATAGCATCAATTTTATTTGCGACATCATCGGGCAGATCACGAGTGGCTCGCCTGTAAGCCGTAGTATCAAAAAGATTTCTTAGTAGAAAATGCCGTTGAGGATCAAATTCGCTAGGCTTTAATGCCGTAAATTGAGACTCCTGGGCGTCAGGATTAGCAGTATAATCGTAATATATCTGCATCCAATCCTCATCTTCCTGCTGAGCTAAGTCTGTTTGAAAAACACCAAATATTGAGGTAATCCTTTGCTGACCATCTAGTATGTAATCAAGTGGATAGTCTGGCTCAAGAGGGGGAAGGTCAAAAGGTCCTAGCCTTCTTTCATATTTCAGGCTCTCCTTAGTTCTCCATAATAATATGGAACCAAAAGGATACCTCTTGTAGATGCTGTCCATTAGATATGCAACTCTATTTGAATCCCAAACAAAACCCCGCTGGAAGGCAGGCACTCTCAGTTGTCCATTCAGGATCTTTTCTATGATTTGCCTGATGGTAAGCTCGTTCATTTCAATTCTCCCCATGCATAGTAGGACTGTAGCACCAGAGTTAAGAAGATTCCCCAACGTGAACTTTGTTCCCGGTAATCGTTCTACAATACCATAGAACTATATAATTTCAACCTATAACTGGAGGATTAGACATGGTAAACAAAAATTCCACCCCCGACCTCCGCCACGCCCTCGCCCGAGTCCACCCGCCTCCCAACGCCCGCCTCTCCTGCATCTGGGCGGCAGAGTCCCAGCCCGACGGGTGGGAGGACGTACCGCCCGGCGTGCGGGCGTGGTGGCTCTCCCTGGCCCAGGAGTTGCTGAGCGGACCAGGCTGGGGGCGCGTAGTGCTGGTGCAGGACGTGGGACGGCGGTGGTTCCGAATGCGGTACGACGTGCGGGAGGCGACGCCTGAGCGGGTGCTGGCAGCGGTGGAGGAGCAACACGGGGCACCTTCCTCCAGCGGGTCATTCACGCTGGCGTGGGGTGCGGCTGTCGAGCGCGGGCGCGTGAGCTGCCGGGGCGCGGCGTTCAGTGTGGGCGATCAGTTGGGAGTGTGCCTGTACGCGGTGCCCACCGATCTAGAGCGGCTGGGAGCATGGGTGCCCGACGGATGGTCATAGAAGTTGATGGTGAAGGAGGGCAAAGCAGCCTCAACCTTCTCTCCCCTATCCTTCCTATCCTCCCTCCATGACGCCCCCACCCCGTTCCGCCATCCGCCCTGGCCTCACCGTCGATATCGTGCAGAAGCAGGACCAGCCCACCGGCAAGCTCACGCGCGGCGTGGTCGCGCAACTGCTCACGCGCTCGCCCACGCATCCGCACGGCATCAAGGTGCGGCTGACGAGTGGGCAGGTGGGGCGGGTGCAGGCGGTCGTGGGCCAAGACGCGGCGGGCTGAAAGCTTCTCAGGGGTGAGGTGTGCGCCGCCCCCACCCCAGGCTCAGGCCCAGACCGCTCAGGAAGCCCCCGGCGAGCGTGAGGCCAGTCATCAGCAGGATACTGTTGGTGGGGCTGGGGGAGTCCTTGCTGCGGTTGGCGTTGGCGACGGCGTGGAGCTGGTTGATGTCGATCACGTTCTTGACCAGCAAAAAGGCCGCGATCAGGACGATCACGACACCCAGAAGCAGCGCGGCCCGCGAGAGGACTTGCATGGATCCAGCATACGGGCGGGCCGGGAGGGGGAGTTTTCCCGTTCGTTAGGACAGGGTGGGTCAGGCGGGCGTGTCGGCCCAGGCCTCCAGCAGCGCCACCACCTCCGCCGGGCTGGCAATCCGGTACTCCGCCGCCGTCGCCCCCTCCCCGACCTTGACCGTCACGCCTCCCTGCCCCCGCAACGCCACGAAGCCCTCCTCGTCGGTCACGTCGTCGCCGAGGAAGACGGGGAGGTGCAGGGGAAAGGTCAGGGCGAGTTGCTGCGCCGCGCGGCCCTTCCCGAACCCGGCGGGCCGGAACTCGCGGATCTTCTTTCCGGCGATCACCTCCCACCCCTCGGGCAGGGGGACGGCGGCCAGGGCGGCCTCCACGTTCGCCTGCTGCGCTTCGGGCACCGCGCGGTAGTGGACGGCGAGGGTCCAGCGCTTGTCCTCCAGCCATAGGCCGGGCACGTCGGGAAGCTGCGCGGCAATGAAGCGCAGGGCCTCCTCGTTAGGGGGTCTGATCTCCTCGCCGGGCCATTCCATGCCGTGCAGGCCGATCACGGGCAGGTCGGGGAGGTTCAGGAAGGCGTGAACTTGTTCCGCGCGGCGGCCCGTCACGATGGCCGCATGGTGGGCGGGATGGGCGGTCAGGCGCCGCAGGGCCTCGCGGGCGCCGGGTTGTGGGAAGGCGTCTTCGGGACGATGGACGATGGGTGCGAGGGTACCGTCGTAGTCGCAGATGACCAGCAGGGGACGGTCCCCCAGCGTGTGCAGTTCGGGCGGGAGCGTCATGTCGCCGCCAGTTCCTGAATGAAGCCTTCCGCCCAGGCGTGCAGGTCGCTCTGCTTCAGGCGCTCGCGCAGGCGTTGCAATCGGGCCTTTTTCTCATCGAGGGGCATCTGGAGGGCTTCGAGCAAGGTCCCCGCCAGCCCGTCCACGTTGTAGGGGTTCACCTGGAGGGCTTCGGGCATCTCGTCGGCGGCCCCGGCGAAGCGCGAGAGGATCAGCACGCCGTCACGCGAGGAGGCCGCGAACTCCTTGGCGACCAGGTTCAGCCCGTCGCGCAGGGGCGTCACCAGCATCACGTCGGCGGCGCGGTAGTGGGCGACCAGTTCCTCGCGGGACACGCCGCGGTAGATGTACTGGACGGGGGACCAGCCGTCACGGGTGTGCTTGCCGTTGATGCGCCCCACCAGGCCCTCCACCTGTGCACGCAGTTGCCGGTAGGACTCCACCCGCTCGCGGCTGGGAACGGCGATCTGGAGGAGCGTCACGCGCCCCCGCGCCTCGGGATGCCGGTCCAGAAAGGCGTCGAAGGCTTCCAGGCGCTCGGGAATGCCCTTGGTGTAGTCGAGGCGGTCCACACCCAGCAGAATCTGGGTCTGCAAGGTTCGCCGGATGCGGTCGGCCTCCTCTTCCACCTCGGGGCTGGTGGCCAGCTCCTCGAACGTCTCCACCTCGATGCCGATAGGCCGGGCCACCATGCGCGAGATGTGGTCTTGCCAGCGCACCGTGTCGCCCTCCGTCTCCGCACCCAGCACCCGCTCGCAGGCGATCTGGAAGTAGCGCACGTAATCTTGGGTGTGCATCCCGATCAGGTCCGCACCCAGCAGGCCATCCAGAAGTTCGCGGTCCCAGGGCAGGGTGCGGAACACCTCGGCGGACGGCCAGGGGATGTGCCAGAAGAAGCCGATGCGGGCGTGGGGCAGCGCCTCGCGGATCATGCGGGGCACCAGGGCGAGCTGGTAGTCGTGGACCCAGATCAGGTCGCCTTCGCGGTAGCTCTCCACGGCGGCCTTGGCGAAGCGGCGATTCACATTCACGTAGGCGCGCCAGGTGGCGGTCTGGTACTTGGTCCGCCCGATGAAGTAGTGGCTCATCGGCCACAGGGCGCGGTTCGAGAAGCCGTAGTAGAAATCGCGCACCTCGGCCTCGCTCAGCCGCAGGCGCTTGAGGCGGTAGCGCGGCGCGTCCTGGGGAAGATCGACCTCTGATATCTCGGGCAATTCCTCGCCCCAGGCGATCCAGGTGCCGCCCGCGTGTTGCAGCGCGGGGTCGAGCGCGGCGGTCAGGCCACCGATGGACGGCACCCAGCGCAGCTCTCCGTCCTCGCCGCGCTTCGGGGCGTACGGCTCGCGGTTGGAAATGATGATCAGGCCCATAGCCCTCCTTTCACGCTGCGGCGGACAGTCCGGGGAGCATACCACCGCCGCCCGGCAGTCCGGGCGAGATCAGGCCTTGTTCCCCATGTACGCCCCCGCGTTCCCGCTGACCAGCGCGCCCATCCCCTACAGCGAGGTGATCAGCCTGGCCTACTGGGTGCTGGCCCGCCTGATCGCCAAGTTGGAACTCTTTCCCGGCTGGAGGCTCTACTGATGAGCGAGGACCGTTTCTTCACGCCGCGTGAGATCGCCGCCCTCACCTTCGTGGTGCTGGCCTTGGTGATCAGCGTCAGCTCTTACCGCATCGGCTTCTGGATGTCGGGGGGCAGCGGCGGCTCGGCGATGGCCGCCCAGCGGACGCTCCGGGCCGGGGCGTCCGTTTGCCCTGGCCTGGCAAAAGACACGGTCGGGGCGCGCTGCCCCCGCTACACTCGCGCGGTGACGCTTTCCTCCACCGACCTGCCTGCCGTGCGGGCCGCGCTGCTGGCCTGGTTTGACCGCTCGGGCCGTGCTCTGCCCTGGCGAGTAGGACCAGAAGGCAGACGCGATCCCTACCGCGTGTGGGTGTCGGAAGTGCTGCTCCAGCAGACGCAGGTGAGCCGGGGGCGGGTGTACTTCGAGCGGTTTCTCGAAGCCTTCCCGACGGTGCAGGCCCTGGCCGACGCGCCCATCGAGGCCGTGCTGAAGGCGTGGGAGGGCTGCGGCTACTACGCCCGGGCCAGAAATCTGCACAAGGCGGCGGGCGTGCTGGCTCGGGAAGGGATTCCGGCAAGCTACGAAGGCTGGCGGGCGCTGCCGGGCGTCGGGCCGTACACGGCGGCGGCGGTGGCGAGCCTTGCCTGCGGGGAAGCGCGGGCGGTGAACGACGGGAACGTGCGCCGGGTGCTGGCACGGCTGCACGGTGAGCGGCAGCCGACCGAAACCTGGGTGCAGGCGCGGGCGGACGAACTGCTCGACCCATCCCGCCCCGGTGCCTTCAATGAGGGCGTGATGGACCTGGGCGCAACGGTCTGCACGCCGAAAGCGCCTAAGTGCGGCGAGTGCCCGGTGTGGGCGTGGTGCGCGGCGTTCGCGTCGGGCGATCCGGCGGCCTTCCCGGCGCCGAAGGTGCGCGCGGCGGTGCGGGACGTGCGGGCGGTCGCGCTGCTGCTCGGAGACGCGCGGGAGGCCGTGCTGGAACGCCGCCAGGGCACGCTGCTGGGCGGCCTGATGGGCCTGCCGACCGAGGTGGTGGCGGACGGCGAAACCGAACGGGATGCACTGACCCGGCTGGCGACCCGGCTCGGCGCGAGCGTGACGGGCGAACTGGGGACCGTGACGCACGGCATGACGCACCGCCGCATCACCCTGACGGTCTATGCCGGGGTGGGCGGCCCGGCCCGTTCCCCCGTGGCCGAGGCGGCCCTGTCCCGCCTGGACCATAAAGCTCTCGCGCTCTGGGAAAGACGGCGGGCGTCCCTGTTTGCCCCGGCCTGAGTGCCCCTTTCGGTGGAAGCACGTTTCCCAACCAGGCGGTAAACTGACCCGCGTTATGAGCCGTGAACCCCTGAAGGTCGCCGTCCGCACCGCGAAGAAGACGCGGGACGCGGCGCGCGGCGCCCTGCTGTGGGGCTACGAGCAACGCCTGGGGCGCGCCGTCAAGGCCCACGGCAGGATGCCCCGCCACCTGGGCCTGATTCTGGACGGCAACCGCCGCTTTGCCCGCGCGGCCGGGATGGAACGCGAGATGGGCTACGAGTTCGGCATCGACAAGGCGCACGAGGTCCTCCAGTGGTGCCTGGAACTGGGCATCCCCGCCGTGACCATCTGGGTGCTGTCCACCGACAACATCACCCGTGACCCCGAAGAGGTGCGGCACCTGATGGGCCTCTTCGACCGCGAGGCGCGCAACCTCGCCCGCGATCCGCGCATTCACGGCAACCGCGTACGGGTCCGGGCCATCGGGCAGCACCAGGAGTTCCCCGGCAACGTGCTCGAAGCCCTGCGCGAACTGGAGGAAAAGACCGCCGACTATGACGGCATGCTGCTGAATATCGCGGTGGGCTACGGGGGCCGCGAGGAGATCGTGGACGCCGTGAAACAGCACCTCTCGGAGCAGGCGGCGGCGGGCAAGGCGCTGGAGGACGTGATCGCCGCGCTGGAGCCGGAGCACATCAGCGCGCACCTCTACACGGCGGGCACCCCCGACCCCGACTTCATCATCCGCACCAGCGGCGAGATTCGCCTCAGCGGCTTCATGCTGTGGCAGAGCGTCTATTCCGAGTACTACTTCTGCGACGTGTACTGGCCGGGCTTCCGACGGGTGGACTTCCTGCGCGCCCTGCGCGACTTCCAGGGGCGGGAACGGCGGTTCGGGAAGTAAGGACGGAGCGAGGAGGGACGCGCGGAGGTATGGCACCCATTGAGGCGGCGGTGCCGCGCGGCCTGACCTCACCGACTACGAGGTGGACGCGGCTTAGAGCCTGTTTCAGAAGGATCCTCATTGAAGGTAGGGTGCGCTGGGATGCCCGGCCTGTTCACCCCCTCCCAGCCTCCCCCCTCAAGGGGGAGGAGCAAAAAACGTCTCTCTATCACGTCTCTGAGAAGTCCTGCCTGACTTTTGAAACAGGCTCTTACGGGGCCTGCTCACCCCTGCCTGCTCTCAGGAACGGGGCTGATACCGCCGGTCACCCGCCGTCCAGGCCCTTGTTGAGGCGCTGCGCTCCAGACAGGGCAGGGCGGAGGTCCGGCTCTCCAGGCTGCCCGCCCGACCTCTGCCCTTTCCTGGTGTCAGCGGCCCTGCATGCTGACGTTCTGATTCAGGCGCAGCAGCATCTGCGTCTGCGAGCCGTCCGGTTCGGTCATGGTCAGGCGCATCCGCATGGTCTGCGTCCCAGTTTGTCCGGCGGGCAGCCCGTCGGGTCGGTAGAGGCTCTGGCCGCTTTCCGTCAGGTCCAGCAGTTCCAGCTTGAGGTGCATCGGCTCGGTCTGGTCGCCCAGTTCGATAGTCCAGGCGCCCGCGGTGCTGCTCGTGTCGAACACGCGCTGGCCACCCGCGTTCATGCCCCGGTAGGTGATGGTGGTCCGGACGGTGAGCGGCGTCGCCTTCAGGTTGCTGAAAGGATTTCCCCCGCCCATGCTGGCGGCCATAGCCCCGAACATGCTGCCCAGCAACGCCTGCGCGTCCACCGTCCGGGTCTGCGTCCGGGGTTGCCCGACCGTGAAGGTCTGGCCGTACAGGTCGGTCAGATTGCCGCCCTGATTCGCCTGGGCTTGCAGCACGTCGGGGGGAAGGGCCTGAAGAGCGGCCTGAACGGTGGGGTTATCGCTC
The DNA here is from genome assembly GCF_004758605.1 of Deinococcus metallilatus. Taxonomy (NCBI): domain Bacteria; kingdom Thermotogati; phylum Deinococcota; class Deinococci; order Deinococcales; family Deinococcaceae; genus Deinococcus; species Deinococcus metallilatus. Next base: position 91,148 of record NZ_CP038512.1, read on the forward strand.
TCCACGCGCGTGATCCGGGTCCTGCCGTCCGGCGCGACCGTCTGCGTGAGGCGGAGACTGATGGGCGGCTGTCCCGGCACGCTGGTCACCACGCTGGTCAGCAGGGTCACCGTTCCGTCCGCCGCGCGGTCCTGCACCTTGTAGAGGGTCCTGATCGACGGCACCGCGGCCGCCCCGCTGCTGAGCCCCTTCTGGATGTCGGCGCGCAGCCTGGCGACCTCGGCGGCGCTGGCGGGCTGGCCGCCAGGTTTGGTGACCTGCACGTCCTCCAGCGTGAGCTGGGTTTTGACGTTGGCGGTCAGTTCGACCGTCGTCCCCGGCTGCGCGGTCAGGCGCAGGGTGGTGGTCGCGGCCGTACCGGGTGCGGCCCTCGGTGCCGCGGTGGATGGAGGTGGTGTGGCGGGAATCGCCGGGATGGAAGTCTGGGCAGTGGCAGCCGGGGCGGCGAGCAGCAGGGCAGTCAGCAGCAGCGGTTTCATATAGGGAACGGTACGCGGAGCGTGGGGCCAGGGTTTCTGCGGGGAGCCGAACCCTCAGCTTTGATAAAGACCACGGGGCGGGGCGGGCCAGCCCTGATTCCAGCCTGTGGCCGACTCGGCGCAGAGGGTGCGGCACAATGGGACGCATGACCGACCCCTCTGACCTTGTCCGTCCCGACCTGCGCCCGGATGCCCGGCTGGTGGCCCTGCACGCCGAGCGAGGCGACCCCCATCGGCGGCTGGCCGCTGCCCTGGCCGCGCTGGAGGGCGCCGACTGGGGCCTGACGCTGGCGGGCGAGGCGGCCCTGGCAGGACAACTGGCGGCCCTGCTGGGACCCGGCGTGCTGCGGGTGGACGAGCGGCTGGGCGTGAACCGCGCCGCGCTTGCCGGGCACGGCCTGGCCGCCGCGACGCTGGACGCCGACTGGACCGGCGCGCGGGCCGTGTGGCTGGCCGAACCCGACGAACGGCTGCTGCGCCGGGCCGAGCGGGCGGGCGTGCCGGTGATCGTGGACGGCACCCTCGCGCCGGGGGGCGGCTGGTTCACGCGCGGCGTGGCCTCCGTGGTGTACCGCGACGGCGTGACCCTGACCGGCTTCGGGGACACGCCGCTCGCGCTGCTGTTCGGCCAGGGCCGCGCGCCGACACCCGCCGCGCCCTCCCCCGCCGACCTGACGGTGGCGCTGGCCCTGCGCGACGTGGCGACGCTGCCCCTGCGGCTGGCGCGCGCCGCCCGCACCGTCATGCAGCTCGCCGGGCAACTCGGCGGCGGCGCGCTCCCCTTCGGCCCGACCGCGCTGCTGCTCCCGCCGGACGCCGCGCCCGACACGTCCTGGCGGCCCGGCGGCGTGCTGGCCGCGACCCGCAGTGTGGAGGGCGGGGTGATCCTGACCCCTGGCCTTCAGGACGCGGAGACGGCGCTGGCCCTGCTGCGGGCGGGGGCGGCGGAACCGGTGACGGCCCCCCTCCCCCTGGTCCACGATCTGCACGAGCTGGAGGAAGCGGAGGCCACCGGAGAACCCGACTTCCCCCCGGCTGCTGGCCCGGCCCCCCAGGCGTCCCGCGACCTGCGCCCGCCCCGCCGCGAAGGCCGCCCCGACCGCGCGGAACGGGGAAGCCGCCCGCCCGCACCGCTCCCCGACCTGCCCCGCCCGGATGTGGCGGCCCCGGAGACGCCGGAACCCCTCGCCCGCGTGACCTTCGAGGTCCCCGAGGAAGCAACCGTCGCCCCCGACCCCGCCCAGCAGCCCCCGCACGAGGAGGAGGCCTGGACGCCCGAAATCGTGTTCAGCGACTCGGCGCCCGACGCCCACGCCGCCCTGCCGACGCCCATCAGCGGCGGGCCGGATGCACCGGAGCTGGACGTGACGCCGCCCCTCGCGTCCGCTGAGGAACCGGCCGGGGAAGAAGTCCCGGCTCCCGAACCTCAGCCCGAGCCGGAGGCCACGCCAGAGCCCCAGACCACAGAGGCCCAGCCCGCCGAACCCGCGCCCCCCGCGCTCGCCCTCACGCCCGACCTGCCCAGCACCTCCGGCGAGGGCGGCGCGCTCGACCCCGCCGCCGACCTCACCGACGAGCAGGCCGCCATCTACGCCCGCCTGCGCGAGTGGCGCAACGCCGAGGCCAAACGCCAGGAGGTCAGCCGCTTCATCATCGCCAGCAACGCCACCCTGGCCGAGATCGCCCGCCGCGTCCCCTACACCGAGGCCGACCTCAAGGCCGTGCGCGGCATGGGGCCGGAGCGGCTGCGGAAATACGGCGAAAAGATTCTGGACGTGGTGCGGGGGTAGGGGAGGGGACGGTCAGCACTCACCCGGGAGACGAGGCGGCCTGAGCAATGCCTCTCAGAGGGTGTTTCAAAAGGGGACTCATCAGAGACGGAGCGCGCCGGGAGGGCGTGCCGGTCCCCCCCTCCCAACCTCTGCTTCGCAGCTTTGCAAGTCGCACGCAAGGGGGGGGGAGCAAAAAGCGTGTCTCCATCGTGTGCCCAAGAAGTCCCTCTCGACTTTTAAAACACCCTCTCAGTCAAGTCCCTGCCTGGTGTGCTTCTCTTGTCCTTCAGCAAAATATCAATCCGCTGTTTGCCTTATGGCGTAATCATCCTGTACGATAGGGACACCATGACGAGTCCAGAGCGGGTGCTAGAAGCCTATAAGGCCGCCGTGTACGCGAAGGACGTTGATGCGTTCATGTCCCTGTACGACGAGGACGTGCAGGTTTTCGACATGTGGGGCACGTGGTCGTACGACGGGGCCGCCGCCTGGCGCGGCATGGTGACGGACTGGTTCGCGTCGCTGGGTACCGAGCGGGTGGTCGTGGACATGGAGGAGGTGCAGACGATCCTGACAGGCGAGGTCGCGGTCGCCCATGCATTTGTTACCTACCGGGGGGTGTCCACCGAGGGCCAGGCCTTGCGCGCCATGCAAAACCGGCTAACCTGCGTGCTCAAGCAAAAAGGCGGGACGTGGAAGATCGTCCATGAACACAGCTCGGCCCCCGCCGATTTCGAGACGTCAAAGGTCATTCTCCAGCGTTGACGCTGTGGGTTGACGGCAGGAGCGTCAAGCAAAAACCCCCAGCCGAAGCTGGGGCTTTGCCTTTGGGCGAGCTGGGGACGCGGCGAGAGCGCACGAGAGGCTTAGGTCAGTGGGGGTAGATCAGTCGGATGATCTCCACCAAGAGCTTGACCACGAGCAGGACAGCGGAAACTGCCCCCGCCCAGGCCGCCACACGTTTCGGCGTCAGCGGTTGCCGACGTTTGCGTTTCGTGGTACGCTTCTTGTGCTTCGTAGAGATTCACCACCTTTCAGTGGCCCCAGTGTTCCTAGCACTGGGGTTTCCCCTTTCTGGGAAATGGCCTCCACGTTCCCGCTTGTCATGCAACCCGTCCGCAGGCAAAGGCAGTCTAGCGATTTTCAGGGTCCGTACTTCCGGTCTTCCGGCAACTCCGCCTCCTCATAGACGGCCTGCGCGACCTTCGCGGCCAGGGGGAAATCGACGGCGGCGTACCAGCCTTCTTCCAGTTCGCCGCCCCGGTGACGGTACACGCACAGCGCCGGGCCGGAGCTGCACGCGCCCAGGCAGCCGCTCTCGGTGAGGCGTAGAGTCCCGCCCTGCTTGTAGTAGGCGAGGGAGGTCCGTTCCAGGTGGTTCCAGAGCGCCTTGTACAGCAGCACTGACCCGCGCGCCTGGCAGTTCTGGCCCTGACAGATCAGGAGGTGACCCCGGGTAGGAAAGAATTTCGGCGGCATCCGTCAGTCCTCCGGAATCACGAGCAGGCGGCCGGTATCGCGCAGCACCCGGGCGCGCAGGCCATAGGCGGCGTGCAGGTGCGCCGGGGTCAGGACTTCCTCGGGCGTGCCCTGCGCCAGCACGCGGCCCTGATGGAGCAGCAGCAGGCGGTCGGCGCGGGCGGCCAGGTTGAGGTCGTGCAGCACGGCCACAACGCCCAGGCCCCCGGCGGCCTCGCAGCGGACGTGGCGGATCACGTCGAGCTGGTAGGCGAGGTCGAGGTGGTTGGTCGGCTCGTCCAGCAGCAGGAAGCGGGGCTGCGCGGCCAGCGCCCGGGCCAGACTGACCCGCTGGCGTTCGCCGCCGCTGAGGTCCGTCACACGCCGTTCCCCAAAGCGCAGGGTATCGGTGCGGGTCAGGGCATCGGTGACGGCGTCCTCGTCGGCCTGCGTCCAGGGGCGGGTGGGAATCAGGCCCCATTTCCACTCGCCTGCGCCGCGTCCCAGCGCCACCACGTCCCGCACGCGGGCATCCGGCGGCAGCGCCTCCCCCTGTGCCAGATAAGCCAGCGTCCGGGCACGTTCGGAGCGCGGCCACGCGCGCAGCGGACGCCCGCTGAGCCGCACCTCCCCCGCTTCCGGCACGCTCAGGCCCAGCAGCGCCCGCAGCAGGGTACTTTTCCCCGCCCCGTTCGGCCCGATCACGGCGGCAAACTGCCCGGTGCGGAACGCAGCACTCACTCCCTGCACGGCGGGAAAACTCCCGGCGCGGACATACAGAGCATGCGCCTCCAGCGTGCCCACTGCTGACGGCTGAGGGCTGACGGCTGAAAGCTCCCTACTCATGCCGTTCCCGCCGCAGCAACCACAGAAAAAACGGTCCCCCCAGCAGCGTCGTGACCACCCCGACCTGCGAGAGCAGGGTGGTCCGTGCCAGCAGGTCGGCCAGCACGAGGAGCGCCCCGCCCAGCAGCGCCGAGACGGGCAGCAGGACGCGGTGGTTCGCGCCCCAGGCCAGCCGGACGACGTGCGGCACGATCAGTCCCACAAAGCCGATAATCCCCACGTAGGCGACGGCGGCGGCGGTGGCGATGCTCGCGGCGATCACCACCAGCAGCCGCAGCCGCTCCACGGGGACGCCCAGGCTGCGCGCCGTCAGGTCACCGAGTTGCAGCGTGTCCAGCGCCCGCCCGAGCGCGATCAGCACGCCGCAGCCGACAGCGGCATACGGCAGCACTGTCCCCACGTCCCGCCACCCGCTGAAGCCCAGATCGCCCAGCGTGTAGGCCAGCACCTCCCGCGCCCGGTCCTCACCGCGCAGGATCAGGAAGGTGGAAAAGGCGCTCAGCACGCTCCCCACCACCACCCCCGCCAGGATCAGGCGCGTGGGCGGGAACCGCCGTCCTTCCCGCGCCAGGCCGAGCGTCACGCTGACGGCCACCAGCGCGGCGGCCAGCGCCGCCAGCGGAATACTCCCGCGCGGCCACCCCGCCACGATCCCGACGGTCGCGCCCAGCCCCGCCCCGCTCGCCACCCCCAGCAGGTAGGGGTCCGCCAGCGGGTTGCGAAAGACACCCTGAAAGGCTCCCCCGCACACCGCCAGGCAGGCCCCGACCACCACGCCCATCACCACGCGCGGCAGGCGAATCTGCCACACGATCACGTCGTTTCCGGCCAGTTCGGCCCTGCTCAGGCCGCGCCACAGCGCCCCCAGCACCTCGCCGGGCGCAATGGTCACGCTGCCCAGCCCCACCGCCAGCACGATGACCGCCAGCAGCAGGACCACCAGCGCGGCCGTGCGGCCCAGGCGGCGCGGCCCTGGCCGGGCCATGAGGCGCCCCTCTTGCTCCAGGCTCATCGCGGCACGGCTCAGCGGAAGAGTTCGGGGTGGATGAGCCGCGCCAGTCCCCGGAGCGCCTGCGGCAGACGCGGACCGGGGCGGCCCAGGATGGTGTTCAGGTCCTTCGGGATGGGCAGCACCCGCCCGGTCTTCACCGCCTGGATGCTGTTCCAGCCCGGGCGGCTGCGCGCCGTCCCCAGGTCCAGGCCCAGCATCAGCTCCGGGTTGGCCTTCACGACGAACTCGGGGTCCACCTTCGGGAAGTCACCCAGGCTGGCGGGGATGATGTTGCGCGCGCCTGCCTTGGTCAGCAGCACCCCCATGAAGGAGTTCGGCCCGATGGAGTACGGCGTGGGGTCGATCTCGAAGTAGGTGGTGGGCTTCCGGACGGCGTTTTTGGTCAGGATCTCGACCCGGGCGATGTCGCGCTTCATGTTCAGGACGAGGGTTTTCGCCTGCGCCTCGCGGTTCACGACCTTGCCCAGCAGCAGGGTCTTGCTGAACACGTCGTCGTAAGTCTCGGGGTTCACGGCCAGCACGGGAATCCCTGCCTGGGTCAGCGGCCCCGCCAGCTTGCCGTACTTGCTGACGATCACCAGATCGGGCCTCAGGGCCACCATCGCCTCGACATTTGGATTGTAGAGGCCGCCCACCTTCGGCAGCCGCGTGACCTGCGCCGGAAAATCGCTGAACTCGTCCACGCCGACGAGCCGGTCGCAGACGCCCAGGGCGCACAGCGTCTCGGTATCGCTGGGCAGCACGCTCACGATCCGCTTCGGTTCCGAGCGCAGCGTGACCTGGCGGCCCAGGTCGTCGGTGAGGGTCAGGGGGTAGGTGGTCGCGCCCGCCGCGCCAGCGGTCAGGGTCAGCGTGGTGAGGGTCAGGAGCTTGTGCATGAAAATCCTCCTTCCCTCACGGAAAAGGCCGCCCGGGTGGGGCGGCGGCGGGAGCGTCCAGACAGCCGCGCGGGGCGCGCGGGCCGGGCGGTTCCTCCATTCCGCGAGAGGTCAGGCCACCGGCCGCCTGCTCGGGCGGGCCGGAACGGGGCAGGTGTTCGGACTTTCCGCCTCGGGAGGCGGTCACCGTTGCGCGACAGTGCCGGACTTTCGCCGGTCTTTCCCCACGCCGTCCCGGCCACTATAGCCCCCGCGCGGGAGGAGCACGGTGACGGACGCCCGGGGATTCAGTGGCCCAGGCCCCCGGCCAGCCGCGTCAGTTGCCCGGCGGCGTCCTCCCTCACTGCGCCGCCGTGGTAGGTCAGCACTGTGGTCACGGGCAACTCCGCCAGCTTCCGCACGCTGTTCAGCGCCTCGGGCAGGTCAGGCGTCGCCCGCTCCAGCGGCCCACGGAGCTGCCCGTCTTCGCTCGTCAGGGCGTCTCCGGCGATCAGCACGCCGTCCTGCTCGACGAACAGGCTGAGATGCCCCACGGTATGGCCCGGCGTGGCGACAACCCTCACGCCACCCGCGAGGTCCAGCCGTTCGCCGTCGTGCAGCGCGCGGTCCACCCTGGCCCGGGGTGGGTTGTTGAAGAGGGCGACCATTTCGGGGGGCAGGCTGGACACCATCTGCGGTGAGGGCTGCTTCTGGCCGGGCCTGTCCCCCTGGACATAGGGCATCTCCGCTTCGAGGGCGAGGACCTGCGCGCCCGACGCGGCCACGACGGCGGGCAGCGAGCCGATGTGGTCGAGGTCATGGTGGGTCACGATGACCCGCTTCAGATCACGCCAGCCCAGCCCCAGGGCCTCAAGAGCCGCGCCGAAGGCACCCTCCCTTCCGGGAAGACCGGCGTCCACGAGGGAAGCGCCCCGCCTCTCATCCAGGATCAGCGCCGGAAAGATCGTCGTCGGAGCGCCCAGGAGTGAGGCCTCGATGGGGAGGGCGTAGACGTGTTCGCTGATTCGGAGGGGCGCGGCCATACCGCTCAGGCTAATCCAGGCCCGCCGCTTAAGGGAAAACGCTTCCTGAGCGTGGCCCGGGGCGGGACTGAAGAGAAGGAGGCTGCCGGGGATGGGCCATTCGCGGCCTCAGTTCCCCGGCCGCTCCCCCACCGGTCCCGCGAGTTCGGTCAGGCGCTCGCCGATGGCGGCGGTCAGCGCCTTGATCCCCCCGGTCGGCGCCATCGGCTCCCCGAAGCGCACGATCCAGCGCCGACCCTCGCGGCTGAGGCCGACGGGCAGCACCGGGGCCTTGCCTTTCAGGGCCAGCAGCGCCACGCCGCCCTGCATCTCGCCGCCGCCGCGCGTGCCCTCGGGGAAGATGCCCAGCGTGCCGCCCGCTTGCAGGATGCGGAGGCTGGTTCGCACGGCCCCCAGGTCGTTCGCCTGCCGGTCCACCGGAAAGGAACCGCCCGCGCGGATGATGTGGCCGATGACGGGCACGAACAGTTCCTTTTTGGCCATGAATTGCAGGTGGCGGCCCGGCGGCAGGCTGCGCGCGATCAGGAAGGGATCGAGGTTGGTGCGGTGGTTCCCGGCCACGATCAGCGGTGTGCCGGGCGGCGGGACGTGTTCGCGGCCATGCACCTCGATGCGCTGACCCCGCAGGAACACGGGCAACGTCGTGAAGAACACGACCGCGCGGTACACCCAGGGAATGACGGGAGGGGCGCTGGCCGCTTCAGCCGGGGCGGTGGCGGCGGGAGGACGGGCATCGCTCATGAGGTGAGGATACGCCGCCCCCGGTGTCAGGCCTCCTGATCCGCGTCCAGCCCGGGGTCCTCCTCGCTGTCTTCCTCGGCCTCCGCCCAGCCCCCCGCCAGCACGGCGCGCACGGCCTCGATCCGTTCGCGGCAGGCGGCGTAGGCGGCGCGGGCCTCTTCGAGCAGCGGCAGCACGCGGTCGAGGTCCGCTTCCCCGCTTTCCAGCTCGGCGGCGATCCGCGAGAGCCGCGCGTAGGCCTCGCGGTACGTCAGGGAGGTGGGGACGTCCGGCACGCCCAGAGGATAGCGCCGTACCCTGAAGCGTGACTGCTCCTGCCTCTTTTCGGCACTTCGACTTCAGCGCCCTCAGCGCCGCCGACCGTTACAAGCTGGTGACCGGGGTGGTGGTGCCGCGCCCGATTGCCTGGGTGACCACCCGGGGCGCGGACGGCCACGTCAACCTCGCGCCCTTTTCCTTCTTCGGCCTGATGGGGTCCGACCCGGCGGTGGTGGCCTTCGCCCCCGGCGACCGGGCCGACGGCACGCCGAAGGACACCGCCCTCAACCTCGTGGCGGGCGGCGAGTTCACGGTGAATCTGGTCAGCGCGGACCTCGCGCCTTTGATGAACGCGACCGCCACCGATTTTCCGCACGGCATGGCGGAGCCGGACACGCTGGGTGTGGTGCTCCTCCCCGGGATCAGCGTCCATGTGCCGCGTGTGGCAGCCAGTCCCGCCGCCCTCGAATGCCGCGAAGTGCAGACCGTTCTGATCGGCCGCACCCGCGTCATTCTGGGCGAGGTGCTGGGCCTGACCCTGCGCGAAGACGCCCTGCTGGACGAGGCCCGCCGCCACGTGAACACCGCCGCCCTCGATCTGGTGGGGCGGATGGGGGGGCGGGGCACGTACACGCACACGCGGGACACCTTCACGATTGACCGGGTGAGCTACGCGGAGTGGCAGGCGGGGGAGGCAGAGAAGATGGAGTGAGGGAGGCGGGACGTGGTCCAGGCCTTTTCCCGCGCCCTGCTTCCCACGTACCCTGAAACATGGCCCCGCCCTTCACCCTCCGCCCCGCCACTCCCCCCGACGCGCCCGCCCTCGCCCACGTTCATACCGCGAGCTGGCGCGAGACGTACACGGGGTTGCTGCCGCAGGAGTTCCTGGCGGGGATGACGGACGACGCAGCCCGCGAGCGGCGGCAGCGCATGTGGGAGGTCCTCGCCGCCGACCCGTCCCAGATCGTCCTCGTCACGCAACAGGACGGCGAGGTGGTCGCTTTTGCCTCGGGCGGCCCCGCGCGTGACCATCCGGGCGTGGACGCGGAACTGTACACCCTCTACGCCCTGAAATCCGCCCACGGACAGGGCCTCGGGCGGGCACTGCTGCACGCGCTGGCGCGGGAGTTGCACTTGGGGGGCGCGAACAGTCTGGCCCTGTGGGTGCTGGATCAAAACCCGACCCGCCAGTGGTACGCGCGGCAAGGCGCTCGTGAGGCGGGGGAGAAGACCCAGCCCCTCCCCGCTGGCGGCGAATTGCGCGAAGTGCGGATGGTCTGGGACAACCTCGCGCAGCTACGATAGAGGCATGAGCGACCCCGCCCCCCAAGCCATGAGCGTGGAGGAGTACCTGCGGACGGAGGAGAAAAGCCCCTACAAGCGCGAGTATGTCGGCGGGTTCGTCTACCCACTGCACGCCCAGGCGGGGGCCAGCGAGCCGCATGTCCTGATCTGCATGAACATCGCTGGGACCCTCTACGCCGACGCCATGCGCGCCGGATGCCGCCTTTACCAGAACGACATGAAGCTCCGGGTCGAAGATAGCGCCTCCTTCTTTTACCCGGACGTGATGCTCGTCTGCGACCAGAACGACAACGACCGATACGCCAAGACCTCCCCCTGCCTGCTGGTGGAAGTCCTCTCGGAAAGCACCGCCTCGCATGAGCGCTTCGGCAAGTACGGCGTCTACACCGCCATTCCCTCTCTCCAGACCTACCTGATCGTGGAGCAGAAGGAACGGCGGGTGTACGCCTACAGTCGGCAGGAAGGCGGGTGGCAATTGCAGGAGCTGATCGGCAGCGGCAGCATCGAAGTGCCCTGTCTGAACCGCCGTCTCACACTGGACGAGATTTACCTGGGCGTTCTCTGAACAGCTACCGCCGCAGCTTGCGTGCCGCCTCGTCCGGCGTGATCTCGCCGCGTTCCAGGCGTTCGAGCACTTCTGCCTGGGGGTCCGCGAGTTCGGGTTCATAGCCGATGGCGCGCAGCAGCATGTCGAAGCGGGCGCGGACGGTGGGATAACTGACGCCCAGCACCCGTTCGACTTCCTTCAGGTTGCCGCGCACGCGGATGTACAGCCGCAGGAATTCCAGGTTCTCAGGGGTCAGGGTGGCGAATTCGTTCAGCTCGAAGACGCCGCGCACGGTCACGCCGCTGGTCGGAAAACGCAGTTCAGTCACCAGCGGGGCTTCCGTCTCGTCAGGGAAGGGGAGGGGGAGAGGTCTGGGCATAAGTCAGGGTACGCGGGACGCGGCGCATGGTGGGGCTTTTCCTGCGCGCCGCGTCCCGCCTCCTTCATTTCAGACTGATCCGCACGCTGTTTCCCGAGCTGTCCTCGGCGTCGATCAGGTCGCCGGGGGGTGGCCCGGCCTCGATCAGGAGTTGCAGCGCCTCAATGCTGAGGCCCGCGCGTTCCAGCGCCTCGCGGCCGTGCGGCGGAATCAGCCGGTCCAGGTGCGGCGCGAGGCTGACGGGGAGGTTGGCGGTATACTCGTCGCCGCTGCTGGACTCGACCTCGACGCGCAGGATGCGGGCCGAAGCGGGGCGGGAGGCGGAGCGGGGAGGGGCACCGTCAAAGGCGCGGTCCACGCTGTCGGTGATACGGTCAACCATACCGTCGATGCCTCCAGTCAGGCGTTCCACCAGGCCGTCCACGCCCTGAACGTGGCGTCCTCCCACCACCACCCGCGGGATGCGGGGCGCCGAGGGCGGCTGGGGCACGTCGCGCACGCCGCGCAGCAGCAGCAGATGCTCGGCCACCTGCCCGGTGTCCATGTCCTCGCGGGCGAGCAGGGACGCCACGAGTTCGCGGTCGCTGTCGGTCAGGGCGAGGCGGGGGTTCAGGGCGGCCAGCAGCGGCCCGGCGTCTTCCAGGCTCAGGCGGCCCGCCCGCACCAGGTCGAGGAGGCGTTTGACTTTCTCTTTCATCCGGCCACCACCTTGACCTGGCCCGCGGCCACGCGGCACGAGAGGCGGGCGTCACCGCTGCCGAGCTGTCCACTGTGCCGTGTGTTGATGAAGCCCCCGCTCTTGTGGGTGGGAAAGTCGGCCTTGAAGGCCCCCACCGTCACGTCGGCGTCCAGTTGGACATTGCTGCCGGGCAGCAGGTGCAGCGTGGCGCTTCCGGCGTTCACTTCCAGGCGGTGGTCCCCCTGCGTGAGTTGCCCGGCCCAGCGGAGATTCCCGCCGTTCACGCTGGCATTCAGGCTGGCCGCCTGGGTCAGGGTGAGGTTGCCGCCATTCACGCTCAGGTGCGCAGGGCCGCGAATGACGGCCGCGTTCAGGTTCCCGCCGTTCACGTCCGCTTGCAGGCTCCCGGCGCTGCCCATCCGAAGATTCCCGCCGTTCACATCGGCCCGCATCTCGCCGCCCAGGTCCGGGAGGGTGAGGCTGCCGCCTTCCACCTGCGCGGCGACATTCCGGGGCACGAAGGGCACGCTGAGGATCGCCTTGAGCAGCGAGTGGTTGCCTTGCAGCGGGTGCGTGCGGGCCACCCGCCAGCCGTCCGGCGTGGCCGTCAGGCTCAGCTCACCCTCGCGGTTGGCGCTGAGCTGGGGCTGCGCCGTCGCCGGGTCATGAATCACCGTGAGGCTGTACCCGCTGACCTTCAGCACCAGGTCGGGGGGCGTGTCGCCGGAGTCGGCCGCCGTCTGAAGCACCGGCAGATCAGCGGGCGCGGCGGTTTCCTGTTCGGTCCCCTCCAGCAGTCCGGCCGCTTCCTCGGGGGTGAGTTTGCCTTCGGCCACCAGACGGTCCACCTGGGCACGGAAGCTCTCGTCAACGTGTTCATTCATGTGCTCCTCCTCTGACGAAATAGAAACATAGAAATATCAGACTGTCAACCCTGGCTTTCGTCTTAATGAAGGGGGAGGGCGAGGTAGGCTGCTGTAAGGGCCTTTCGGGGCTTCACCTCGCCCTCCCGAGCAGGAGATAGAAATCTCAACTTTCCAATCGTCGGGAAGGGGAGGGCCGCGTATCCTCGGGGCATGACTGTCCCTTCTTCCGCCCTTCCCGAACTGACGCCCGCGCAGCGTACGGAGGTGGAACTGGTCGCCCGCGGCAAACAGGAGAAATCCCGCACCCTGCGCGACCTGGCCCAGCCCGAGACGCCCGAGGCCGCGCACGCGCTGCTGCTGCGCCTGGGCCTGTGGGACGAGGCCCGGACGCCCTACGCCGACCGTCTGGGCGCAACCCTCCAGCCCGTGACCCTGGAGGTCTCTGACTTTCCCGAGGAGGAACGCCTGGACCTGACGCACCTTGACTCTTACGCCATCGACGACGAGGGCAACCGCGACCCCGACGACGCGGTGGGCATCGAGGCGCTGGACGGCGGCCTGACGCGCCTGTGGGTGCATGTGGCGGACGTGGCGGCCCTCGCCCCGGCGGGCAGCCCCCTGGACGAGGAGGCCCGCTCGCGCGGCGCGACCCTCTACCTGCCCGACCGGACCATCGGGATGCTCCCCGACGCGCTGGTGGAACGCACCGGCCTGGGCCTGACGGAAATCACCCCGGCCCTCTCCATCTCGCTCGATCTGAACGAGGAAGGCAACGCGGAGGCGGTGGACGTGCAACTGACGAGGGTCCGCGTCACGCGCCTCACCTACACCCAGGCGCAGGAACGGCTGGAGGCGGGCGAGGAACCCTTCGTCACGCTGGCCCGCCTGGCCCGTGCCAGCCGCGAACTGCGTGAGGCGGAGGGTGCCCTCTCCATCGACCTCCCCGAAGTGAGGGTGAAGGCCGACGCTGGGGGCGCGACCGTCACCCCCCTCCCCAAGCCCGAGATGCGCGCGGTGGTGCAGGAGTGCATGACGCTGGCCGGGTGGGCCGCCGCGATCTACGCCGACGACCACGGCCTGCCTCTGCCCTTCGCCACCCAGGACGCGCCCACGCGGGACGTGCAGGGCGATACCCTGGGCGCGCACTGGGCGCGGCGCAAGACGCTGGCCCGCACCCGCTTTCAGCCCGCGCCGGGGCCGCATCACGGCATGGGCCTGGACCTCTACGCGCAGGCGACCAGCCCGATGCGGCGGTATCTGGACCTGGTGGTGCATCAGCAGTTGCGGGCGCACCTGACGGGGGCTGAACCGCTGAGCGGCAAGGCGGTGGCCGCCCGCGTCGCCCAGGCCCAGATGAACGCCGACACCACCCGCCAGGCCGAACGCCTCAGCCGCAAGCACCACACCCTGCGTTTCGTGGCTGCCCAGCCGGAGCGCGAGTGGGACGCGGTGGTGGTGGAAAGGCGCGGCCCGCAGGCGACGCTGCTGATCCCCGACCTGGCCCTCGACCTGCCGCTCAGCACACCCGTCCCGGTAGGCACGGCGCTCAAGGTGCGGCTGACGGACGTGAACCTGCCTGCGCTCACGGTGCGGGCGCGGGTGGTGGGGGGGTAAGGAGGAAGCTCTCAGCGGTCAGCACAGAACTGCTGCCGTCCCAGAGTGGCGTATTTGGGGTGTTTTAAGGGCAGCCTGCGGCAGCTACCCCCTCCCAAGCTCCCCCACCAGGAGGGAGGGGCAAAAGACTCACGCCCCTTCTTGTTCCCGGCTCAGAGGTGTCCGCTGACCCGCCCCCACAAGCCACCAGCAACCCATCACACGCCCGCGGCCCTCGCCAGAATCCGCTTCACCTTGCATTCATGTGCGGCCCAGCCTGTTTACACTCAGGGCCATGAACGGCGTGCCGACCGACATCGTGTCCCTCAGGATGAGTCACTGCCGAGCCGAACACGCTGCGTCCGGAGCGCAGTATCACCTGGCCGTGCTGTACTACCGCGAATGTCTGGAAGCGGCCGAGCGCCGCGAGGACTGCCGCGCGGTCGAGTTTTTCGCGCTGAAACTCGCGGGCTGCTACGAGCAGATGGGCCTGTTCGAAAAAGCCGCCCACTTCCGCGCCCTGGCAGGCTCAGGTGAGCTGCCGCTGCTCGGCTGAGGGCAGCTCCCGCTTCCGGTTAAGACAGAATCATCAAACTTGAGGGCTGTGCCCGGCTGCTTCGCCCCGGAGCGCCCGTCACCTTCGCCCCGCGCCGGGGTGCGACAATGCGCCCCGTGACCGACGCCGCGCCTCTGCACCTCCTCCCCACCGCCCCCACCCCACGCGAGCTGGGCTTCGCGATGCCCCCCGAATGGGCCGAGCACCAGGCGACCTGGATGAGCTGGCCCGCGGACGACGAGCTGTGGTTCGGCCACCTGGCAGGCGTGCGGGACGAGTTCGCGCAGCTCGTGCGGACCATCGCCCGCTTCGAGCCGGTGCATCTGCTCGTCCGCGACGAGGAAAGCGAACAGGACGCCCGCTCGCGGCTCTCGGGCGCGAACGTCACCTATCACCGCGTCCCGCTGGACGACGTATGGATTCGGGACAACGGCCCGATGTTCATCACGCAGGGCCAGCCCACCCCCCACGCCCCCCTTTCCCTCGTCAACTGGCGCTTCAACGCCTGGGGCGGCAAGTTCCACTGGGAGCAGGATGACCGCGTGCCCGAGTACGTCGCCGGATGGCTGAACCTGCCCCACTGGGACCGCCCGGAGGTGCTGGAAGGCGGCGGCCTGGAGGTGAACGGCGCGGGCGTGGGCCTCACCACCCGCTCCTGCTTCCTGAGCAAGGCGCGCAACCCCGGCCTGAGCGAAGAGGACTACGCGGCGCTGCTGCGGGGGGCGCTGGGCGTGGACAAACTGCTGTGGCTGGACGGCGGCCTGGAGAACGACCACACCGACGGGCACATCGACACCATCACCCGCTTCGTGGACCCCCGGACCATCGTGACCAGCGTGGCCGAGGACCCGAACGACGCGAATTACCCGGTGATGCAGAAGAACCTGGCCGACCTGCGCGCGATGACCGACCTGAACGGCGACCCCTTCCGCATCGTGGAACTGCCGCTGCCCGCCAAGAGGCTGGAGGGTGCGGAGGGCCGCCTCCCGCCCACCTACGCGAACTTTTACATCGGGAACGGCTTCGTGGTCGTGCCGCAATACGGCGACCCGAACGACGCCCGCGCGCTGGAGGTGCTGCGCCCCCTCTTCCCCGGCCGCGAGGTGATCGGCCTGAGGAGCCGCGCGATCATCGAGGGCGGCGGCTCCTTCCACTGCATGACGCAGCAGCAGCCGGTCGGGCAGCCCTGGACAGGAGAGGCGTGGAAGGGCCAGTAATCTGGCTGGGCGACGGGTACGAGGCCCGCCCGCTCACACTGGAAGCCTACCGCGACGCCTGTGCCCGGCTGGAAGGCCGCATCTTCGGCGGCAACTGGGGCTACGCCTTTGACCGGCCCGTGAAGTCGCCGCTCCCTCTGGGCGAAACCTTCCAGTGGGGCCTCTACCACGGCGACGACCTGATCGGCTGGCACCACGCCCACCAGCAAGGCGAGCGGACGGTCTACATGGCCGACACCGGAATATTGCCCGAACACCAGGGGCGCGGCCTCTATTCGCGCCTGCTGCCGCACGTGGTGGAGGTGTACCGGCAGGCGGGCTATACGTTGGTGCAGAGCCACCACCGCGCCACCAACAACCGCGTCATCATCCCCAAGCTGCGCGCGGGCTTCTTCCTTCAAGGCCTGAACCTCTACGAGGGTGGCCTGAACGTGGCGCTCACGCTGAGTCTGGACGACACGTACCGGGAGGCGATGCACGTCCGCAGCGGTTTCCGGCAGGCGGTGGGGGAGACGGCGCGGCGGCTGGGGCTGAACCTGGGGCCGGGGGAGGAGAGGGAGAAGGCGGCGCCCTGCGTGCCGATGCCAGAATTGCCGGACACCGAAGCCTTCGACCTGGGGGGCGGCTATACCGCGCACCCCGTCCCATACAAGGTGTACTGGGCGACCTACAAACAGTTGGAAGACGTCGCCTACCAGTCCGTGTCCTTCGACTGGCAGGGCGCGCCGACCGCCTCCGGCCCCACCGCGCCGTCCTGGGCCTGGCTGATCGCGCGGGAGGGCGAGGTGGTGGGCTGGTCCGCCGCCCGCGCCTGGAACGAGCGCACCGTCTACATGAGCAACACGGCCTTTTTGCCACAGCACCGGGGCAAAGGGCTGTATACGCGCCTGCTGCCGCACTTGCTGGACACCTTCCAGCGTGAGGGCTATCCGCTCGTCCGCAGTCACCACCACGTCACGAACAACGCCGTGATTGTGCCCAAGCTGCGCGCGGGGTTTCGTATCCAGGGCCTGCAAACCGACGAACACGGCGTGATGGCGGTCCTGATTCATGCCTTTGACCCCGTGTACCGTGACTACATGGACGCCCGCAGCGGCCTGACTCGCCCACGCGGCGAGGTGGCCCGCCGCCTGGGCCTGCATTTGAGGGAGGATGAGGCATGACTCGAAACGTGAAGCTCGCCGTCGTGCAGATGCACGTGACCGACCAGCTCGAAGACAACGTGAGCCGCGCCGAGGCCTTTGTGCGTGACGCTGCCCGGCAGGGTGCGCAGATCATCCTGCTGCCCGAACTCTTCGAGAACCTGTACTTCTGCCAGGTGGAGCGCGAGGACTATTTCGCACTGGCGCACCCCATCGAGGGGCACCCCTTTATCGGGCGGTTCCAGAACCTCGCGCGGGAATACGGCGTGGTGCTGCCCCTCTCGTACTTCGAGCGGGCGGGGCAGGCGCATTACAACTCGCTGGTGTGCATCGACGCGGACGGCAATCTGCTGGGCAACTACCGCAAGACCCACATCCCCGACGGCCCCGGCTACGAGGAGAAGTATTACTTCAATCCCGGTGACACCGGCTTCAAGGTCTGGCCGACCCGCTACGGGCGCGTGGGCGTGGGCATCTGCTGGGACCAGTGGTATCCCGAGACGGCCCGCGCGCTGATGCTCCAGGGGGCCGATTTCCTGCTGTACCCCACCGCCATCGGCTCCGAACCCGCCGAGGTCGAAAGCCCCAACAGCCACCAGATGTGGCAGCGCGCGATGCAGGGCCACGCCGTCAGCAACTCGACCTACGTCGGCGCCGCCAACCGCATCGGCACCGAGGTGGTGGGCGACGTGACCCAGACGTACTACGGCCACTCCTTCATCTGCGACTACACCGGCGAAATCGTGGCCGAGTTCGGGGAGACGGAGGAAGGCGCCCTGATGCACGACCTGAATCTGGCCGAGGCCCGCAAGTTCCGCGCCGGGATGGGCTTTTTCCGCGACCGCCGCCCGGAACTGTACGGCCCGCTGCTGACGACGGACGGGGTGACGCGGCGGGGGTGAGAGACTCAAGACCAGGCGGGGCATCCCCCTCAACGACGGCAGTTAGCTTTTGTGCTAATATCTGGCCGTGACTCCGGGCTTCGATTTCAGCACGTCAGAAGTGCTGGAGTGGGAACTCGACGCTATCTGGACGGCGCTCGACGAGGACCGTCTGATCTTCAGCCGCCACGCCCGCGAGGAACTGAGCCTTGACGCCCTAACCCTGGATGATGTTCTGGACGCCATCAACTTTCCCGATGAGGTCAGCAAGGACCTCCCCGGCGGCTCGCGCGCACCGGGTCTGAACTTCGACCGACACTTGGGCCGCGTCCGTCTGCGCGCCAAGGTTGGCTGGCGAGATGACGTCTACATCGTCGTCACGGTGATGGCGAACTGAAAGGAGACTCCATGCCCATCCAGTCCACCACCTATCAGACCCAGCAGCGCGGCGTGCGAATCACCGTCACCGGCGTACCGACGACCTTTAGTGACGACGGGGAAGAACTGGGCTTCGACCTGAAGGTGATGCGCCAACTGGACGCCTTGGTGCAGGAGGCGCTGGCGCAGGCACCGGAAGGCGGCGCGGTCGAACTCGCCTACGCCGAAACGGTGCCGCCGCCTGATCCGGTCAGCCTGGAACTGCGGCGGGCGCTGCGGCTGCGAAAGATGAGCGGCGCGCAGGTGGCTCAGCAGCTCGGCGTCACGCCTCCGGTCGTCTCCCGCTGGCTCAGCCCCGACTATCACGCGCACGGCATGGAAACGCTGCGGCGCATTGCCGATGCCCTGGACATGGACGTGGAAGTGAAGCTCAAACCCAGGGAACGCAAAGCGGCCTCGTAGCTGCGGGTGTGGCTGGACGGACTTCAGGCCATCTGGCCGATGCTGTCCCGTACCCTCTCGCCTACCCTGCCGTATGGATGAGATCGCGGCGTACTACGAATTGGACCGGGAGCACGACCGCCTGACACGCGGGCTGGGCGTGGTGGAATTCGGGCGGACCCTGGAACTGCTGGGCCGGGTGCTGCCGCCTGCCCCGGCGGTGGTGCTGGACGTGGGCGGCGGAACGGGCATCTACGCGCGTGAACTACTGAACGCCGGGTATACCGTGCATCTGCTGGACGCCATGCCGGGCCATGTGGCGCGGGTGCAGGCGGACCCCTCGCTGGCGGCCCTCGCTTCGGTCACGCTGGGGGACGCGCGGACATTGCCGTTTGCCGAGGCGAGTGCGGACGCCGTGCTGCTGATGGGGCCGCTCTACCACCTCACCCGGCCGGGGGACCGTCTGGCCGCCCTGGCGGAGGCGCGGCGTGTCCTGCGGCCAGGCGGTCGGCTGGTGGTGACAGTCATTCCCCGTTCCGCCGCCATCTGCGGTGACTTCACGCGCGGCCTGCCCGCCGAGGCTTACTTCCGCCCCATTCGTGAAGCGGCGTACACCTGTGGCGAGTACCTGAACCCGGACCACCGCGCCGGATACTTCACCACCGCGTACTTTCATCACCCGGACGAACTGGAGGCCGAGCTGGCAGCGGTGGGTTTCGGGGACGTGACGCTCTACGCCCTGGAAGGCCCGGCGGGCCTGCTCCGTGACCCCGAGGAAGTCATGCGCGACCCGGAACGCCGGGAGGGGCTGTTCGCCGCCCTGCGCCTGCTGGAATGTGACCGGGCCCTGCTGGGCATCAGCGCGCACCTGCTGGCGGTGGGGCAGGGCTGAACCTCTCGCCATAGCTCGCCCCCGTAAACGTCAGCCCGTACCCCGGGACATTCGCGCCCGCCCGCGCCCGCTCCCGCCCGGCGAGGACCTCAGCCACCTCCTCCGGGCCGAGTTTGCCCTGGCCGACCAGCAGCAGCGTTCCCACCAGCCCGCGCACCATATGGCGCAGGAAGCTCTCGCCCGCCACCCGCACCTCCCAGACGCTTCCGCCGGGGACGGTGGGGCCGGGGTGAACGGCGATCTCCCGCACCTCCCGCACCGTCTGCCGGTCCTCGCGGGTAGCGAAGGCGGCGAAGTCGTGCGTGCCGACAAGTAAGGTGGCGGCGGCGTTCATCGCGGGCACGTCCAGCGGGCCGGGCACATGCAGCGCGCGTCCGGCCCAGAGCGGATGACGCTGCGGCGTGTTCAGCAGGCGGTAGGTATACCTCCGTCCGGTGCAGGAGAAGCGGGCGTGGAATCCGGCGGGGGCAGGCCGGGCCTCCAGCACCGCCACGCTGGGCGGGAGGTGCGCGTTCAGCGCGCGGGCCAGTTGGTCAGGGGGCACGCGGAAGCCCTCCGGCACGTCCACATGCGCGGGCATCGCCTCGGCGTGGACGCCCGTGTCGGTGCGGCCAGCGGCGACGGGACGGGCCACCTGTGCCCCGCCCAGGCGCACCAGCGCGGCGTGCAGCGTTTCCTGGACGCTCGGCGCATTTCGCTGCGCTTGCCACCCGGCAAAGTCCGCCCCGTCCCAGGCCAGCAGCAGGCGTAGGCGCTCGAAGCCGGGCGGTGGGGCGAAGGTCGGCGTGCCAGTCATAGGGGGAGGGTAACGCGAGGACGGCTTCCTCACATACCGGCCACGCTTCTGCCCTTATGCTAAGGAATGTGAACCCCGTTCTCATCCGGCGCTCCGCCGGGCCGCAGGTGCGAGTGGCGGCGGCCCGGCGAGTCCTCGTCACGGCGACGCTGGTGCTGGCCGGTCTGGCGGGCGCGGCGACCCCTTACCGCGTGCGCCCCGGTGACAACCTGACGGTGATCGCGCAGCGTGCCGGGATCAGCGTGGCGGCGCTCAAGGCCGCGAATCCCGGCCTGCGGGACGCCGATCAGGTGCAGGCGGGCAAGACCCTCAGCATCCCCAACCGGCAGCTTCCCGGCCAGTCGCACCGCGTCCGGGACGGCGAAAACCTGACGGTGATCGCGCACGAGCACGGCCTGAGCCTCGCGCAACTGCTGCGCGCCAATCCGCAACTGGACGCGGACCGGCCCCTGCGTGCGGGGATAACGGTACAGATTCCGGGGCGGAAGGCGGCGGCCCGGCTGCCCAGTCCTGGGGGGAGCGCGGTCAGGAGCGCGGCCAGCCGCCGCACGCCCGCCGCGACCGTCCGCACGGCGTCCATCCGCGTCTCGTCGGCGCCCTCGGCCTCGGGGTGGCTGTGGCCGGTGGCGGGGTACCGCTTTATCAGCAGCGGCTTTGGCGAGCGGGAGCTGGACGGCGAACACGAGCAGCATTACGGCGTGGACATCGTGGCGCCGCCGGGAACTGTCGTGCATGCGGCGCGGTCGGGCCGGGTGCTGGAATCGCGGGCCGACTTCGAGCGGGGCTGGGGCTGGACGGTCGTGCTGGAACACCCGGACGGCTGGATCACCCGCTACGCGCACCTCAGCGCCAATCTGGTCAAGGCGGGGGAACAGGTGACGCGCGGCCAGCCG
The DNA here is from genome assembly GCF_004758605.1 of Deinococcus metallilatus. NCBI lineage: Bacteria > Thermotogati > Deinococcota > Deinococci > Deinococcales > Deinococcaceae > Deinococcus > Deinococcus metallilatus. Next base: position 112,179 of record NZ_CP038512.1, read on the forward strand.
GTGGGCCGGGTCGGCAGCACCGGCCGCAGCACCGGACCGCACCTGCACTTCGGCACCTATCTGCGCTGGGACCCCAAGGACCCGCTGGCGCTGTATTGAGGGGAAGGGTTAGCCTTCAGTCCCCTGGCGCTACCCTGTTCCCATGACAGCGTGGGTGCATTATGCGGAGGCGCGCGGTGAGAGCGCCGAGTGCGACCTGCGGGCCTTCCTGAATACCCTCCCCGGCCTGCCGGGTTTCCTGGGCGCCGAACTGCTCGGCAGTCCCGCCCAGCCGGGGTTGGCCCTGGTCGCGAGCCGCTGGGCAGGCGAGGTGCCGCCCCTGGCCCTCCCGGACGGCGTGCGCGCCTGGGTATTCGAGGTGCTGGAAGACCGCTGAGCATTCTCAGCCTTGCTTTCCAAAGCCCCTCGTTTTACGATGCCGCTACATCGGAAAGCGATGCCTGAGGGCCGCTCGTTCTGCGGGCCGCCAGGGAAAGGACCGGCATGGATGCCCAGCAACTCAAAGGCCATCTCGACCTGCTGCTGCTCGCCACGCTCGAACAGGGGCCGCGCTACGGCGGTCAGATCATCGCGGACGTGCAGGCCGCCACGGACGGGTACTTCACGCTGCGCGAGGGCACACTGTATCCGGCGCTGCACCGGCTGGAAAAGGCCGGGTGGATCAAGGGCGAGTTCCAGCAGCTCCCGCGCGGCGGCAGCCCGGTCAAGGTGTATACCCTGACGCCCGCTGGCCGGGACGAACTGCGCGCCCAGCGCGAACGCTACGAACGCTTTAGTGCCGCCGTGCGCGGCGTGATCGGGGGCCAGGCATGAGGGAGACGGAACAGTACCTGAACCGGGCGACGCGGGGTTTGTGGGGCAAGGCCAGGCGGGAGGCCCGGCTCGAACTGCGCGGCGCCATCGAGGACAAGCTGTACCGATACCGGCTGCTGGGCCTGAGCGAGGACGACGCGACGCACGCGGCCCTGCGCGACCTGGGCGACCCGCAGGCCATCGCGCGTGAGCTGAACCGCGTGCATACGCTGCCGCAGGCGGGCCGGGCGGCGCTCCTCGCTGGCGTCGCGACGCTGCTGGGGATGCAGGCGTTCGCGCAGGTGCCGACGGTACATGCCATCCAGAATTGCCAACCGCTCAGCCCCAGTGCCCTGAAGGGTCTTAGTCCTCAGCAACGTCAGACTTACGAGAGCTTCGTCAGGTCGAAGGGTGGCATCGAGGGTGCCGTGGCGTGGTGCAGGCAGAACGCGGCGAGCAGCCTGTTGAGCCTGGATGATCTGATCGCGGCCCTGAGGACAGCGGGCGTGCAGGTCGACGAGCTTTCCGGCGTCGACGGCTACCTGATCCTGTCTTTTCCAGGGGGAAAGGTCGTGGAGGGGCTGGACCTGAGCCATAGCCTGACCGCCGTGAACGGGCAGAGGTACGTTCAAAAGCTGCCCCTGCTGAATCTGCTCCCCTTGATGCATGGGGTTCCCCTGCAATTGACGGGCCTCGTGAATCCGGTCCTCCAGATCGGCCCCGCGAAACTGCAACTCGGCACGGAGACTGCGCCTGTTCTGGCCACCGATCTCTACGCCTTTCCACTGATTGAGGAGTTGGAGGCTGTCCTCAAACAAAGCGCTCCGTCTGCCAGCCCCATAAAGATTGCCGTCCTACCGGAGTCGAAATTGACCGATCATCCCGGCCTCCGACTTCGTGTATCCGCGCCAGACGATGCCCTGTACGTCACCCTGAGCAACGGCCTGCTGACCACACCGGGAAGTGCCTACGATGCCTTCCTGCTGGCCGTCCGCCGGGTACAGAAGGGTCTCCTCCCAGTCCCAACGGCGCACTCCCCTGTGACCGGGCAGCCGCCGCAGCCCCACATTGTCAACAGCCCAGCTGAACTGCTTCAGGCAACCGAACGCAAGGAAGCGGCGCTCCTCGTGTACCGGCTTGATCCCAGCGACCTCCGCAACCTGAAGCTCACGCCCGTCCCCGCCTCCCAGGTCCACCTCATCACCCAGCCCTGACTACGCCTCCGGCACGTAGTCCGCGATTTCGCCCAGCAGGTCGCGGGCCGTCAGGTCCAGGCGCACCGGGGTCACGCTGATGTATCCGGCCTGGAGCGCGCCGTAATCGGTGCTCTGGTCGTGCGCGTCGGCGGCGCGGCTCTGCCCGGCAACCCAGTGGTACTCGCGGCCCTCGGGGTCCTGGCGGGTCACGATGGTGTCTTCCCAGCGGTGCTCGCCCACCCGGGTCACGCGCACGCCGCGCGGCATCCCCCCCGGGAAGTTCACATTCAGCAGCACGCGCGGCGGCAGGCTCCGGCCGAGCACTTGCCGCGCCAGCCGCGCGGCATAGGCCGCGCCCGCCGTGAAGCTGTACTCACCGCCCGCGCTCCCCTGCTGGCTGAAGGCGATGGCCGGAAGGCCCAGCGCGAGGCCCTCGATGGCCGCCGCGACCGTGCCCGAGTGCGTCAGGTCGTCGCCCAGATTCGGCCCCAGGTTGATGCCGCTGACCACCAAGTCGGGCCTGCCGAGCAGGTGAACGCCCAGCACCACGCAGTCGGCGGGCGTGCCGTCCACCCGGTAGGCGGGCAGGGACCCGAACCCCGCCGAGGCGGTGTGCTTGAAGCGGAGGGGACGGCGGATGGTGATCCCGTGCCCCACCGCCGACTGCTCCACGTCCGGGGCCACCACCACCACGTCTCCCACGTCCGCCAACGCCAGGGCCAGCGCCTTGATGCCGGGGGAGAAGATGCCGTCGTCATTGGCGACCAGAATGCGGGGGCGATCAGAGGTGTGGGTGTCGGTCATACGGGCAGGGTAGCGCGGGGTCATCCGGCCACGTCCGCCAGGCTCGCCAGGGGTCGCCGCGTGCAGGGCAGGGGGCACGCTCCCAGGAAGCTGTCCCCGGTCGCCGCTTGGGCGGTGGTGGCCCGCAGAACGATGTGTTTCTCGTGCAGCAGTTCTCCCTGGTCCGGTTCCGCCTCACGCCCGCTGGACAGGAGCTGCCCCCGGTCATCGGCGCCCCGGAAACCGGACGGCTCAACCCGGGGCTGCTGCTGGGGTGGCCCCCGGGGGAGCTTCTGTCATACCCCGGGGCGGACGTGTGAACGGTCTGACCACCCTGATGATGTTAGGTCTGGGCAAAAGCACGACGTAGCAGCGGGAAGGCCTTCCTGGTCTTCCCCGCAACCGGGCCGTCAATGAACTGGAAGCCCTTTTCCAGCGGGGGAAGTGCATCCCTGAACGCCTCCGCCAGAAGATCAGCGCTCGACCTTCACGTGTCCCCTGGGTTCCGTGTCTTCGGAGAAGGGCACCCGCTTGGGCAGGCTGAACCAGAAGGTGGCGCCCTGACCGGGTTTGCCCTCCGCCCACACGCGCCCGCCGTGCCGCAGCACGATGCGCCGCACCTGCGCCAGCCCCACGCCCGTGCCCTCGAAGTCCCGCTCGCTGTGCAGGCGCTGGAACAGGCCGAACAGCCGCCCCTTCTGGCGCATGTTGAAGCCCACGCCATTGTCCTCCACGGAGACGATGTACTCCCGCTCGGTTTCCTGCGCGCAGACGTGAATGTGGGCGGGATCGCGGCCGCGCGTGAACTTCAGCGCGTTGGCAAGCAGGTTCAGGAACACCAGTTGCAGGGTGCCGCTGTCCCCGGTCACCGTGGGCAGGGGCTCGGCGGCGAACTTCACCTCCCGGCCCACCAGGTCCCCTTGCAGGTCCTTGAGCACCTCTTTCAGCACCCGGTTCAGATCCACCGTCGCGAATTTCACGCGCTGGCGGCTGAGGCGGAAAAAGCCCAGCATGGCGTTCAGGAGGTGTTCCATCCGGTCCACCGAGTTCCGAACATGCTGGGCGTAATGGGTTTGATCGGCGTCCCCCGCTGCGTGTACCTGGATCAGCCGGTCGGTGAAGGCGCGGATGTGCCGCAGCGGCGTTTGCAGGTCGTGCGTGACCGAGTACACGAACGTCTCCAGTTCCTCGCTCAGCTCCCGGATGTGCGTGGTGCGCTGCTCGACCCGCTCCTCCAGCGTGGTGTTCAGGCGCAGCACCTCCTCCTGCGCCTCGCGCTGGGCGGTGATGTCGATGATCGCCACGCGGCACTGGCTCTGCTGCCCGCCCTCATCCCCCGCAGCCAGACCTTCGAGTTGCACGTAAAAGTGGTTGCCTGCGGCGCTGCGAAGACGCACCTCCACGGTGCGCTTGATGGGCGCCTCGAACACGCGCCGCAGAAAGAGCGCGAAGGAACTGACGTGCGCCGGGTCCACGAAGGCGGACAGACGTTTGCGTGTCAGGGTTTCCCGCGACGCACCGAGCTGTTCCATGGCGGTGAGGTTGGTGCGCTGGATCATGCCGCTCCGGTCGAGGGTCAGGTACCCGATGGGCGCGAAATCGAAGAGGTCCGCGAACTCGGCCCGTGTCCGCTCCAGCTCCATGTTTGTGTGGACGAGCTGCTCCATCTGGAGTTGGAGTTCGACCTGGTGGACCTGGAGCTCGTGCTGCTGGCGCTGAAGTTCAAGGATCAGCGCCTGCGGGTCGGCCCGGTACTCGCTGGCGCTCCCCTCTTCCCCGGGCTGCTCGTCCAGGACACGCTCCGCCTGGCGCCGCAACTCGTCAAGGGTGTCTGGTTGATCATCAGTGCTCATCAGGTCAGGTCCTCGTGGGAAAGCGCCTGGGGCGCTTTACGGATGGGCGGGACTGGGCAGGTGTCGTTCGGCCAGGATACCGCTTCAGACCTGGGGGAGGCGAGGGCATGAGCGTGGCCCTGTTCGGACACCTTTGGTCATCCGGCTGGCGTTAGAATGGCTTTCCAGCGGAAAACACGGACCAGGTTCTGCCCCGTCCGGTGTCCCATGGAGGCCGAACCATGCCCGATCACTCCCCCACCCCAGGCCCACCCCACACACCCGGCCCGGCCCCCGCCGACCAGGAGCCTGCCCCGCAGGACCAGGCAGGGACGGCGCCCCGGCCACCTCTCGCGGTGGTCGGCATCGGCGGCTCGGCGGGGGCGCTCGACGGGTACGAGCGATTCTTCGTGAGCTTTCCAGACAGCAGTGGGGCCGCCCTGGTGGTGGTGCCGCACCTCGACCCGCACCACAAGGGGCTGATGCCGGACCTGTTGCAGCGTTGCACGGCCCTGCCGGTGGTGGAGATCGAGGACGGCCTGCAACTCCAGGCCGATCACGTGTACGTGGTTCCGCCCGGCCGCAGCCTGAGCCTGATGGACGGCATGCTGCTGCTGGGGGAGCGTGGGGACCTGCCCAGCATGCCCATCGACGCCTTTTTCGAGAGCCTCGCGGCGGACCAGGGGGAGCGCGCCGTCGCCGTGGTCCTGTCGGGCGCGGGGACGGACGGCACCCAGGGCGTGGGGGCCATCAAGGAGAACTTCGGGCGGGTGTTCGTGCAGGACCCCAAAACCGCCGAGTACCCCTCCATGCCGCAAAGCGCCGCCGCGACCCGCCTGGCCGACGCCGTGCTGCCCCCCGAGGAGCTGGCCGACCAGCTGTACACGGCCCTGACGCAGACCTCCGCCCACAGCGACCTGGAGGGGGAGAATGGCAGGCCGGACCCGGCGCTGCAAAAGATCCTGCTGCTGATCCGCTCGCGCACCGGGCAGGACTTCACCGGTTACAAGAAGAGCACCCTGGTCCGGCGCATCGACCGCCGCATGAAGAGCCACCGCATCGACCGGGTGGCGCAGTATGTGCGTTACCTCCAGGAGAACCCGCGCGAGGTCGAGGCCCTGATCAGCGACCTGACGATCAACGTGACGGCCTTCTTCCGCGACCCGGAGGCCTTCGAGCAACTCGCCGAGCACCTGCGGAGCTACATCGTGATGAACAAGGCGGAGGTGGACACCTTCCGCGTGTGGGTGGCGGGCTGCTCCACCGGGGAGGAGGCCTACTCGGTGGCGATCCTGCTGCACGAGCTTTTGCAGGATCTGGGCAGCAACCACGCCCTCAAGGTGCAGGTGTTCGCCACCGACATCGACAAGGACGCCATTGACGTGGCCCGACTGGGCCTCTACCCCGCCAAGATCGCCTACACTGTCTCCCCGGAGCGGCTGGAGCGGTACTTCGTGCCCAAGGACGGCGGGTATCAGGTGCGGGCGGAGATTCGCGACACGGTGATTTTCGCGCTGCACAACACCTTCGGCGACCCGCCCTTTACCCGGCTGGACCTGCTGTGCTGCCGCAACCTCCTGATCTACCTGAACACCGAGCTGCAAAAGCGCGTGCTGTCTCTTTTCCACTACGCGCTGCGCCCCGGCGGCCTGCTGTTCCTGGGGGCCAGCGAGACGGTCGGGAACGAGGGGGACCGCCACCGCTTCACGGCGCTGAATGTCCGCTGGCGCATCTACCGGCGGGGCGAGGGGGCCGCCAGCCCGCTGCCCCTCGCGCCGCCGCTGACCGGGCAGGCACCGGGAGGCGGCGGGGACGGCACCCGGCCGCCCCTGCCCCGGCAGCGGGTGGACGTGCCGCAGCTCGCGCAGAACCTGCTGCTGAGTGACTACGCGCCGCCCGCCGTGGTGGTCAACGAACAGGGGGACATCCTGTTCGTGAACGGCCGCACCGCCCGCTACCTGGAACTGCAACCCGGCCAGGCCAGCATGAACGTCCTGGAGATGGCGCGGGACGGGCTGCGTTACGAGCTTCCCGCCGCCCTGCGCGAGGCGAGCGCCCAGCGCCGGGAAGTGACCTTGCAGGGCCTGCATGTGGTGGCGGACGGCACGAACGTGCTGCTCGACGTGACCGTCCGTCCCCTGTCCGCCGGGGAGCAGCAGTTGCTGCTCGTCCTGTTTGGCGAGCGCCCCGGCGAGCCGCAGGCGGCCACGCCCGGAAGCCCACCCGTGACGGACCACGCCCGTGTCCTGGAGCGGGAACTCAAGCACACCCGGGAATCGCTCCAGGCGACCATCGAGGAGATGGCCGTCTCGATGGAGGAGCTGCGCTCCACGAACGAGGAATTGCAGGCCGCCAACGAGGAACTCCAGAGCGCCAACGAGGAACTGATCTCCTCCAAGGAAGAGTTGCAGTCGCTGAACGAGGAACTGATCACCGTCAACGCCGAACACGAGCGGGTGATCCACGATCTGGCGCAGGCGAACGACGACATGAAGAACCTGCTCGACAGCGCCGGAATCGCCACGGTCTTCCTCGACAACGACCTGCACATCAAGCGCTTCACGCCGAGGATCACGGGCGTCATCAATCTGATCAGCGCCGATATCGCCCGGCCCATCACCGATATCAGCCTCAACCTGCGTTACGGGCGCGAAACCTTTACCGGGGATATCCGCCGGGTCCTGAACACCCTGGTGCCGTTCGAGACGCAGGTGCAGGCCCACGACGACGCCTGGTACCTGATGCGCATCTCCCCCTACCGCACGTCCGACAACTTCATCGACGGAGTGGTGATGACCTTCACGAACATCGGTGTGGTCAAGGAACTTGAGCGGCGGGTCGAGCAGACCCAGGCGTATGCGGAAGCCGCCCTGAACGCCCTGCATGAACCGGTCGCCGTGATCGACGGCGAGCAGCGCCTGGTGACGGGCAACCACGCCCTGTACGGGTTGCTGGGCGCCGAGCCTGCGGAGGTGCAGGGCCAGCGCCTGTACAACGTGGGGAACTTCGTGCTGGACACGTTGGAACTCCAGCAGCTCCTGCGGGACGCGCTGGCCACCGAGGAACCGGTGATCGACCACATCATCGACCTGCCTGTCCCGGGCCGGGGCAGCCGCAAGATGAAGATGGAGGTGCAGCCCATCATCAGCGAGGACGGGCAGACGGCCGTGTTCCTGCTGATGCTGGAGGACGTGACGGGCCTGGTGGAGCACGCCGTGCGGGAAGGCGAGGACGTGACCGGGGACGTGTCACAGGAGGGGGACGGGTAGGAGCTTCACGGCATGGGCTGGCCCCGACCTGGAAAAGCTCCAGCAATCGGGGCCAGCGTCAGTCGGAACTGGGCAGCACATCGTCCAGCCGGGACTGCACCGCCTGCTGGGTCAGCCGCTGGAGCAGCTCGCTCTGACGCTCCACCTGCCGCACCTTTTCCAGCAGGTGGGCGGCGTTTCCGGTGTCGCCTGCCTGCACGGCCTGTTCCCCCATGCGGCGCAGGAGCATCACCCCTTCTTCCATCGCACGCAGCGTCTGGTACAGCTTCCCCTCGATGTCCTCACTGACCTCCGTCAGCAGGGCTTCCATGCTGTACGCATGCCCGGTGTGGCAGCGGAAGCGCGTCACGGTGCCGTCCTTCAGGGTGTACAGCACCCCCTGGCACTCCGGGCAGGAGAAGGGCGAGGGCTGCCCCAGGTCCGTCAGCCCCAGCCTCAGCGCGTGCCCACCCGCCGCGATCTGCACCTCCACCTCCAGTTGCCTGTTCTCTTCCTCACTCATGGGAACCTCCGCCTCAGGGGACGGCCCCGCGCCCACCAGGCCCGCGAGCAGCCCACCGATCTCGGCGGCGGGCAGCGAGTAGTCCACGTCCACATACTCCAGGGCACTGACGGGCATGGAGTCAAACTGCGCGTCCGCCGGGTCCTGCACCACGGTGAGGCCGCCCCGGCGCTTGACCGTCCACAGACCCGACGCCCCGTCATCCAGCACGCCGGACAGCACCACGCCGATCACGCCCGCGCCGCAGGTGTAGGCCGCCGAGCGGAACAGGGCGTCCACCGAGGGCCGGAAGCGGTTTTCCTTGGGGCCGTTCTTCACCCCCACCTGATTCCCCTCGACCAGCAGGTGGTGGTCGGGGGGCGCCACGTAGATGTGGCCCGGCAGGACAGGTTCCCCGTCCTCGGGATGGAGCGCCGGAAGGGGCCCGGCCTGGCTGAGGATGTGCGGCAGGTGACTGGGGCTGTACGGCGGAATGTGCAGCACGACGAACACCGCTCCCGGAAAGTCCGGCGGCAGGGCGGCCACCACCTCCTTGAGAGGCTCGACCCCCCCGGCGGAAGCGCCGACGACCACGACGGGAAACTGCGGCATCCCCTGTATTCTGCCTCAACCACGGCCCAGCCGTCGGGGGTTCCGGCCCTCATGGGCGGCCTTTCGCCGGGGTCAGCCCGCTTGCTCCTCCATCTCATCCTTCAGCTCAGCGCCCCGGGCGGCCCGGAGCAGTTCCTCCTGGTGTTCACCGGCTTGCAGGGCCACACCGCGCACAGTGCGCGAGCGTTCCCTCGCCTGCGCGGCCTCGCGGCGGAAGACCTCCCCCTGAATGGGTTCCCCGGCCTCGGCGAAATGTTTGGCGAGGTGTTCGAGCAGCATCACGTTCTCGTCGAGGGCGCGCACCGAGCTCCACAGGGTTGCCTCGACCGACTCGCGCAGCTCGGAGAGCAGGGCGGCTGACGTGAAGGCGTGCCCGGTGTGGCAGCGGAAGCGGAGCGTGCGGCCTTCCTGGATTTTGACCATCGCCCCGTGGCACTCGGGGCAGGTGAAGGTGGACATCGGCCCCGGGTTCAGGACGCCGCCCTCAAAGGCGTTGTCCTCGGAGGCCACGCCCAGTTCCACTTCCAGCCGGTGCCGATCCTGTTCGTTCATGGCCTTTCTCTCCCTGTGCCCGCCCGTTCCCTGCGCGGCGGCCCGGCCCACCTGCTGGGCGAGCCGCGGGCCGATCTCGCGTGCGGGCAGGATGTCGTCGACCTCCACGCGCTGCACGGCGCTCAGGGGCATGGAGGGGAACTCGGCTTCCTCCGGGTGCTGCACGATGGCGTAGCCGCCGAGGTGCTTGATCGCCCACAGCCCCGAGGTGCCGTCGTCCAGCATGCCGCTGAGCAGCACGCCCGTGACGCCCGGGCCAGAGGCGTAGGCCGCCGAGCGGAACAGCACGTCGATGGAGGGCCGGGCGCGGTTCTCCCGGGGGCCGCGGGAAACCCGCAGCTTTCCCCGCTGGAGGAGCAGGTGATGGTCCGGCGGTGCCACATAGATGCGGCCCGGCTCGGCAGCTTCCCCGCTCTGCGCGTTCCGGGCTTCCAGCGGCCCGGCGTCGTTCAGGAGGCGCGGGAGGCGGCTGGGGTAGTCCGGCGAGAGGTGAATCACGACGAGCACCGCGGCGGGAAAGTCGAGCGGCAGATGCCGGACGATGTCGAGCAGGCCACGCAGCGCACCGGCCGAACCGCCTATGACCACCACGTGTGGCGCTTCCATTCGTTCACCTTAACCCCGGGAAAGGCGCGGTGGGCTTGAGGAGTGTGGGCAAGTGTTCATGCAGCCCTGCCCCCACCGGGGCCGAGCTGGCCTTTGGACTTGCCCCAGCAGGTGGCAGTAGGGGGAACAGGCACTTTAAATGGAAATCCCCCGTCTGGGACGGGGGGTTCTCTGGTGGGTCGTGTAGGAATCGAACCTACAACCCGCTGATTAAGAGTCAGCTGCTCTGCCAATTGAGCTAACGACCCAGAGCGAAGCGGAGTATACGGGCGCCTCCACCCCCTGTCAAGGGGCCGTCAGCAGGCCGCGTACCGTTCCCGCGAGGTAGAGGCTCCCGGCCACCAGCAGCGTTCCGCCGGGCGGCGTGAGGGCGAGGGCGTGGGCCAGCGCCTCCTGCGGGTAGGGGACGCTCTGCCCGCCATGCCGGGCGGCGAGTTCGGCTGGGGACGTGGCGAGGTCACCGGGCGCGGTGAACACCCGCACGGGCGCCACGGCCAGCAGGGGCGCGAGGGTTGCGGCAGTGTCCTTGCGGGCCAGGTTCCCGAACAGCAGCACGTCCGCGTGCGGCACGCTGGCGGCCAGGGCGCGCGTGGCGTGCGGGTTGTGGGCGCCGTCGAGCAGAATGGTTTTGCCTTCCACCTCGAAGCGTTCCAGGCGAGCGGGGTGGGTGGCGCTCAGGGCGGCCTCCACCCCGCTTCCATAGCCCAGCGTGCGGAGGGTGGCGGCGGCCAGCGCCGCGTTCGCCTGCTGGTGTGCGCCTGCCAGCGCGGGCGGGTGGGGGAGGGCGAACAGGGCCGGGTGGCTGTCCGGCGTGAAGAGGGGCGCCTGGACCTCCGCCGCCACCTCGCGCACCACCGCCAGCGCCTCGCCGGTCGCGGTGGTCAGCAGGGGCACGCCGGGCCGGGCGGCGCGCGCCTTGTCGCGGGCGATGTCGCGCAGGGTCGGCCCCAGGGTGGCGACATGGTCGAGGTCCACATTGGTCAGGGCGACCGCCTGGACGTTGTTCAGCGCCTGGGTCGCGTCCGAGACGCCGCCCACCCCGGCTTCCATCACCGCGACCTTCACGCCGTCTTCCGCAAACACCCGGCAGGCCAGGGCGAGGGTGAGGTCGAAAAAGGCCGCGTCCGGCGCATGGACCCGCGCCCAGTCGACAAAGGCGGCGGTGCGGGCCGGGCCGAGGTCCTGGCCGTTCACCCGGATGCGTTCCTCGTAGTGCTGGAGGTGGGGGCTGGTAAAACGGCCCGTCCGCACCCCCGAGGCGAGCAGTCCGGCTTCCAGCATCGCGCAGGTGCTGCCCTTGCCGTTGGTGCCAATCACACGGATGCAGGAAAACCGCGCGTCCGGTGAACCGAGGTGGTCCAGCAACGCGCGCGCCCCCTCCGGCCCCCGCTCGCGTCCCGCCCGGGTGCGCGAGTACAGCCAGTCGTAGTCCGGGCCAGCGGTCATGGGCTGAGAGTAGCGCAGGCGGTTCGGGACAGATCAGGACGCCCAGCCGCGTTCCAGCAGCTCCCGGGTTTCCGCTACGGCCTCCTGCCAGATGCGCCGCATGTCCTCGTCGGGCCGGACGTGCAGGCCGCCGTAGTTGCCGTCGCCCAGCACCTCGCGCACCCGCTGCGGGGGCAGTTGCCTCAGCCGGGCGAGGTCCACCAGCGGCTTGCGTTCCTGCGGGGCGGGGACCTTCTCCAGCCGTGTCCACGGAAAGTTCTCCATCCAGCTCGCGTGGCTGGCGAGGGGGTCTATGGCCTGCACGGCGGCCCAGGCGTGGGGCGCGTTCCACCAGTTGTGCCACTGCACCCGCGCGTCCGGGTGGCCGGAAAGCCACTCGCCCAGCCAGCCCTGCCCCGGCGCATTTCCGCCGTAGCCGTTCACCACCAGGACGCGGCGGAAGCCCTGCGCGTACAGCCCGCCCAGCAGGTCGTCCAGCAGGGCGAGGTAGGTGTCCACCCGCAGGCTGACGGTGCCGGGGTAGGCCGTGAAGGCGGGCGTGATGCCGTAGGACAGCACGGGAAACACCGGAATACCCAGCGGCGCCGCCGCCTCTGCCGCGGGCCCGCTCCGCGAGCAGGCTGTCGGCGGCGAGGCTCAACGTCGCGTGTTGTTCGGTGCGGCCCAGCGGCAGCACGCAGCGGTGCTCAACCTACCCTCCCCGGTCCCGACCCGCTAGGATGCAGGCCGTGACGGACGGACAAGGGGCGCCCCGGGTGGGCGTGGTGATGGGCAGCCGCAGCGATTTCGACACGATGCAGGGCGCGCTGGACGTGCTGCGGGACCTGGGCGTGCCCTACGAGGTGCGGGTGCTCTCGGCCCACCGCACGCCGCACCTGCTCGCCAGCTACGCCGAGCGGGCCGAACGCCTGAACCTGAGCTGCATCATCGCCGGGGCGGGCGGCGCGGCCCACCTGCCGGGCATGCTCGCGGCCTTCACGCGCGTGCCGGTGCTGGGCGTGCCCGTCCAGTCCCGCGCCCTCAGCGGCCAGGACAGCCTGCTGAGCATCGTGCAGATGCCCGCCGGAATCCCGGTGGCGACCTTCGCCATCGGACCGGCAGGGGCGAAAAACGCTGGCCTCTTCGCCGCCGCCCTGCTCGCTGGCACCGACGAGGCCGTGCGCGAGAGGCTGAACGCCTTCCGCGCACGCCAGACCCAGGCCGTACTGGACGACCCCTTCTTCGAGGGGCACCCGGAAGCGGGGGCGGAATGACTTCCACCCTTCCACAGGGCACCCTCGGCATCCTCGGCGGCGGCCAGCTCGCCCAGATGCTTGCCCTCGCCGCCCTGCCGCTGGGCGTGAAGGTCGTGGTGCTGGAACCCGACCCCCAGGCCCCCGCGCGGCTGTGTGCCGAACATCTCCAGGCCCCCTACACCGACCCCGCCGGGCTGGACCGCCTGGCGGGATGCGACGTGGTGACGCTGGAGTTCGAGAACGTGCCGGTCGAAGCTCTGGCCGCGCTGGAAGGCCGGGTTCCCGTGCGTCCCGGCGGCGCCCTGCTGGCCCGCAGCAAGCACCGGGCACGCGAGAAGGAAGCTCTCCAGACGGCGGGAGCAGCGACCGCCCCCTTCGTGTCCATCGAACACGAGGCCGACCTGACGGGGGCACTGTCGGCCGTCGGTGGGCGCGGCCTCCTGAAGACCAGCGAACTCGGCTATGACGGCAAGGGCCAGGCGCGGGTGAACAGCGACGCGGAATTGCGCGCGGCCTGGGACGCCCTGGGCCGTGCCCCCTGCGTGCTGGAAGGCCTGGTGCCCTTCGAGCGCGAGGTGAGCCTGGCGGTCGCCCGGAACGCGGCGGGCGAGCTGGCCTTCGGGCCGCTGATCGAGAACACGCACCGGCAGGGCATCCTCCGCACCAGCGTTTTTCCCGCCGCCGCGCCCGCCGGGACGGAGGCCCGCGCCCGTGAGGTGGCCCGCGCCGTCGCGGAGGGCTGGGGGCTGGAGGGCCTGCTCACGCTGGAGTTCTTCCAGTTGCCGGACGGCACCCTATTGGTGAACGAGGTCGCGCCGCGTGTCCACAACAGCGGGCATCTCACCCAGGACGGCGGGGGAATCAGCCAGTTCGAGGCGCAGGTGCGCGCGGTGCTGGGGCTGCCTCTGCGCGACTGGGCGCCGCTGCACCCCGCCGCGATGGTCAACATCATCGGGACGGCGGACGGTCGGGAACCCGACTGGGCCGGAATCGACGCGCTGCCCGGCACCCGGTTGCACCTCTACCACAAGGCCCCGCGCCCGGGGCGCAAGCTGGGGCACGTGAACCTGGTGGCGCCGGACCTGGAGACGCTGCGGGCGCGGCTGGACGGGCTGGAGGCGCTGATTCCCTGAGGGGAGGCCACAGAAGCCCCGGCCAACGCTGTTTGGCCCTCGGCCCTATGCACTACAGTCCTCCCATGACGGCCCGCCCCCTCCCCGACGTTCCCACCGAGGTCCGCACGCCCCGCCTCCTCCTGCGTGCTCCCCGTCCCGGGGACGCGCCCGCCCTGCACGCCGCGATTCACGCCTCGCTGCCGGAGTTGCGGCGGTGGATGGTGTGGGCGCAGGCGCCGCTGGACCTGCCCGGCACCGTGGAGAACCTGCGGGAGGCGGCCCAACGCTTCGAGCAGCGCGAGAACCTGCGTTACCACGTCTGGAATGCGGACGGCACCGAGCTGATCGGCAGCAGCGGCTACCACGCCCTCGACTGGCGCGTGCCCAAGGCCGAGATCGGCTACTGGATAGCCACCGCCCACACCGGCCAGGGCTACGCGACCGAGGTGGCGCGGGCATTGACGGACCTGGGCCTGCGCTTCCCCGGGGAAGGGGGCCTGGGCTTCCGCCGCATCGAGATTCGCTGCGACCGCGACAACGAACGCAGCGCCCGCATTCCCCCGGCCCTGGGCTACACGCTGGACGCCACGCTGGTCAACGACAGCGTGGCCGCGCATGATCCGTCCCAACTGCGCGACACACTGCTCTTCAGCATCACGCGGTAGGGGAGGCCGGACCACGTCTCAGGGCGTCAGCCTCGTCCCCGCTTCCCCCCGCGCGGCGGCCGCCAGCACCCCTTCCCGCATGCCGCTGGCGATCACGGCGAAGGGTGCCCCAGCGTCCAGGGCGTCCAGCGCGGCGCGGACCTTGGGAATCATGCCCCCGGCGATCCAGCCCCCCCGGATGCCCGCCTCGGCCTCGGCGCGGGTGAGGTGGGGGGCCAGACTGTCCGGGTCGGGGTAGGCGCGGTAGACGCCGTCCACATCGGTCAGGAACACGATGCCTTCCCCAAGGGCTCCGGCCACGGCGGCGGCGGCGGTGTCGGCGTTGACGTTCAGCGCCTCCCCGTCCGGGCCGACCGCCACGCAGCCCACCACTGGCGTGATCCCCGCACCGAGCAGCGTCCGCAGCAGATCAGCATTCACCTCCGTCACGCGGCCCACCCGGCCCAGCGCGGGGTCCAGCACCTCGGCCACCAGCAACCGGCTGTCGCGGCCCAGCAGGCCCACCGCCGCACCCACGTCCTGGCTGAGCTGTTTGTTGAGCTGGGCCAGCGCCATCTCGACGACGTTCATCGCGTCGGGGCTGGTCACGCGCAGGCCGCCCCGGAACTCGCTCGCGATCCCGCGCGCCGCGAGTTCGCGCTCGATCACCGGCCCGCCCCCATGCACCACCACGACCGGCACCCCGGCCCGCAGCGCCGCGATCTCCCCGGCGACGGCCCGCCGCAACTCGGCGCTCTTCATGGCGTTCCCGCCGTATTTCACGATCACGGGGGAAGTCTAAAGGTCTAACGGTCTGACCGTCTAACCGCCGAATGGCTCAGAGAGCCTGGCCGTTAGACCGTTTGAAGGTTGGACTGTTGGACGGCGCGCCCGCGCCTAATCGCTGGCGACGGTGAGCGTGTTGCCGCCCGCAGGCAGCGGCGGCGCGGTGAGGGGTTTGGCGTACCAGGTCATGACCGGGCGCGCGTCGAGGGCGAAGGTATAGCCCAGGCGTTCCCAGAAGCGGGCGCCGCGCGGATTGTCGCCCAGCACGCTGGCCAGGATGCGGGCGGTGCCGGGCGGCACGTGGGCTTCCAGGTCGCGCACGGCCTGCTTGCCGAGGCCCTGCGACTGCCGGTCCTCACGGATCAGCAGCAGGTTGATGGTGAGGTCGCCGGGTCCCGGGTAGTCATGCTTGCAATCCAGACTGCCGATCAGGTCGCCTGCGTCGTCGAACAGCAGTTTCAGGCGGCGGCGGGGGTCGAGCAGCGCGATCTCCACATCGCGCTCGACCTCACTCAGACTGGGCACGCGGGTGCCGAGCAGCGCGAAGTATCCGGGCGCGGCGGCGTACAGCGTGTGGAGCAGCGGCGCGTGGTGGAGCGCCAGCGGCGTGACGTTCAAGGTCCAAGCCTCCCGTCCGGCGGGCGGAATGAGGGGTTGATGGATGCCGGACTGAGTGCAGCATACCTCGCTCCCCCGGCGCGGGTGACCCCCCGGACTTGAGGCTCGCTTCACCCGCCGGGGGTAGGGCGTGCGCTACCCTGACGGGATGACCAGCGGTTCCGGCTTCTATGCGCGCCGCCTCGCGCAACCGGGGGCAGTCCTCGCCCCGATGGCGGGCTACAGTGACGCGCCGATGCGCCAGCTCGCCGCCGAGCAGGGCGCGCTGTGGACCGTCAGCGAGATGATCAGTGCGCGCGGACTGGTGCTGGGCGGCGAGTCGGAAAAGCTCACGCTGGGCCGCCCCTACCCCGGCGAGACGCGGCGCGTGGTGCAACTGTTCGGCGCCGAACCGGACATCCTGGCCCAGGCGGTCACGCGGGCCGAGGCCTGGTTCGCCCCCGCCGCCCTGGACCTCAACATGGGCTGCCCGGTCCCGAAGGTCCGGGGCCGGGGCGGCGCGTGCCTACTCCAGACGCCCGAAGTGGCCTACGCGCTGGTGCAGGCGATGCGCGGGGCGACCGGGCTCGACGTGAGCGCCAAGATTCGCCTGGGCTGGGACACCGACCGCAGCGTGGAGATCGCGCAGGGCCTGGCGGCGGCGGGGGCGGCCCTGATCACCGTCCACGGGCGCACCAGCGCGCAGCGGTATGCGGGCGAGGCCGACTGGGAAGCGATTGCCCGCGTCGCGGCCAGCGTGGCGGTGCCGGTGATCGGCAGCGGCGACGTCAGGAGTGCCGAGCAGGCCCGCGCCCGCTTGCAGGCCGGGGTGGCCGCCGTGATGATCGGGCGCGGCGCGGTCGGGAACCCCTGGGTCTTCCGCGCGCTCTCCACCGGCGATGAGGCGGCCCCCGGCGTGCGGGAACGCGCCCGCACCGCCCTGCGGCACGCCCGGCTCCACGCGGCCTTCTACGGCCCGGACCGCTCCGGCCTGCCCAGCATGCGCCCGCTGCGCAAGGTGCTGCCGCAGTACCTGCCCGAGCAGCCTGAACTGCGGGACACTCTGGTGCAGGTGAACACCGTGGAGGATGTGGAGCGGGCACTCGCGCCGTTCCTTGCGCCGGAACCCTGGGCGGGGGAGCATGAAGAAGCGGTGGCGGCAAGCGCAATGTAGCCTTCAAAATTCCGGCGCAGGGGCAGGGTATGCTGTGAGTTACTCATGAACGTCCGCGAGTACTACGCTTACCTTTCTGCCGCTCGCGAGCAGCTCTGGAACTTTCTGCGGGCGCTGCCTGCCGCCGACCTGGACCGGCCGCTGCTGGAGGGCGACCGCTTCCACAACATCAAGGACCTGCTGCTGCACATCGTGGACGTGGAGGACCACTGGGTGCAGACTGTCGCGCTGGGCGACGGCGTGGCCTCCCGCTACCCCCATGACTGGGTGCGCCCACAGGCCGAGCAGTATGACCTGGGCTGGATCACCCGCTACGGCCAGGAGGTGAGCGCCAAGACCCGCGCCTTCCTGGCCACCGACCCTGACCTCTCCCGCCCGGTCAAGCTGGTCCAGGACGACCCGGCCAGCGACACCGTGACGCTGGACCAACTGCTGTGGCACGTCATGACCCATGAGGTGCGCCACACGGCGCAGATCGTGACGCTGATCCGGCAACTGGGGCACACGCCCCCCTGGCTGGACTACCTGCGTTTCGTGCGCCCCCAGCCTGTCCCCGTGGCCGCCTCCGCCAACGAGGCCGAAGCCGACGAGGAGTTGTAGCCCGGGGAAGCGGCCCGACTGGAAGCGGGATGCTGGCCCCGCCATCTTGTGCTACTCGGCTCCCCGAACCCTGCGCTTCGACGGGCAGGATATTCTCTGAAGTACGCCACCCTGAACGAGGTGTGCCTCGCCGCCTATCAGGAAGTTCATGCGGCGCTAGGCCAGCCAGGGTCACGCCCTATAGCTGGCTGGACCGAAGCACAGGGCTACATCTTTGCGGAGCCGAGTGGGCGCACCGACGTTCTCTGACCGGTCGCCTGAACGGAGGTCAATTCTCCGCGTCCGCCAGCACGAAGTCGCGTGGCGGGCGGATCAGCAGGCGGTCCACCCGGGGGCCGTCCACGTCCACGACCTCGATCTCCCAGCCGTCCACCTCGGCCAGCGCGCCGACCTGGGGAAACTCGCCCAGCACGTCCAGCACGTACCCGGCCAGGGTGCTGAACTCCTCGCGCGGCAGGCGGGGGAGGGGCAGCGTCTGGCGCAGATCGTGCATGGGCAGGCTGCCGCCGACCAGAAAAGAGCCGTCGTCACGGCGCACGATCCGGTCCTCGTCGCCCTGGGCCTCCACGCCTGCCAGCTCCACCAGCAGGTCGCTGATCGACAGCACGCCGCTGAAGTCACCGTACTCGTCCACGACCACCGCCAGCCGCTGCTGCCCTTCCCGTTCCAGCCGGGCCAGGGCGTCCTCGGCCCAGGCCGCCTCGGGGATGAAGACGGCGGGCCGGACGAAGTCCGCCAGCGGTTCCCCGGTGTACAGGGCGCGCAGCACGTCGCTGACGGCCACCTGCCCCACCACCTCGCCGCCCGGGTCCCGCACGACGTAGCGGTCGTGTTCGTCTGCCAGCACCGTCTCCACCAGCGTCTGGGTGGGGGCGTCCAGGTCCAGCGTGACGGCCTCGGTGCGGGGGGTCATCAGGTCGCGCACGCGGCGGTCGTTGAAGCGCAGCACTGAGGCGATGCGCTCCGTTTCCGTCTCCTCCAGGCTGCCGCTCTCGGCGGCTTGCAGCACGACGGCCCGCACGTCCTCCTCGGTGATCACCTCGCGCGCCTCCTCACGCATCCCCAGCAGCTTCAGCAGCCCGCTCGCCGTCATGTCCAGCAGCCAGACCAGGGGCCGCGCCACCCGGGACAGCACCGTGAAGAAGGGCGCCACGCGCGTGGCGAGCGCCTCGGGGTTCCGCAAGGCGATGCCCTTGGGGGCGAGTTCACCCAGCACCAGCGACAGGAAGGTGACCAGCAGCACCACCGCGACGCTCGCGGCCGACCGCGCCGCCGCACCGAACAGGGGACGCAGCAGCGGTTCCAGGTAGCCAGTGAGGCTGCCGCCCGCGAAGACCGCGCTGATGGTGCCGATCAGGGTGATGCCGATCTGCACGGTCGCCAGGAACGTGCCGGGCTGCTCGGTGAGCCGGACCGCCGCCGCCGCACCCCGGTCCCCCCGCGCCGCCGCCGCCTCCAGCCGTGACCGCTTGGCCGACACCACGCCCAGCTCCGAGCCGGAGAAAAAGCCGTTGATGATCAGCAGCAGCACCAGGATGCCGAATTCCAGCCAGGGATTGCGCACGGAGGGCAGTGTACGGGCCGGAGCGCGTGAGGATGGTCCTGAGCTTCCCTTTATGTGACCGGGCCAGCCCGCGACTCCCGGCCACCGTTTATACTGCTCAGGTTATGCGGACGGTGACGGTTGGAACGCGCGGCTCGGCGCTCGCGCTCGCGCAGACCCGGTGGGTCGTGGCCCGCCTGAAGGAGGAATGGCCGGACACGGACTTCCGTATCCAGACGATCAGCACCAAGGGCGACCGCGACCGCGCGGCCCTGCAATCGCTGGCCCAGAAGGGTGACAAGGGCTTCTGGGTGAAGGAGATCGAGGACGCCCTCCTCACGAAGCGCGTCGATATCGCGGTGCATTCCCTCAAGGACCTGCCGACCGAGCAGCCCCAGGGGCTGGAGATTGCCTCCATTCCCAAGCGGGTGGACGCCCGGGACGTGTTGATCGGCAAGGAGGGCATGAAGCGTCTGGAGGAGTTGCCGCCGGGCGCCCGCGTGGGCACCAGCAGCGTGCGCCGCAAAGCCTTCCTGCGCGCCTACCGCCCTGACCTCCAGATCATCGATCTGCGCGGCAACATCGACACGCGCCTCGCGGCGCTGGGCACGCCCGACTACGACGCGATCATCCTGGCGGCGGCGGGCCTGATCCGCACCGAGATGCGCCACCGCATCGACGAGTTTCTGGACCCCGACATCCTGTTGCCCGCCCCCGGTCAGGGCGCCCTGGCCCTCGAAACCCGCGCGGACGACGACCTCAGCATCGAGGTGGTCTACGCGATCCACGACCACGCCACCGACGACCGCGTGACCGCCGAGCGCGAATTCCTGGCCGGTCTGGGGGCCGGGTGCATGGCCCCGGTGGGCGCCCACGCGACGGTGAAGGGCGGCGTGCTGACGCTGGAAGGCTGGGTGGGCGCGCTGGACGGCAGCCAGGTGATCCGCGCGACCACCTCGGGCGATCCCGCCGAGTGCGCCGACCTGGGGGCCGAACTGGCCGCCGACATGCTGGGCCAGGGCGCGCAGAACCTGATCGAAGCGGCGCACGGGTGAGGCCCTTCTCGGCGCCCGTCCTGCTGACGGCGGCCCTCGCGGCGCTGCTGTGGCTGGGCATCGGGACGGTGCAGCGCACGCGGGCCGGGGCCGACCTGGGCGGGGCGCTGGTCGCGGAGCTGCCGCTCACGCTCCTGGTCTTCGTGCTGGCCGTGGTGCTGGCGGCCCTGCGCCGTCGCTGACCGCCCCATGAAACGCCTCGCGGTTATCCACACCGGCGGCACCATCGCCAGCCGCCCCAATCCGGACGGGCCGGGCGTCACGCCGCAGGCGGCCCCCAGCGTGCCGGGGCTGCCGGGCGTGATCGTCCACGACTACCAGCCCTTCAACCTTCCCAGCCCGCATGTCACGCCCGCACACATGCTGGCGCTGGCGCACCTGATCGAACAGCTCGCGCCCGGGCATGACGGGATCGTGGTCACCCACGGCACCGACACGCTGGAGGAGACTGCCTTTTTCCTGCACCTCACGCTCGCCACCCAGACGCCCGTCGTGCTGACCGGCAGCATGCGGCACGCCGAGGAAGCGTCCTGGGATGGCCCCGGCAACCTGCTCGACGCGGCCCAGGTGGCCCTGCATCCCCAGTCCCGGGGACGCGGGCCGCTCGCGGTGTTCGGCGGGGACATCTACGACGCGCGCACGGTGACGAAGGTCCACACGACGGCGGTGGACGCCTTCGGGGGCTATCCCGGCCCGATAGGACGGATTGACCGGGTAGGCGATTCGGCCCACCTGCGTTACTTCGCCATGCCGGAAGCGCGGCCCGTCTACGCGCCGCCCGCCCTCCCCGCCCACGTCGAGATTCTGTACGCCTACGCGGGCTGGCAGGGCGAGGGCTACGCCGAGGCCGACGCCCGCTCAGATGGGCTGGTCATCGCGGCCCTGGGCACCGGCAACCTCCCTGCCGAGCTGTTGCCGCTGATCGCCCGCACCACCACCTCGGGCAAACCCGTCGTGATCGCCACGCGCACCCATGCCGGGCCGGTCATCCCGATCTACGGCTACCCGGGCGGCGGCGCGACGCTGGTCGAGGCCGGAGCGATTCCCGCCAGCTTCCTGAACGCCCACAAGGCCCGGCTGCTGCTGCTGGTGCTGCTCAGCCTGGGGCGGGACCTGGGGGAGATTCGGCAGGTGTTCGAGGCGGGGGCGTTTTAGGGGAGCGATCAGCTTTCAGCCATCCGCCGTCAGCAGAAATCTTCCTGACGGCGGACGGCTGAAAGCCCCCTCATGCCTTCGCTGCCTGCTCGCGCCTCCGCTTCAGGAACCACACCGCCGCCGCAACGAGCACTGCCGCGACGATGACCTTGGACGCTGGCCCCAGATACTGCTCCACCTGATCGTAGTTCTCGCCCAGCAGGTACCCGGCCCCGGCCAGGGCGCTGGCCCACAGGCCCGAGCCGAGGGCGCTGTAGAGCAGGAACTTGGGCAGGGGCATCTCACTCATGCCCGCCGGGAGGCTCAGCAGGCTGCGGACGCCGGGCACCAGGCGGCCGAACAGGAACGCGCCCGCGCCGTGCCGGTCGAACCAGTCGTCCGCCCGGCGGATGTCCTGACCACTGAGGGTAAGCCACCGGCCGTAACGGTCGGCCCACTTCACCAGCCGCTCCTCTCCGAAGGCCCGGCCGATGTAGTAAAGCGGCAGGGTCCCCAGCACACTGCCCAGCGTCCCCACGGCGATCACGGCCAGCAGGTTCAGGTCCCCGCGCGACGCGGCGAAGCCCGCTGAGGGCATGATCAGCTCGCTGGGAAGCGGCGGGAAGAGGTTCTCCACGATCATCAGCAACAGGATGCCGAGATACCCCAGGCTGTCCATCAGGTTCTGCACCCAGTCTGCCACCCGCCCAGGCTAGCGGCTGGGGTGGGGGCGAAGCGTCCCCCGAAAGTTGGCGGAGGCCAGCACCCTACACTGCCCCCATGACCCGACCCGTCCCCCTGCGCGCCCTGATCTTCGACTTCGACGGCACCATCCTCGACACCGAGACGCGCGAGTTTCACCACTGGCAGGTCCTCTACCGGACGCATGGCCGCGAACTGGCCCTCAGCGACTGGCAACGCGGCGTCGGTACCTGGGACGCCTTCGACCCCTGGGCGGGACTGCCCGAACACGTGCAGGCCGACCGTGAGCGCGTCCGCGCGGGGCTGCATGAACGCATCCTGGCCGACATCGCCGAACAGGACCTGCGGCCCGGCGTGCGGGCGGTGCTGGAGGAGGTGCGGGCCGCCGGGCTGCGCCTGGCCCTGGCGACCAGCAGCGACCGTGCCTGGGTCACGCGCTGGATGGCCCAGCACGACCTTCTGGACTTGTTCGAGGTGCTGGCGACCCGCGACGACGTGCGCCGCGTCAAGCCCGACCCCGAACTCTACGTGCTGGCTGCTGGCCGCCTGGGCCTGCGCCCGGAGGAATGCCTCGCCGTCGAGGACAGCCTGAACGGGGCGACGGCCGCCCTGGCCGCTGGCCTGCGGGTGGTGGTCGTGCCGAACGACGTGACCCGCACGCAGCCTTTTCCACCCGAGTGGCCGCGTCTGGAAAATGGGTTCGGGGGCGGGCTGGCGGAAGTGCTGCGGGTGGCGGGGGAGGAATGAAGGAAACGCGCGCCTGGACGGCTTGCCGGGCGCGCGTTCTCTTGGAAAGGGATTACTTGATAGCGAGCAGCTTGCCGAGGTTGCCGTCGTCGGTCAGGCCGTTGGGGAAGAACCCGCCCTTGGTGGCCGCGCCGGTCTTGTCGAGCAGCACGATGTTGGCGACCTGGCGCGGGGTGCGGCTGAAGGCGATACCGTTGCTGTCGGCCAGAACGATGTTGGCGCTCATGCCCATGTTGCTAATGCCCTGGTCGTCGTCGCTGGGGCCGTCCACCGCGTCACGCAGGTCGCTGATGGCCTGCACGACCTGTTCGACCGTCAGACCCGCGGCGGCCTGCTCACCCCGGCGGCGGTAGAGCTGGGTGCGGATCGACCCGGAGTGGTAGGCCTCCACGGCCAGGATGCCCGCCGCGTTTTCCAGGTTGCCGCCCGCGCTCTGGTCGTCGATGAAGCGCGCAGCACCCTTGTACGCCGTAACCCCCACGTCCTCGAAGATGAAGGCGCCGTGCAGGAAGAACAGCTCGTTGGCGAAGGGGTTGAAGTTGGTGATCTTTCCGCCCGAGGCGAGGCTGCCCGCCGCCATGAAGGAGCCGCTCAGGTCCAGCACCGGCTGGGCCACGGCCGCACTCTTGAGCACCGAGCGGATCACCTTGACGTGCGCCTTCTCATCGTCGGCAATTTCGTTGGCCATCGCCAGCATGTCGCCGGTCAGGCCCTGCACCGGGGTGCTGCCGTTGAAGCCGCTCGGCAGCATCACCTTGCTCGCGTCGCCGCCCACCGCCGTCAGCTCGCTCAGACGGCCCACGGCGGCCAGGTAGAAGGCCGCTTCCAGGTACTCCAGGTTCAGCGCGAAGTTGAAGATGGCGGCGTCGAGGCCATTGTCCTGGCTGGGCTGCGTGGCGATGACGCTCGTGCAGCCGGACAGCACGGCGCCCGCGCCCATCATGCCTGCCATGCCCAGGAACTTGCGCCGCGTGCTGATGCCCTGCGTGTCGTTGCTCATACGGAAACCTCCAGAAACGAGAAGGAAGGAACGGGACGGACGGGTGAAAGCTCC
Organism: Deinococcus metallilatus; assembly: GCF_004758605.1. Taxonomy (NCBI): domain Bacteria; kingdom Thermotogati; phylum Deinococcota; class Deinococci; order Deinococcales; family Deinococcaceae; genus Deinococcus; species Deinococcus metallilatus. Next base: position 136,134 of record NZ_CP038512.1, read on the forward strand.
AGAACCCTGTGCCGGATCCTGGCCCGGAGGGGCCTGGGGCCACCTCGGCGTCGCTTCACCCTGTCTCTATGCAGTTCCCGCCAGATCGGATCAGAAGATTTTTGCTGCTGAGCTGAGGATTAACTCTCTGTGAAGTGCGGTGTCCTCCCGCGCCCCCGCTCTGCCCTGGGCCTCACCGTGCCTAGGCGTCCGGGTAGATCTTCAGCTCGGTCAGGTGGGCACGGTCGGGACGGGTCAGCGCGTGGGCGACACTCTTGGCGAGGCCGCGCGGGTCGATCAGGCGGTCCCAGTCCAGGCCCGCGTCACGGTTCCTGGGCGTGTCGATGGCGCCCATCGGGTACAGCACGCAGCCGCGCACGCCCTTGGCCTTGAGTTCGTCGTGCAGGCTGAGGATGTATGCGGCGACGGCGGCCTTGCTGGCGGTGTAGAGCGCGGCTTTCGGGCCACTCATCCGGGCCGCGGACCCCGAGCTGACGCCCATGATCAGACCGTCCTTCTGGCGGAGCATATGGGGGAGCACGCCCTGCACCGCATGAAAGAGGGTCAGCATGTTCTCGTCGAACATCGCGCGCAGGTCCTCGTCGGTGGCCTTCTGCACGTCCTGCGCGGCGTAGGCCCCCACGGTATGCACCAGCGCGTCCACCTTCACTTTCCGCAGCGCGTCCACGCTGGCGGGGTCCCGCAGATCCAGGTCGAGCACCTCGGTCGCGGGAAAGCGGTCAGCGGCGCGCTCCAGGGCCTCGCCGCGGCCCACCAACACGAGCTGCGCGCCCGCGTCTTCCAGTTCCTGGGCGACGGCGGTCGCCAGCGCGCCGCCTGCCCCGGTCAGCATGATTGTCGAGGAGCTGAGGTTCGCCATGCCCACAGCCTAACGGCCCGTCGTGTTCAGGCAACCTTAAGGGGCAGGTTTGCCCTGTTGGGCAGTTGAGTTAGAAGGCATTCCCCCCACCCCCCAGCCCCCTCCCCCCGCGGGGGGGCAGGGGGAGCTTTCCGCTGCGCTCGGCCAAGGGAGACTCATTCTGCGGCGGAGGTGTGGAGGGCAGTGACGGTTCCTGCCTGGAACGTGTTGCGTTCCACCGGGCGGCTGCGGGCCTGCGGCCCGAAAGCTCCTCTGCTCTGCCTGCCCATTGGGAAGGTGGGGATCGGCCGTCGCCTCCAGAATTTTGAAAAGACAAAAGACAGGGGGGCTTCAGCTTGGGGGAGTGGCGGAGGCCCATTTTCAAACAGACCCGTAGAGGCTTTGGTGGGGGCGTAGAGAGCCCTCCCGCTGGGCCCCGGCTCCTATGGCTTCACGTCTTCTTGAGGCTGAGCGGTTGTGGGGTGGCTACCGGAGCAAGCGGACTATCCTGAAGATTGTCTTTCCATGGGAGGTGGCATGGCCCGCGTTGTCGTGTTCGATCTCGGTGCGCTTGGTCCGCTCTTCACGGACCTCTTCGGTGAGCCTTCGGCCCGGCAGGCGTGGTTCGAGCAGGGGCTGCAAACACGGCGCAAGCCTGGGACGTGACCGGCGAGAACCTGCGCGCGGTGGCGGGGGGCAGCCTCGCCGTGGAGGCGCTGGCCTGAGGGGGGCGGCCCCGCCGGGCTCAAGGAGGGAAAGATGTCGTCAAGTCTGCGGACGAAGCGTGCGTTGGAGGTCTTTTCCGTCATCCTGATCGGTGACGGTCTGATCTCGGTGGTGCGGCCGGTCGGGCACAGCCTGATGTGGTGGGTGCCGGTCCCCGGCGTGCGTCAACTGATGGAGTGGTGCGCCGAGCGCCCGAACGTCACGCGCCTGCTGGGCCTCGCGCAGATCGGCGTCGGCCTCTGGCTGGATGCGCGGCTGTATGCGTCGCCACCGACGCGGGAGGCGGGCGCACCACACTAGCGGCAGGACAGCGCCTGCTCAGGCCGAGGCGCCAGCACGCCTCGCTTCCCCGTACCCCGCCGCCCGCACGGCCTCCCAGTCGCCCGTGCCCAGCACGAACGGCTGCTGCTGGAGGTCGGTGGTGACCTGTGGTCCTTCCGGCGCGAGGAACACGTCCACCTCTGTCCGGATGCCGAAGCCCCGAGCGCGCGGATAGGTGCCAGGTTCCACCGTCACGCACAGACCGGGGGTGAGGGTCCGGGTGTCATGGGTTTCGTAATCGTCGAGGTTCGCGCCGGAGCCGTGAATCTGCACGCCCAGGTCGTGCCCGGTGCGGTGGAGGAAGAACTCTCCCCACGGCTCGCCCATCGCGTCCCGGGCCGCGCGGTCGGCCTCCCAGCCCTGCAAGCGGCCCCAACCTTCCCGCGCGTACCGCTCGCGGAGGAGCGCCAGCGCCGCGTCCCGCGCACCGCGCACCGCCTCCCACGCTTCCAGGTACTCGCTCGAAGGCTCGCCCGCGTGGCCTACCCAGGTCACGTCCGCGAAGGGGCGGCCCTCCTCCTGTGCCCACAGGTCGATCAGCACGCACTCCCCGGGGCGCAGCGTCGCGTTCTTCTCGCCTTCGGGCTGGTAGTGCGGGTCGGCGGCGTTTGCGCCGAAGCTCACGTTGACCGGGTGGCCGCTCTCCATCCCGGCTTCCGAGATCGCGCGCTCGATCACGGCCTGCACGTCCAGCTCTGTGACGGCCTCGCCTGCTTTCAGCCGCTCGTGGATCAGGCGGAAGGCGTCGTCCTTCGCGCGCATCAGCACCGCTGCCGCCCTACGGTGCGCCGCCAGGTCTTCCGGCGACCACACCAGGAAGGACTGGAGCAGGTCCGCGCTGCTGACGATGTCCGCCCCGGCCGCCCGCACCCGTTCCAGCGTGCCCCCGTCCACCCGGCTCACGTAGGGCACAGCCCCGTGCGGGCTGTACTCCATCGCCACCGTCTTTCCGGCGACCACCTCGCGCAGCGCCGCGTCCAGCTCCGCGTGCGACCCGAAGGCCCGGCGCGACACGTCCCACCCGGCCGTCAGCGTGGCCCAGGTGCCGCCCTCGATATGGTTGTGCAGCAGCGTGGCCTGGCCCTCGCGCGGCACCCACACGAAAAACCGCCGCGTCAGGTGGGCGCCTGCGGGCAGCCCCAGGACCCGGCGCGCGTGGGGGTTGAGGCCCTGGAAGTCGTAGATCAGCCAGCCGTCCACGTCGCCGGGCAGCGCCGCCGTGTGCCGCAGGGCGGCGCGCATCCGTTTGAGAGGGCTGTCCGGAAGGGAAGTGGAAGTCATGGGGGCAGCGTAACAGGCTGGGGGCCACTGGCGCCTTTTCTCTCCCAGGGGCCGCTAGACTCAGCGCCATGAGCCTTCTCGGTCAGCCCGCGCCGGACTTCACGCTGCCCTCCACGCTGGGGGAGCCGGTGACCCTCAGCAGTTACCGGGGGCAGAAGCATGTGGTGCTGGTGTTCTATCCGCTGGACTTCAGCCCGGTCTGCTCGATGCAACTGCCCGAATACTCCGGGCGGCAGGACGACTTCGCGGAGGCCGGGGCCGTCATCCTGGGCGTGAACCGCGACAGCGTGTACGCGCACAAGGCCTGGGCGGCCGAGTACGGCATCGAGGTGCCCCTGCTGGCCGACATGACTCTGGAAGTCGCCCGCCAGTACGGCGTCGCCATCGACGAGCGCGGCATCAGCGCCCGCGCCGTGTTCCTGATCGACAAAGGCGGCGTGGTGCGCTTCGAGCACGTGGAGGCGAAGACGGGCGACTACACGGTGCGGCCGGAGGTGGTGCTGGCGAAGATTCGGGAGCTGGCGTGAAGGACTGCATCTTCTGTGCCATCGTCGCCTGGGAGGCCGAGGCGAGCCGGGTGGCGGAGAATGATCTCTGCCTCGCCTTCCTCACGATTGGCCCCTTCAATACCGGGCACACCCTGGTCGTTCCGAAGCGCCACGCCGCCACCTTCACCGACCTGACCCCACAGGAAGCGGGCGCTCTGGCCGAGTTGGGCCAGCAGGTCGCGCGGGCCATCCAGGCCAGTGGCCTTCCTTGTGACGGTCTGAACCTCTGGATGGCGAACGGTGAGGTCGCCGGTCAGGACGTGTTCCACGCGCATCTCCACGTCATCCCGCGGGCGAGTGGAGATCGCCTGAACATGCAGGTGCAGTGGACGCATCCGCCCCGCGCCGTTCTGGACGGGGTGGCCGGGGAACTGCGCGCCGCTATGGAGCAAGGGTCCAGATGACGGCCTGGGGAACTGCCCCTGGATGACCCTGACAAGGAGAGGCGCCCTGTTCGGCCCCCCTCCCTCCACTGCGCCACTCGGCGGATGCAGCCTCACCCGCCGCTGCCCTAGGCTGGAGGAATGCCGGACGCTTCCTCTCCATCTTCCCCGCCGCGTTCGGGAACGCTGAATGTGCTGCGTGCCTACCTGGGACCGCTGAAGTGGCAGGTGGTGCTGCTCGCCGCGCTGCTGTTGACCGGCACCGGCCTGAACCTGCTGCTGCCGCAACTGCTGCGGCGCTTCGTGGACAATGCCAAGCTGGGGGGTGGCGCAGACGTGGGTCTGCTGGCGCGGCTGGCGGGCCTGTACATCCTGCTGGCGGTGGGCGTGCAACTGCTGACTGCCGGGGCGACCTACGTGGGCGCGCGGGTGGGCTGGACCGCCACCAACCGATTGCGCGCGGACCTGATGCGGCACCTGCTCTCGCTCGACATGCGCGAACACAAGGAACGCACGCCCGGCGAGATGATCGAGCGCATCGACGGCGACGTGACGGCCCTCAGCAACTTCTTCTCGCAGTTCGCCGTGCGCGTCTTCGGCGCGGCGCTGCTGCTGACGGGCGCGGTGGTGATGTTCTACCTGACCGACTGGCGGGTGGGCGTCGGGATCACGCTCTTCGTCCTCGTCACCCTGTACGCGATGAACCGGGTGCGCCAGAAGGGCGTGGAACCCACCCGCCAGGAACGCGAGAGCAGCGCGCGGCTCTTCGGCTACATCGAGGAACGGCTCTCGGGCCTGGACGACGTGCGCTCGCTGGGGGCGGGGGAATACCATCTGCGCGGCTTTCTGCGGGTGCAGCGCGAGTTCTTCCGGCGCAGCACCTACTCCTGGCGGCGGCGCAGCCTGGTGTGGCAGCTCAGCATGGTGCTGTTCGCCGTCGGCTACGTGGGCATTCTGGGCGCGGCGGTCGGCCTGTACGCGGCGGGTGCGATCAGCCTGGGCACCGCCTTTTTGCTCTACCAGTACATGAACATGGTGGAGGAACCCATCGACCAGCTCACGCAGCAGCTTCAGGACCTCCAGAAAGCGGGAGCCAGCCTGGGCCGCGTCGGGGAACTGCTGGCGCTGCGCTCGGGGCTGCCGGAGGGGACGCGCGATCTCCCGGAGGGGCCGCTGGACCTGCGCTTCGAGCACGTCGGCTTCAGCTACGCCCCCGAAGACCCCAGCGTGCGCGGCGTGCTGCACGACGTTTCCTTCTGCCTCCCCGCCGGGCAGACGGTCGGCCTGCTGGGGCGCACCGGCAGCGGCAAGACCACCCTGACGCGGCTGGTGTCGCGGCTGTACGACCCGAGCACGGGCAGCGTGAAGCTGGGCGGCGTGGACACCCGTGACGTGCGCCTCGCCAGTCTCAGAACGCGCGTGGCGGTCGTGACGCAGGACGTGCAACTCTTCCAGGCCAGCGTGCGCGACAACCTCTCCTTCTTCGACGAGTCGGTGACGGACGCCCAGGTGGAAGCCGCGCTGACGGAAGTCGGCCTGGGCGGCTGGCTCTCCCGGCTGGAAGAGGGCGTGCGGACGCCGCTCCCCACCGGCAGCCTCAGCGCGGGGCAGGCGCAGCTCCTCGCCTTCGCCCGCGTGCTGCTGCGCGACCCCGCCGTGATCATCCTCGACGAACCCAGCAGCCGCCTCGACCCCGCCACCGAGGCCCAGCTCACCCAGGCCATGACCCGCCTGCTGGCCGGGCGCACCGCCATCGTGATCGCGCACCGCCTCGACACGGTGGCCCGCGCCGACCGCATCCTGGTCCTGGGTGACGGCCGGGTGCTGGAGGACGGCCCCCGCGCCCAGCTCGCCCGCGACCCCCGCAGCCACTACGCCGAGCTGCTGCGGGCCGGGCGACTGGAGGCAGAGGGGGTGCTGGCGTGAGGCTTGTGGCCTGTGGCTTGTCGCTTGTAGATGAGCGAAAGCTTCAGCTTCCAGCCTTAGCCTCCACAAGCCACGAGCCACGCGCCACAAGCCTCCCCCGGAGCCACCCATGACCACCACCTCCCCCCCTCCCGACCGCACCTTCGCCCTCTCCCGGCGGCTCTTTGCCTACAAGCCCTGGCTGTTCGCCTTCAACCTGCTGATGTGGGGCATGGTGCACGCCGCGCCCGCGCTGCTGACGCTGGCCGTGAGCAGCGTGTTCGGGCGGCTGGAGGAGGCGGACCGGCTGCGGCTGGCCGGGCAGCCGGTGGACCCGCTGATCGCCGCCGCCTGGGTGTCGGTGGGCTGGTTCGCGTTCGTGCGGGTGAGCCGCTTCGGCATCTTCTATGGCGCGTTCCGGGCGTGGATCGAGCTGTGGTACACGCTGGACGCGCTGGTGCGGCGCAACCTGCTGGGCTACCTGCTGACCGCGCGAGGCTCACGCCGCCTGCCCGACACCCCCGCCGAGGCCGTCAGCCGCTTCCGCGACGACGTGGACGACGTGGCCGGGTACACCGAGGTCTGGGTGGACGGCGCGGGGTTCGTCGTGTACTGCATTCTGGCCATTGGGATGATGGCGCGGGTGGACCCGGTCATCACGCTGCTGGTGTGCGCGCCACTCCTCCTGATGGTGGTGTTCGTGCAGCGCCTCTCGCCCCGGATTCGGACCTACCGCCGCCGCATGCGTGAGGCGACCGCCCGCGTGACCGACTTCATCGGGGAGACGTTCGGGGCCGTGAGCGCCGTGAAGCTCGCCGCGCGGGAGGGGCAGATGGTCGCGCACCTGGAAAAACTGGGCGAAACCCGGCGTCAGTCGGCCCTGCGCGACGTGCTGCTGACCGAGCTGATCCGGGGCGTGAACACCAACATGGTGAACCTCGCCGTGGGGCTGGTGCTGCTGCTGGGGGCCAACCGGGTGCGCGGCGGGCAGATGGACGTGGCCGACTTCGTGCTGTTCATCGGCCTGCTGCCGCGCCTGACCGGGAGCATGGGCTTTTTCGGGGACGCGATTGCCCGCCACCGCCGCACCGGGGTCAGCTATGACCGCATGGAACGGCTCTTGCAGGACGCGCCGCAGGGCACGGTCGTCGCCCACCAGCCCGTCCACCTGTATGACGAGCCGCCCGCCGCCCCGGCCGTGCCCCGGGCCGAGCCGCTGGAAGAGCTGCGCGTGGAGGGCCTGACCGCCCATTACCCCGGCGGCGCGGGCATCACCGACATCAGCTTCCGTCTGCGCCGGGGCGAGTTCGTGGTGGTGACCGGGCGCATCGGCAGTGGCAAGACCACGCTGCTGCGCGCGCTGCTGGGGCTGATGCCGCGTGACAGTATGGACGGGAAGGGGGGGCACGTCTTCTGGAACGGTGCGGAGGTCACCGACCCCGCCGCCTTCCTGGTCCCGCCCCGCAGCGCGTACACCGCTCAGCTTCCCAGCCTCTTCTCCGACACCTTGCGCGAGAACGTGCTGAGTGGCAGCGACCCCGAGCGCCTGAACCGCGCCGTGCGTCTCGCGGTGCTGGAACCCGACCTCGCGCAGCTCTCGGCGGGGCTGGACACGCCGGTCGGGGCGCGCGGCGTGAAGCTCTCGGGCGGGCAGGTGCAGCGCGCGGCCGTCGCCCGGATGCTCGCCCGTGACGCGGACCTGCTGGTCTTCGACGACGTGTCCAGCGCCCTGGACGCCCGCACCGAGGCCCTGCTCTGGGACGGCCTCTTCCGCGAGACGGACGCCACCTGCCTGGTCGTCTCCCACCGCCGCGCCGCCCTGACCCGCGCCGACCGCATCCTGCTGCTGGAAGACGGGCACCTCACGGGCGAGGGCACGCTGGAGGAGCTGCTCTCGGGCAGCGCGGAAATGCGGGCGCTGTGGGCGGAGGACGTGGGGGAGTAGGTCATACGGGATTGCTCCGATTCCCGAACATCCAGGAAAGCGCCGGATGTTCTTCCGTCGCCGCCAGCCGGTAGTTTCTTCTTCTCTGCTTCGCAGCTTTGCAAGTCCGCTCGCCCCTCGTCTTCGACTCGCCTGAAGTTGGCATCAGTTGGAGGGGACAGCCGTGAACGTTCCGGCATCTGACCAGCCGCTGGCGCTGATGTTGGTCCACGTTCCCGTGAGTTTGCCCCCCGCCAGCGTGCCGGAGAGGGTCACGCTCCCGGCGTAGTCACCCGACCCGTAGGCGGTGAAGTTGAACTGGTTGCCGCTGACGGTGCCGCTGACCCGCCCAAAGGGTTCGTAGGTGTACGGGGGCGGGCCCACGCTGGGGTCGGGGACGATCCCGGCCTGACCGCTGACGGCATTGCCCCGCTGCGTGAGGTTGAACTGGAAGATCTGGAGCGGCAGAAGCGTGCCGTTCAGCGTCGCCACCCAGGTGCCCGTCACATCGATGGTGGGCGCGGCCAGCGGAGGCGCGCTGCCCCCGCACGCTGAGAGGCCGAGGACCAGCGCCGGAAGCAGCAGGAGCTTTTTCATACCCCAGCGTAGCGTCCCCGCTGCTCCGGTCAGGCACCCGGATTACTTTCAAACTTGACTTAAACGCTCGGATTAAGCAGGATAAGCGCGACAGTCGATGACCGTCCGGCCGAAGGCGGCCAGGACAGCGTTCTCTTTTGCCCTTTCTCCCCCTGGAGCTTCCATGTACAAGAACTTCAAGACTGCCCTCGTCCTCAGCCTCGCCCTGCTGCCCGCCGCTTCCGCCGCCAGCGTGCAGGGAGCCGACGGCGTGACGGTGAATGTCACGAACCCGAAGCGCGTGGTGGCCCTTAACGGCACCACCGTGGAACTGATCTACCGGCTGGGCAAGCAGAACACGGTCGTCGGGACGGACGTGACCGGCACCTACCCCGCCAACAAGATTCCCAGCGTGGGCCACTGGGCGCAGCTTCCGGCCGAGGGCATCATCTCGCTGAAGCCAGACCTGGTCATCGGGACGGCGGACAACTTCGCCACGCCGAAGAACGCCACGCTGGTGCAGCAGCTTCGCGGGGCAGGTGTGAAGGTTCTCGTGTTGCCCGCCACCGACACGGGCGGTCTGGACGGCGTGAAGACCCGGCTGAATCTGCTCTCGCAGGTGTACGGCGTGCCCAGCGCGGCGAATGCCCTCACCAGGAGCTTCGACACCACCCTCGCCGCCGTGAAGGCCAACCGGCCCAAAGTCGCGCCCAGGGTCATCTTCCTGTACGCGCACAGCCCCAGCGACGCCAGCATCTACGGCACCGAGGGCGGCGCGAACGAACTGATCGAGCTGGCGGGCGGCAGGAACGTCGCGCCCTTCAAGGACGTGAAGCCGCTGACGCCCGAAGCCCTCGTCGCCATGAACCCCGACGCCATCATCATGCTGGACCGGGGGCTGGCGTCGGTGGGTGGTCTGGAAGGGGCGCTGAAGATGCCGGGTGTGGCCCAGACGAACGCCGGGAAGAATAAGCGCATCTACACCGTGGACAACTCCATTCGCTGGATCGGCCCGCGCCTGCCCGAGTTCGCCCTGAAGCTCGCCCGCGAGTGGAAGAAGGACTTCGCGCGGTGACGGTGAGCCCCACCTCCCTCCCGGCCCCGGCGGTCAGCCGTCAGCGCGTCCGGGCACGCTGGGCGCTGGTGGCGCTGCCGCTGGTGCTGCTGGCGGCGGTGGTCTTCGCGGTGGGCACGGGGGCGGTCCACATCTCCCCGGCGCAGGTGGTGTCCATCCTGCTCGCGCCGCTGGGGGTGCCCGCCCTGGCCGCGTACGAGGAACAGCAGGCCGCCGTGCTGCACGCCATCCGGTTGCCGCGCGTGGTCCTGGGCCTGCTGGTGGGCGCGGGGCTGGCGGTGGCGGGGACCGCCATGCAGGGCCTCTTCCGCAACCCGCTGGCGGACCCCGGGCTGCTGGGCATCTCCAGCGGCGCGGGTCTGGCCGCCGCGATGAGCGTGGTGCTGGGCATTCACCTCTTCGGGACGTACACGCTGCCGGTGATGGCCTTTCTGGGGAGCGTCGTCTCTACCGCCGTCATCTACGCGCTGGCGCAGGAGCGGGGGCAGATGAACGTCGCCACCATGCTGCTGGCGGGCATCGCCGTGAACGCCCTGTGCGGGGCGGGCACCGGCCTGATGACCTACCTCGCCACCGACGAGCAGCTCCGCTCCATCACCTTCTGGCAGCTCGGCTCGCTGGGCGGCGCGACGTGGCCCGCCGTGCTGAGCGCCGCGCCGCTGCTGCTGGTGGGCGTGCTGGGGCTGCCGCTGCTGGCCCGCGCGCTGAACGCCCTCACGCTGGGGGAGAGCAACGCCGCGCACCTGGGCATTCCCGTCACCGCCGTGAAGTGGGCGGTGGTGGGGCTGGTGGCGCTGAGCGTGGGGGCGGGGGTGGCGGTCGCCGGGACCATCGGTTTCGTCGGCCTGGTCGTGCCGCACCTGATGCGGCTCCTGACCGGCCCGAACCACGCCACGCTGCTGCCCGCCTCCGCGCTGGCGGGGGCCACGCTGCTGGTGCTGGCGGACCTGCTGGCCCGCACCATCGTGATGCCGTCCGAGTTGCCCATCGGCATCGTGACGGCGTTGCTGGGCGCGCCCTTCTTCCTGTACCTGCTGCGGCAGGGGCGCAAGGGAGGGCGGCTGTGAGGGGCTTTGCGCGCAAGGAAATCCCCACGCCCCCGCCGGGCGCCCCGCTGGTAGAGGTGGCCGACCTGAACTACAGCGTCTCCGGGCGCGAGCTGCTGCGGAACATCTCCTTCGGGCTGACCGGGGGGGAGATGCTCGCGGTGCTGGGCCGCAACGGGGCGGGCAAAAGCACGCTGCTGAAGCACCTGACCGGCGAGCTGGGCAAGGACGGGGTGCGGATGTTCGGGCAGACGCTCCGCGAACACGCCCCCGCCGACCTCGCCCGCCGCCGCGCCGCGCTGCCGCAGCAGACGCCGATGACCTTCGCCTACGAGGTGCTGGACGTGGTGCTGCTGGGCCGCATCCCCCACGGGCGCCGCGAGACGGAGGAAGACCGCGCCGTGGCCCGCGCCGCGCTCGAACAGGTGGGCCTGGCGGGGTTTGAACACCGCAACATCCTCACGCTGTCGGGCGGTGAGCAGCAACGGGTCCACCTCGCCCGCGTGCTGGCGCAACTGTGGCCGAACCCGGCGACTGACAGGCCCGAGCGGGTGCTGCTGCTGGACGAACCCACCAGCAGCCTCGACCTCGCGCACCAGCACGCCACGCTGCGCCTTGCCCGTGCCCTCTGCGCGGAGGGCGTGGGCGTGATCGCCGTGCTGCACGACCTGAACCTCGCCGCCCAGTACGCGGACCGGGTGCTGATCGTCTCGGGCGGGCGCGTCACCGCCCTCGGCACCCCGGAAGAAGTGCTGACCCCCGCCGTCATCGAGGAGGCGTTCGGCCACCGCGTCGCCGTCACGCCGCACCCCTGCCTGAAGTGTCCGTTGATTGTGAGTGCCCAGTAGGGAGCGGGCCGCCACGCCTCGAGGCGGACAAACTCGCGTCAAGTAAAGAGGGCTGCTGGAGGAGGCGGCCTTATTTTTATTTTTTTGGCACTTCTTTCCGGGCGTAGACCCAAACCGCTTCAATCTCGATGGAAGCAGGAGCATCTATCCGCACCAGTTGGGCTTCTACGGATACATCAGCAGCAAAGTCGCCCGAGATTTCTCCCTCGACATCGTTCATAGCCTCGCGCAGGCTTGCGCTTGGTGAGCCTTCGTGGACACACAGAACCTGAACGCTTCGCCCATTCAGCGCAAAGCCTACGCGGCGTATCTCCGGCGTAACTGCGCCCAGTAAGGCACGAACAACGCTTAGAGCGACGTTTTCTCTTTTGAGAACACTCTCTGTAAGAGCGTCCATATTCCCTCCCCCTACGCCTCCCGCTGCCCCGTCACCCAGTAGCGCACCCGCTCGGCCACATTCTCCAGATGGTCCCCGACCCTTTCCAGGCTGCGGCCCACGCGCATCAGCATCAGGGCCTTGGAGATGTTGCGGGGGTCTTCGAGCATGTAGGTGACCAGTTCGCGCTGAATCTGCTCGTAGAGGTCGTCCACCTCGTCGTCCATCTGGGCGGTGGCCTCGGCGCGGGTCACGTCGCGGTCGGCGATGGCGGTGCGGAGGTTCTGGCTCATCTCGCCCAGACGCTCCAGCATGCGGGCGAGGTTCACGTAACGCTTCAGCGCGGGCTGCTGCGCGAGTTCGGCGCCGTCCTCCGCGACGTGCACGGTGTAGTCGCCCATTCGCTCGATGTCGCTGAGGCTCTTGAGGATCAGGGCGACCAGCCGCAGGTCACGGGCGACCGGCTGGTGCAGCGCGATGATCCGCAGGCATTCGGCCTCGATCTGGGCCTCCTGCGCGTCCACCTCACGGTCAATCGCCTTGACCTCCTCCAGCCGCTCGGTGCGGCCGTGCAGCAGCACCTCCCCGGCCAGGGGCAGCATCCGCTCGACCGTGCCGAGCATGTTCAGGGCACCGTTGAGCACGGTCCGCAGATCGGTTTCGAGGGCTTCACGCATGGGGACTCCTGTGAGCGAAGGTAGCACCGGGACGGTCCGCTGAGGTCATGGGCCGGTCAGCCCGGGCCGTGGGCAAAACGTCAGCTCGATTTTAGGACGTTTCTGGAAGGGATGAGAAGGCAATGTGCCAGTCTGTTCTCTTTTCGGAAGAAGCTTTCAGAATAGGTCTTCTTCTGACCCTGTTTTGGAGACAGAAAGTGATTTCGGCGTTTGCCGGACGGCTCTTGTCGCCTGAATGCCGCAGGAAAAGAAATGAAGCTCTCTTTAACCTCCTGCCTGGCGCCAGCAATTCTCCAGAAAGTTTTTGTTTTTCTCAGATAAGCGGGCAGGGCAGTGCCCACAATGGCGACGAAGACCGGAACCCAGCAAGGAGGGATCATGACCCATCTTCATAGACTGTCCGACAGGTGGTCCGACGTTTCCAACGCTTACCGCGAGGATTTTCAGGACACCCAGATCTACAGCCCCATCGGTGCACCCGCCTACCTCACCGGGCAGCGGCAGATCGGGACCGTCCGCGACGCCCTAGTCGACGATGACTACGGCAAGATCCGTTACCTCATCGTGGACGATGACGGCGGCAGCCTGAATGGTGCTCTCCTGATCCCCATCGGCTACGCGCGGATCGAGGATGACGGCGTCTACTTCGACGGCCTCACGTCCGCCCAGCTCGATGCGCTGCACCGTTACAGCGACGACGAGGACTACACCTTTGACCTTCAGAGCCAGGACGAGCGGATGCTGCGGGGCAATACCGCCGCCGGGGACATGGGCACCGCCGCGACGGGTGTTGCGGCGACCGGGGCTGCGGCGACCGAGGCTCTGGCGACTGGGGCCTACGACTACCGCGACAACGACGCCAACGACCAGATGTTCAAGACCCCGGAACGCCTCCAGCTCCTCGAAGAACGCCTCAGGGTCGATAAGGAGCGGTATCAGGCCGGGAGCGTGGAGATCGGCAAGCATGTGGAAACCCGCCAGGAAACGGTGAACGTGCCGGTTCAGCGCGAGGAAGTGATCATCGAGCGCCACCCGGTGACCGACGCCCGCCCGGTCGAGGGGGACGTCCTCTCGAACAGCCAGAGCGAGACGGTCCGGGTGGACCTGGAAGCGGAGCGGCCCACAGTCAGCAAGCAGGCGTTCGTGACCGAGGAGGTCGAGGTGGGCAAGCGCACCGTGACCGAAACCCAGACGGTCACCGACACCGTCGGCCGGGAAGTGCTGGATGTCCAGCAGACCGGCGACGTTCAGGTCACGCGCGATCAGGACGACCGCCGCGACAACCGCAGTTGACCGCCGCGCACGCCCCATCCCACGCTCCCTTTCTTTTCAGGAGGACACCATGACGTCGAATCTCAAGAAAGCCCTGATCGCCCTGGCCCTGGTGGCCGTCCCGGTGACCGCTTCCGCCCAGACGAGTGACACTTCCACCACAACCGGCACCACCACCACGGGCACCACCACCGGGACCGATACCAGCAACGTGCAGAACAACGCGGTGACCACGCCCACCGAGAACGACGGCATCCCGGGCAATGAACCCGCGCCCGCGAACCGCGGCTTCCCCTGGGGCCTGCTGGGCCTGATCGGGCTGGCGGGCCTGGCCGGACGGGGCAACCAGCGGACCGAGGTGCGCCTGGGTGGCCCGACGGAAGGACCGCGCCCGAGCTGAAGCCGGAGCGGCCGGGACCGCCTGGCCGAGCAAAGGGGGGAGGGAGAGCAGGCGGGCTCCCTCTCCCTTCTTGTTCCGCGCCGGGCCGGGCCTGCCTAGAGGGTGCCCCCCGCGCCGGGGAGCGTGAAGCAAAAGGCGTTGCGCTCGCCCCGCCGCTCGGTCCAGGCCTGGCCGCCCCAGCCGTGGACGATGCTGCGGACGATATACAGGCCCATGCCGCTGCCCTGCCCGCTGGCGTGCGGGCCTCGCGTGTGGGCCAGGAACAGGCTGTCCGTCTCCCCCAGGGGAGGGCCGTGATCCAGCACCGCCACCTCCACCCAGGTGCCGCGCAGCCGGGTGCCGACCTCGACCGGCTGACCCGGCGGGCCGTACTTCAGGGCGTTCTCGATCAGGTTCAGCAGGACTTGCAGCAGCTTGTCGGGGTCGGCGCGCACCAGATGGTCGGGGCCGAAGGTGAGGGCGGTGTGCCGGGCGGTCAGTTCCGGCGTGAGGAGGCGCTCGGCGCGGGCGAACGCTTCCGCCAGCGGCAGGGTGCGGGCGCGGGTAGGGCGGAAGCCCACCGCCAGGTCTTCGACCAGCCGGGCGAGGCGCTCGACCTCCTGAAGGCCCTGCCGCACGAAGCTCTGCGCGAGGTCGGGCGGCATGTCGTATTCCAGCGCCTCCAGCACACCGCGCAGGCCGGTGACGGGCGTGCGGAACTCGTGCGAGAGGACGGCGGTCGCCTCGCGCAGTTCCGCCTCCCGGCGGCGGTGGTGGGTGAGGTCGTCCACGATCAGGGCGCCCGCCTGCCCTTCTGCGGCGCGGACGGCAGTGCAGCGCAGGGTCCGGCCGCCCGCCTCCAGTTCCAGTTCCCCGCCCCGCTCTGCCAGGGCCTCCAGGGTATGGCGGCGCACGATCTCCAGCAGGGGCCGTCCCGCCGCCCTGGCCTGGGGCACACCCCACAGGCGGACGGCGGCCGCGTTCACCCGCGTCACGGTCAGCGCGTCCGGGCGGCCGCTTCCGGCCTCGAAGAGCAGCACGGCCTGCGGCAGGGCGTCCATCCAGGCGTCGGTGCGGGGGGCGGGCACGGGCGTCATCCGTTCTCGTCCGTCCAGGGGCGCATACGGTAGCCCTTGCCCCGGACGGTTTCCAGAAAGCGGGGGCGGGCCGGATCGTCGTTCAGGTGGGCGCGCAGTTGCGTGACGTGCTGGTCCACCGTGCGCTCGCCGCCCAGGAAATCCGCGCCCCACACGCGGTCGAGCAGTTCGGTGCGCGAATAGACCCGCCCCGCGTGCTGGGTCAGGAACGCCAGCAGGTCGAACTCCCGCCGGGTGAGGTTCAGCCGCGCTCCCGCCAACCGGGCGTCGGCGGCCCCCAGGTCCATCTGGAGCGGCCCGTGGCTGAGCTGCTCGGGCGCGTCGGGCTGGGCGCGGCGCAGCAGGGCACGCACGCGGGCCACCAGTTCCGCCGCGCTGAAGGGCTTGGTCAGATAATCGTCCGCGCCGCTTTCCAGCCCCTCTACGCGCTCGGCCTCGGCCGCGCGGGCGGTCAGCATCAGCACGGGCAGGCGGCGCAGGTCGGGGTCGCTCCGCAGGCGGCGCAGGTAACCCAGACCGCTCTCGCCCGGCAGCATCCAGTCCAGCACCAGGGCGTCGGCGGTGGTCAGGGCCTCGTGCGCGCCCTGCACCGAGTCCAGCGCACTCACCCGCAGCCCGGCCCGCTCCAGGTGAAAGCGCAGCACCTCCCGCACGGTGCTTTCATCCTCGATCACGACCACATGGCTCATCAGGACCCATTGTGCGGCCGGAAGTCAGGCGAATGTCAGGAGCAGCTTTCAGCGGTCAGCCCTCAGCTTTGTGTTGGCTGAAGGCTGACCGCTGACGGCTCTCTCCTACACCGTCCGGTTCGGCGCCTGCTCGGGGAAGGGCAGGACGCGGGCGTCGCTCCACAGCCCTTCCAGGTCGTAGTACTCGCGGGCGTCTTTGGTCATGATGTGGACCACGATACTTCCGCCGAAGGCGAGCAGCAGCCAGCGTTCACTCGGCCCCTCCACGGTGGGGCGGGGGAGGCCCGCCTCCTGCGCCTTCTCGCGGATGTTCTCCTGCACGGCGTTGAGCTGGAGTCCGGCGGTGGCCGTGCAGATCACGAAGTATTCGAGGGTGGAGGACACGTCGGTCAGGTCGAGCACGACCACGTCCTCGGCGCGGCGCTCACGGGCGGCGTCCACGATGGCGCGGAGCTGCTGGTGGATCAGGTCGCTGTGGGGGTTGGCACTGTGGGTGTCTGTGTTGCGGGTGTCTGGGGTCATCGGTTCTCCGGTGGGGTGGGGGCAACTTGAGAGGCGGCGTCCCCATTCAGGGCGCTCAGGGCGGCGAGGCTCTGGCGGGCGTCCCTGCCCAGCAGAATACCCACCTCGCCCGCCTCGACGGGGAAACGTTCGCCTTGCAGGCGGGGCAGCCCCAGCGTGTCGGCGAGCTGGGTGGCGGCCTGCACGTCCTGCTGGGTGAACACCTGGCTGGCCTCCCCGCTGGCGGGCACGCTCTGCACGGTCACGCGGGCATACCCCAGCGTCCGCAGCGCCCGCGCGAGTGCCGGGCCGAGGTTCGCGCCGCTGGCGTCCACGACGCGCACGGTGACGGCGGGAAGGTCGGGTGAAGCCTCCGCGCTGGCGGCCTCGTTCCCCGCCGTTCCCCACACCCGCGCCAGCGCCTCACGGTCCACCGCCAGATTGAAGCTGCCCCGGATCGTGCGGGTGGGGAGCGTGGCGAAGGTGAGCTTGAGGTGCGGCAGCTCCGGCAGCAGCGTGGGCAGCAGGTTCGGGTCCACGTTCGTCTCCACGCCGTTGCCGATGCCGCCCAGGATGGTGGGCAGCGCGCTGAGCCCCTGGGGCGACTTCAGCCGGGCGGCGAGCTGGGTCAGGGCCTGCTTCTGGTGGTCGATGCGCCCGTAGTCGTCCCCAAAGCCCTTGCGGACGCGCAGGAACAGCACCGCCTGCTCACCGTTCAGATGGTGGGGGCCCGCGCCCAGCTTGAGGTTCACCCCCGCCGCCTGGTCCACCCACTCGATGCCGCCTTCCGGGACGGTCACGTCCAGGCCCCCCAGCGCGTCGATCACCCGCGCCACGTAGTCGGCCCGCACGATCACGTAGGCGTCCACCGGTTCCCCGGTGATCGTCTCCACCGCCTGCGTCAGCCCCCGCGGGCCGCCCGACCAGTAGCGGCTGTTGACCTTCTGCGCGGCAGGAGACTGCCGGGGGTCGAAGTCCCCGACGTTGGTGTCGCGCGGGATATTCAGCACGTTGACGTGGGTGCCGTCCACCTTGACCAGCATCAGCGTGTCGGTGTTGGGCGTTTGCAGCAACCCGGTGCGCTGGTCCTGGTTCTTGCAGGGCGTGTGGTAGGCGCAGTACACGATGTCCCGCCCGGCCAGCAGCAGCGTGAAATGCGGCAGGCCCCCCGCGGGCAGGGCCGACGCCGCCGCGTTGCCGGGCGCGCTCAGCACCGCCAGGCCCCCCAGCGTCAGGGCCGCCAGGCTCAGGCCGAACACCTGCACGCCGCGCAGCCGTGCCCGGCGGCGGGACAGGGAGACGGGGTCGGAAGAGGCAGAAGGAGAGGTCGGTGGAGAAACAGTCATGTGGGGGGGTGGGGGTCGGGCGCGGTGGGAGCCAGGGCGCCGCCCGCCGGGGCCGTGACCACCGCGGGCTGACCCCCGCAGGACAGGGCCTGGTAAGCGCGCAGCGTGCGGGGATGCACCTGAATCCCGCGGCCCTGGAGGTAGGTCACCTTGGAGACGATGGCGCAGTTGAGGGCCGCTTCCAGGTCACGCAGCGCCAGCTCGCGGATGTCGTCGTTCACGCCGCGTCCGGGTTCGGACACGTCCGCCACGTACACGCAGGCGGCCACCGGGTTTCCGCCACGCGGGCCGGTGGTGTGGTCCTCGACGGCTTCCAGCACCACCCGGTCCGCGTACCCCCAGCGTTCCAGCAGGGTGCGCGCGGCCCGGCCGTGCAGGGCGAGGGGATGGGCGCTGTCGATGGGGCACTCGGGCGGCGCGAGGCGCAGCAGTTCGGCGTCGGGCAGGTCGCGGGCGATGTCGTGCAGGATTCCGGCCGCGTAGGCGCGGGCCTCGTCCAGGCCGTTGGCGCGGGCGATCCGGCAGGCGAGTTCGGCCACGCGCAGCACATGCTCGAAGCGGCGCGGGCGCACCATCAGCCGCACACGTTCGTCCCAGCCGACCAGTTCGGCCAGCGGGTGCCGGAAGCCGGGCAGCTCGGCGATCATATGGCCAAGTGGGTCATGCGCCACACCATAGCGGGAGTATACGCCCCGCCGCCCCCCAAATCCTGATGTTCACCCCAGTCGTTCCTCCTGGCCGCCTTTCCCGTGGGCCGCCGCGATCAGCGCGGCTCCGTCCCGCTCCCGGTGCCCGGCGTCAGGGAGGTGCGGCGTTCCACCGTCAGGCGCACGTTGACCCGCTCCAGCACCTGGGCACCGGCCGGGACGCGCAGGGTGACCGGGGCCGTGTAGGTGCCCTCGTGGTACGTGACGGTGCCGGGCACCTCGCGCAGGTTGGCCAGCAGTTCCGGTGCGGCGACCACGCGCACGCTGCTCGGCTGCACGCTGGCTGAGACGACCCGCAGTGTGGCGGGCGGACGGTTCAGCACCACGGGCAGGGTCTTGATCGGCAGCTCGCCGGTGTCCAGGCGGCGCACCGTGACGGTGGCGGGCCGGGTGATCACGCCCTGGACCGGCGCGCCCTGGTCGTTCAGGGCGATCAGGGGGGCCTCGTGGTCCTCACCGGGGGCCAGGGACAGCGGGCTGCTGACCAGGCGGCGCACGGTCGTCACCACCCGGCCCGGTCCGCTGACGGACGCCTCGCCGGGCGTCACGACGTAGCGGGGCACGCTGGTTTCGGAGGGCGCGGCGACACTCAGGGTCACCGGGAGCGTGCGGGTGAGCAGGGTATCCACGAAGCCCTGCACCCGCTCGGGCGTCTGCCGCCGCAGCACCGTCCCGGTGGGGGCCTGGACCGTCACCGGCCGGGTGAAGCTGCCCTCCGGCACGCCCGTCACGTCCACGACGGCGTCGATGGCGTCGCCGCTCAGCTCGCGCAGCCGCTCGGGCCGCCCACTGAGGATCACGCGGACGGTGGCGGGCGAGAGGCCGCTCACGGTGCGGGTGCCCACGCCGCGCCCGCCGGTCGTGTCGCTGACCGTGACCGGCACGTCGTAGCCCTGCTCGACGTTGGCGCGGCGGTCGGCGGTCGCCACGAACCACAGGGTCACGGCCACCGCCAGCGCCAGCAGCTTGGCGGGCAGGTTGTGCAGGAACCGCCGCCACAGGTAACGCGGGTTGGCCCAGCGGCCCAGTTGCCCCCCCGTCACGCGCTCCCCCGTTCGGTGGGCGGGCTCTCCACCCCGGCCTCGGGCATGGGGGGCACCGGGGCGGGAGGCAGGTCGCCATTCAGGTCGGCGCGGTCGTACACCAGCGCCCGGAGCTGCTCGCGCAGTTCGCTGCCGTTCAGGTCCGGCCCCAGCCGCCCGGCCAGCGCGATCCGCATGCTGCCCCGCTCCTCACTCACCACCAGCACCACCGCGTCGGTCAGTTCGGACAGGCCGATGGCCGCGCGGTGCCGCGTGCCGTAGCGGCGGTAGGTGCCGTCACTGGACTGGAGGGGAAAGAGGCAGCCCGCCGCGACCACCCGTGACCCCTGGATGATCACGCCGCCGTCGTGCAGGGGCGCGTTGCGCGCGAACAGTGCCTCCAGAAAGGGCGCGCTGACCACCGCGTCGAGGATCACGCCGGTCGCCGCGTACTCTCCCAGCGGCGTGCGGCGTTCCAGGGCGATCAGCGCCCCGGTCTTGCGCTCGGCCAGGCGCTCCATCGCCCGCGCGAGGTCTTGCAGCGCCGCGCCGCTCGCGCGCACGTCGCGCCCCCGCGGGCGGCCCACCCGTTCCAGCGCCGCGCGCAGCTCCGGCTGGAACAGCACCACCAGCGCAAAGAGGCCCACCGTGCCTGCCCGGCCCAGCAGGTAACTCAGGGTGGTCAGGCCCAGGAGCTGCGCCAGCACCCACACACCCGCAAATACCAGAATCCCGCGCAGCACGTTCACGGCGCGGGTGCCCACCACCAGCAGGTAGCCCTGGTAGATCAGGAACGTGACCAGCGCCACGTCCAGCACGTCCCGCAGGCTCAGCAACCCGGGAAACAGGGACATGCGCGGCGCTCCTTCCCGCCGCGTGGGCAACCGTGCGGCACCCGCCCACTATAGGGCCAGCGCCTGACCAGCGGCCCGCACAACCGTGAGAAAACAGGGCCACGCAAAGTCGCAAGGTTCGCACAGCCCTGGTCTAACCCTTCTGCTGCGCGGTTCTGCGAGTCCGGCCCTGCGGGCCACCTCCCCTCAAGACGGCTGATATGCATTACAGGGCTGGCGGGCAGGAAAAGCGGGAGCGTTTTTCTTGTCTGGCACGAGGGTGAGCTTCGCCCGCCACCCCCTCCCCAGCCCTCTGCTTCGCAGCTCTACGAGTCCCCTGCAAGGGGGAGGGAGAAAAAACCCATCCCAGACAGCGAGCTTCTATTGCGCATCAAGAGTTCAAAGGGGGGCAATGATATTGGCTTGCTGGAGGGCAATCAGCAAAGCTGACTGAGGGTTTGACCGGGGCGCGCACTTCCAAAACCGGACGTTGCGGTTGCCCTGCGTGAGGAAAGGCCCAGCGCATCTCTCCCGCGTCCTGTCTACACTGGGGGCTATGCAACTCCGTTTCCTGGGCCAGAGTGCTTTTCTGCTGAGCAGCGGCGACCACCGCGTCCTGATCGACCCCTTTATCGCGGGCAATCCCAAGTCGCCCATCACCGTTGAGGAGGCGCTGGGCTGGAACGTGGACGCCGTGCTGATCAGCCACGCGCACGGCGACCACTGGGGCAACGCGCTGGACTTTGCCAAAGCCGGGGTGCCCATCATCGGTACCGCCGAGATCGGCCATTACGCGGAGAAGAACGGCGCGCAGAACGCCGTCGCCATGAACATCGGCGGCACCTACCGCGCCCCCTGGGGCAGCGTCACGCTGACCCCCGCCTGGCATTCCTCCTCCTTTCCCGACGGCACCTACGGCGGGATGCCCACCGGCCTCATCATCGAGATGGACGGCGTGCGGGTGTACCACGCGGGGGATACGGGCCTCTTTTCCGACATGCGGCTGATCGGTGACACGGGCCTCGACGTCGCCCTGCTGCCCATTGGGGACCACTACA
This sequence comes from Deinococcus metallilatus, assembly GCF_004758605.1. NCBI lineage: Bacteria > Thermotogati > Deinococcota > Deinococci > Deinococcales > Deinococcaceae > Deinococcus > Deinococcus metallilatus. Next base: position 157,562 of record NZ_CP038512.1, read on the forward strand.
CGATGGGGCCGGAGGAGGCCGCCCGCGCGCTGGACCTGCTGCGTCCCCGCATCGCCATCCCCATGCACTACGGCACCTTCCCGGTCCTGACCGGCGACCCACAGGTCTTTGCGCGCGAAGGCCGTGAGCGCGGCGTGGACGTGCGGGTGCTGGCGCCGGGGGAGACGACGGAAGTGTGAGGGGCAATTCCCCGGCGGGGAGAAGCTGCCGGAATCCTAAACTCTCCCCATGAACCGGACGGACCGCCTCTTCGCGTTGCTGCTTGAACTTCGCGGAGAGGGCTGGACGCCCGCCGAAGACCTGGCCCTCACCTTTGGTGTCAGCGTGCGGACCGTTTACCGCGACATGCTGGCTCTGGGCGAGGCAGGTGTGCCGCTGGTCAGCTTGCCGGGCAAGGGCTACCGCCTGCTCGAAGGCTATTTCCTGCCACCGCTTCACCTGACGGTGGAAGAGGCGGTGATGCTGACCCTCGGCGGCGACGCGGTGCGGGGGGCTTTCGATGCCGAGTACGCCCAGGCGTTGACCTCGGCGCTGCGCAAACTGGAGGCGGCTCTCCCCGAGGGCAAGCGTGTGGAAGTGGCCGAATTGCGCCGTCACCTGCGCGTGATTCCACCGGATGAGAGCGGGGACGCCGAGTTGCTGCGGCGGTTACGCGCTGCCGTGCTGGGCCGCCGCGCCGTGACCTTCGCCTATCACAAGCCGGATGCCCCTGTGGAAACGCGAAAGGTCTATCCCCTCTCCCTGATTCACCTGCATGGCGTCTGGCTCCTGGGTGCGTTCGACCCGGCACGCGGCGCGCGGCGGACTTTCCGCCTCACCCGGATGGCCGAAGTGCGCCTGTTGCCGCAGACGTTCGAGCTTGACCCCCGCTGGCGGGCCGGTCTCGCTCCAGAACGCGAGCGGCGGGGAGTGCAGGTCCGCTTGCAGTTTCCCCACGAACTCAGGCGGGCCGTGCGGGAGCGGCCGCATTTCTTCCAGATGGCAGAACAGGATGTGGCGGGCGGTTTTGAAGTAATCCTCCAGATCCGTGACCTGCGTGACGTTCTCGCCTGGGTATTGTCGTGGGGCGCGGGCGTCCGGGTATTGGAGCCACCCGAACTGCGCGAGCAGGTCCGTGAGGAAGCGCGGCGGATGCTCCTGACATAGGGATGTCACTGTCCTCCGGCAAGCTGGATTCAGGAGGTCAGAGATGAAAACCATTCTCGCTTTTGTCACCCTGCATACGCCCGATTACCCGGCGGCCCGCGCCTACTTCACCGAGGTGCTGGGCTTCGAGCCGACCGAGGAGCGCCCCGGCGCGAACGCTTTCGTGCAGGCGAGCGGTGCCGGGCTGGCGATCCGTGAAGACCGTGAGGCCAGACCGCCGCTCGGTGTGGGTGTGACCGCCTATTTCATCGTGCCGGATCTGGAGAACTACCACACGCAACTCGCCCGGCGCGGCGCGGAGATTGTTGAACCGCCGCACGACATGCCCTTTGGCCGTACTTTCACCGTAAAGACCCCTGACGGCCACCGGCTCGGCTTCTACGAGGCCTGAACGGCGGGACCGCTCCCCCCTCCAGGCCTACCCCGTCCCCTGAAACTCCACCTGCACGCCCAGCCCGTCCGCCGTCTGCCGCGCCTGGGCCAGCTCGGCGTGGGCGGCGGGGCGCAGGGCACGCTCGGGCCGTTGCCAGAGCGCCTGCGCGACCTTGCTGGCCCGGCGCACCAGCAGCACCTCACCGGGCCGCGCCAGGGTGACGGCGGCCAGGAGGGCCTGGGCGCTCGGCGGCACGTCCGACAGCGGATCGAGGTTGACCAGTGCCGTGACCCGTTCGCCGTGACGGCGCAGGCTGACGCGCGCCTCGGGCAGGGTGGGCCGCTGCTCGATCAGCACGTCGGCATGGGGTCCGGCTGCGGTGGGTGTGGCCAGCCCGCGCCGCGCGTCATTGGCGAGGTCGTGGGCCGACAGCATGTGCCGCCGGGTGCGCGGCACGTACGCCACCCGCAGCGGCACGCCCCGTGCTCCCGCCTCGTCCTGCACTTCCCGGGCGAGGTCCGCCAGCAGGTGCGGCCCGCGCCCCCGGCCCACCGACGCGATCACGGCCTCGTTGTCCGTGTAGACCGCCAGTGGCTCCCCTTCCGGCGCGTGCCGCACGGCTTCCAGCACCGCGCGTAATTCGGCGGCATTGTTGTCGGGGGCGTCCAGTTGGCCCTGGTAGCGGGCGGGCAGTTCGCCCGGCAGCAGCAGCACCAGCCCCCAGCCGCCCACGCCGTGCCCGTCCGGGCGTTCGTGCCAGCTCGCGTCTACGTAGGCCTGGTTCATGGGCCGTCTCCACCGCTGCGCTGAAGGCTGACTGCTGACCGCTGGCGGCTCTTCCCCATCGGCCTCCCATCATGCACCCCCCGGCACATGCAGAATGCGATACTCGCCGCATGGACGTTCTGGCGCTGTACCGGGAAGCAGGCGCGTACCACGAGGGGCATTTTCTGCTCGCGTCGGGCCGCCACTCGCCCAAGTTCCTGCAATCCACCACTGTGCTGCAATACCCCCACCTCACCGGGCAAATCGGGCAGGCCCTGGCGGAGAAGCTGCGCGAGGAAGGCATCCAGGCCGACCTGCTCGTCGGCCCCGCGATGGGCGGCGTCGTGCTGGCTTATGAGGTGGCGAGGCATTACGGCACCCGCGCCATCTTTGCTGAAAAGGACGGCAAAGGCGGCATGAAGGTCCGCGAGGCGTTCAGCATCCAGCCCGGAGAAACCTTCGTCGCTGTCGAGGACGTGCTGACCACCGGGGGCAGCGTCCTGAAGGCCGTCCGCGCGGTGGAGGCGCTGGGGGGCAGATGCGTCGCTGTCGCCTGCATCGTGGACCGCCGCAAGGAGGAGGGACCGCTGGAAGGGTATCCGCTCGTCAGCCTGACCCGCCTGACCTTCGACACCTACGCCCCGGACGAGGTGCCGGAGTGGCTGGCAGCGCGGCCCTTGCAGGAGATTTGAGGGATGGAGGGTGTGGGTGATGGGCGGTAGGAAAGACAGGGCTACGATTTGCCTTGCTCCCAGACAGCCCGGAAGAGTTCGGCTGGGGCGTCCGCATGGCTCATGGCGTTGCCGCCTTCCACGTTAAGAAAGCGGCGCACGAGTTCGTAGCCGAGCGCGTACCCGGCCCAGCGGGGGAGGTTCGCCGCCTCCGAACCGAAGAACCAGGCGGCGTGGTTGTAGGTAGGCGTGTACAGTTCCGCCCGTGCCCGCTGCCAGAGGGTATCCAAGCTGGAGTCAACGTGAGCGTAAGGCGGCGGCGCCCCCCGTTCCTCTGCCTCGAAATGCTGCGCCAGTCCCTCCGATACCAGGGCTTCCAGCAGCGTCCGCCCGTACCCCGGCCCCCGCCAGCGCCGCGCGTGGTGCAGTTCGTGGGCGAGGGTTGCGGGGACCTCGGTACGCCACCGTGTCATGAAATACGGGTTTTCTGGCGTGAGTGTGACCTGTACCCAATGGGGAAGGGGGGAGTAACCGCCGACGCCTGTTTCCGGCAGCGTCCAGGGCGTCATGTACACCGCCACATCCACCCCGTCCAGCCCCAGCCGCGCCGCGTGCCGCGTGAGGGCCTCCTGCGCCACCTCCCGCACCCCAGCTTCCAGTTCGGGGGAGAGGAGGCCCCCCGCGGTCATCAGGTGCAAGACATTTGCCATGCCCCAACCTACCGGCCCGTCCAGCCCCGGCGCGTCCGCTGAAGCCTGTAGCCCACCGACTGAAAGCGGCCAGCCTCCTCCCCGGAAAGCTGACCGCTGACGGCTGAACGCTGAATAGATCGGCGCGGGGCGGCCCGCGCCTCTTGTGCCTACTCGCTCCGCTCGCCCCTGACGGGTGGCATTAAATCTCCAGCAGCATCCGCGCCGGGTCTTCCAGGGCGTTTTTGATCGCCACCAGGAACAGCACCGCTTCCCGGCCGTCGATGATGCGGTGGTCATAGCTGAGGGCCACATACATCATCGGGCGGATCACGACCTGGCCGTTCTCGGCCACCGGGCGCTCGATGATGTTGTGCATGCCCAGAATCGCGCTCTGCGGTGCGTTGATGATCGGCGTGCTCATCATCGAGCCGAAGGTGCCGCCGTTGGTGATGCTGAAGGTGCCGCCGCTCATGTCCTCCAGCGTCAGCTTGCCAGTCTTGGCCTTCTGCGCGAACTCCGCGATCTGCTTCTCGATGTCGGCCAGGCTCATCTGGTCGGTGTTCCGCAGGATCGGCACGACCAGCCCGCGTTCGGACGCCACCGCGATGCCGATGTCGTAGTAGCCGTGGTAGATGATGTCCTTGCCGTCCACGCTGGCATTCACGACCGGGAACTGCTTGAGGGCCTCGGTCGCCGCGCGCACGAAGAGGCTCATGAAGCCGAGCTTCACGCCGTGCTTGGCAACGAACTGGTCCTGGTACTTCTTGCGGAGGTCCATCGCGGGCTTCATGTTGATCTCGTTGAAGGTGGTCAGGATCGCGGCGGTGTTCTGCACCTCCTTCAGCCGCTCCGCGATGCGCTGGCGAATGCGCGTCATCGGCACGCGCTGCTCGGGCCGGTCCCCCTGCGGTACCTGAATGGCGGGCGCCTGGGGCGCGGGTGCCGGGGCCTGAGCGGGCGCGGCCTGGGTGGTGGTCGCTGCCTGCTGACCGCTCGCCGCCCCCAGCGCGTCCGCCTTGGTGATGTTGCCCTTCGGCCCGGTCGCGGGAATCTGCGCGGGGTTGAGGCCCTGCTCCGCGACGATCTTGCGGACGGCGGGGGAGAGGTCGTCGCGGCGGGTGGCCTCGTTCGCGGCGGGCTGCGGTCCCGTGCTGTCGGCCTGGACGGCGGTGCCGCCCGCGGTCGGCTCGTTCGCCACCGGGCCGCTGACCGTTGCCTCGGCGGGTGCGGTGACGGCCGGAGTGCTGGCAGCTGCGCTGCTGGCGGCGGGGGCGCTGCCCGCCTCACCGATGGTGCCCAGCACTTCCTCGCTCAGCACGGTGTCGCCCTCGTTCTTGGCGACGCTGGTCAGCACGCCGTCCTGCTGGGCGGTGACTTCCAGCACCACCTTGTCCGTCTCGATCTCCGCGATGACCTCGCCGCGCTTGACGGCGTCGCCGGGCTGCTTGTGCCAGGTCAGCAGCGTGCCCTCGCTCACCGACTCGGAAAAGACTGGAACCTTGATTTCGGCCATAACGTGTCCCTTTATACCCCGCAGGGGGCGTGACTCACGCGGTGACGCCAGGAAGTCAAAAGGTCTGACCGTCTAAAGGTCTAAGAAGTTGCCTTTAGACGGTCAGACCGTTAGACCCCCCTCACGCCTGCGGCTTGGCTTCCTCGATCAGCGGCACCTGCGCCTTGACGTCCTTGCGCGTTACCGGCTCGCCCAGCGCGGCGGCGATCACCTGCGCCTGCTCCAGCGCGTGCACGCTGGCGTAGCCCACGGCCGTGCTGGCCGAGCGCGGGCGGCTGGCGTGCGTGAGGGTCTGGCCCGGGGCCAGCGCCTGTTCCAGGTCCTCGCGGATCATCAGCCAGGCGCCCTGGTTTTCCGGCTCCTCCTGCGCCCAGACCACCTGCGCGCCGGGGGACTTGGCGAGTTCGGCCCGCAGCGCCTCGGCGGGGAAGGGGTAGAGCTGCTCCAGGCGGATCAGCGCCGTGCCTGCCCGGCCTTCCTTGTCGGCATCCCGCGCCTCGAAGAGTTCCCAGTGCAGCTTGCCGGAGCTGATGACCACCCGGCTGGCCTCCCGCACCGTGTCGTCCCCGATGACTTCCTGAAAGCGGCCTTCCGCCAGTTCGGACAGCGGACTCATGGCGAGCTTGTTGCGCAGCAGGCTCTTGGGCGTCATCACGATCAGCGGCTTGCGGTAGGGGCGCAGCACCTGGCGGCGCAGCAGGTGGAAGATCTGCGCGGCGCTGCTGGGCACCACCACCTGCATGTTCTTCTGGGCGGACAGTTGCAGGTAGCGCTCCAGGCGGGCGCTGGAGTGTTCCGGCCCGGCCCCCTCGTACCCGTGCGGGAGCAGCATGGTGAGCCCCGAGAGGCGCTGCCACTTGCTCTCGCCCGCGCTGAGGAACTGGTCGATCACCGCCTGCGCGCCGTTGGCGAAGTCCCCGAACTGCGCTTCCCAGGCGACCAGCGCCTTGGGCTCACTGGTGCTGTAGCCGTACTCGAAGGCCAGCACCGCTTCCTCGGAGAGCGTCGAGTCCACGATCTCCACCCGGCCCTGGTCGGGCGAGAGGTGCGCCAGGCTGACGTATTCCTCGTTCTGGGGGTCCTGCGCGCTCTGGTCGTGCAGGACGGCGTGGCGGTGGACGAAGGTCCCGCGCCCGCTGTCCTGGCCGTCGAGGCGCACGTTGAAGCCCTCGACCAGCAGGGTCGCGTAGGCCAGCATCTCGCCCATGCCCCAGTCGAGCGGCTGCTCGCCTTTCGCCATCGCCCGGCGGGCGTCCAGCACCCGCTTCACGCCCCGGTGCGGCTGGAAGCCCTGCGGCACCTCGGCCAGCTTGAGGCCCAGCTCGGTGAGTTCGGCCTGGGGCACCGCCGTGGGCGTCTCCTCGGTCCAGTGGGTGTGGACGTACTTGCTCCAGTCGGCGGCCAGCGCGCTCTGCTCCCGGTTCTCGATCTCCTCGACCACCGCGTCCCCCGCGTCGAGCTTGTCGCGGTAGCGTTCGACCAGCGCGTCCGCCTCGCCCGGCTTCAGCACGCCCGCCTGTTCGAGCTGCTGCGCGTACAGGGCGCGGGTGCCGGGATGCCCCTTGATCTCGCGGTACATGATCGGCTGGGTCATGGTGGGGTCGTCGGCCTCGTTGTGGCCGTGGCGGCGGAAGGAGATCAGGTCGATGAACACGTCCTTGCCGAAGGTCTGGCGGTATTCCAGCGCCAGGTCGCCGCAGAACGCCACCGCTTCCGGATCGTCGCCGTTCACGTGCAGCACCGGCGCGTTGGCGATCTTGGCGACATCGGTGCAGTAGCGGCTGGAACGGGTGTCACGCGGGTCGCTGACCGTGAAGCCGATCTGGTTGTTGATCACGATGCGGACGGCCCCGCCCGTCGTGAAGCCGCGCAGGCGCGAGAGGTTCAGCGTCTCCATCACCACGCCCTGCCCGCTGACGGCGGCGTCCCCGTGGATGGTGATGGGCAGCACCTGCTTGCGCCCCGTGTCGCCCCGGCGGTCCTGGCGGGCACGCACGCTGCCGTGGACGACCGGCGAGACGATCTCCAGATGCGAGGGGTTGAAGGCCAGCGCGAGGTGCATCGGCCCGCCGGGCGTGCGCACGTCGCTGGAAAAGCCCATGTGGTACTTCACGTCGCCCGCAATGTCGGGGTTGTCGCTGAGCTTCTTCTTGCCCTCGAACTCCGCGAAGAGGTCGGAGGGCTTCTTGCCGAAGATGTTCACCAGCACGTTCAGGCGGCCCCGGTGGGCCATCCCGATGACCGTTTCCTTCACGCCGAATTTCCCGGCCTGCTGGATGATGCGGTCGAGGAGCGGGATGAAGCTCTCGCTCCCCTCCAGCGAAAATCTCTTCTGGCCCACGTACTTGATGTGCAGGTAACGCTCCAGCCCCTCGGCGGCGTTCAGCTTCTGGAGAAAGCGGCGGCGTTCTTCCGGGCTGTAGGGGCCGCGCCCGCGCGTCGGCTCGATGCGTTCCTGAAACCACTTGCGCTCATTGGCTGGGAGATAGTTGAACTCGAAGCCGATGGAGCCGCAGTACGTCTCCTGGAGTTCCGCGATCACGTCGCGCAGGGTGCCGCTGAAGGCCCCTTCCTGCACATATTCGTTCAGGTCCGCTTCCGAGAGGCCGTAGAACTGCGGCGTGAGTTCGGGCACGACCGGGAGGCCGCGCATCCTGAGCGGGTTGGTCCGGGCGCTGATGTGGCCGTACACCCGGTAGGCGGTGATCAGCGCGCCCGCCGCCTGCTGCGCGCCGCTGACGCCCTGGGGCACCGGGACGACCATTCCGCCCCGGCGCTGGGTGCCGAGCTGGTAAAACGCCTGCTGCACCGCCGAATGGGCCGTCTCGCGCGCCTCTCCGCGCAACTCGTCGAAGTAGGCGCGCCACTGGGGGTCCACGTTTCCAGGGTCGGCCAGGTACGCCTCATACAGCCCCTCGATAAAGGCCGCGTTCCCGCCGGACATGATGGTCTGCGACTGCGTCATAACGCCCTCCAGCATACCCCTCGTCTGAAAAACAGACTGGGCGGCCGCGCGCCTCCGCCATGTTCCCGCCTGGGGCACAGCGCCGGACCGAAAACCCCCGAACGAGCCTCTTCTCATCTGCGGGCCGCCTCATCCGAGGTTCCCTGGCCCTGACGGCGGCGCCCCCACAGACGGTTCCTGTGATGGTCGCGTCACCCAATCTTCATGAGCGGTGCTGACCTCGGCCCTTAAATCAACTGTCATCCCAGTCAGGTGTCTAGACGGATATGACTAGGGAGGCAAGACCAGTGGAGGAGCTGCGACACCCGGAGGGTCCGGGTGGCAGTTTTCCCACGCTGACTTGGAGGAGCACATGACCCGTAATCGTGATGACCGTTACGATGACCGCGATATGTACCGCGACGACCGCCGGGGCGGCATGGACCCCGGAGGCGACCTGTACCGGGGCCGCGACGATGACCGCTACGGCGGCTCCGGCATGGGCCAGGGCTACGGCGGCGGTATGGGCCAGGGGCAGGGCTACGGCATGGATCAGGGGCGCGGCTCCTACGGCGGTGGTATGGGCCAGGGCTACGGCGGCGACCGCTACGGTGACCGTTCGGGCATGGGTCAGGGGTACGGCGGTCAAGGCTATGGCCAAGGCTACGGCGGCTCCTACGACCGGGACCGCAGCGGCGGGATGGGCTACGGCGGCGGAATGGGCGGCCAGGGCTACGGCTCGGACCGCTGGTCCTCCAGCCAGGGGCAGAGCTACGGCCAGGGCCAGATGTCCGGTCAGTATGGCGGCCAGTACGGCCAGTATGGCGGCGACCGTGACCGGGGGATGTCCAGTGGTCAGAGCTACGGCTACGGCAGCCAGGGGTACGGCGGCCAGAGTTACGGCAACCAGGGCCGCGGCATGGGCGGCATGTCGGGGGACCAGTACGGCGGCCAGTATGGGGGCGGCCAGTACGGAGGCGGCCGGTCCCAGGGTGGAATGCAGGGCGGGATGGGCTACAGCTCCGGGATGGGCGGCGGCTCCAGTTACGGCCAGGGCCAGAGCTACGGGCAGGGACAGGGCTATGGGCAGGGCCAGGGCTACGGCCAGTCGGGCATGGAGAGCCACCGGGGCAAGGGACCCAAGGGCTACCAGCGCAGCGACGACCGCATCCGGGAACAGGTGAACGACGCGCTGGAAGACGAACACGGCGTGGACGCCAGCGACATCGAGGTGCAGGTGCAGAATGGGGAAGTGACCCTGACCGGCACGGTGAACGACCGCAACCAGAAGCGCATGGCCGAAGATTGCGTGGAGCGGGTGCGCGGCGTGAAGGATGTCCACAACCAGCTCCGCGTGCAACAGCAGGGCAGCCAGAGCAGCTCGGGCCAGTCCCAGTCCGGAATGAGCCAGTCCGGCAGCACCGGCGGGACGGGCAGCACGGGCAGTACCAGCGGCACGACCGGGACGGGGAGTACCGGCAGCACTGGCAGCACGACCGGGACCACGGGCAGCACGGGGAGTACCAGCGGTTCGAGCGGCACCAGCGGCTCAGGCAGCCACAGCAACAATCAGAGCGGCAACCGCTGAGGACCGGGGCGCCCGAAGCCTGACACGGGTTCTGGCGCCTGATCACGCAAAGGCAGCAGCATCAAGGCACTGAACACGGGTTCCCGTCCCCGTGTTCAGTCTTCCGTCCCCAGCATCCCCGAAACCCCACCACCCCTGAAAACAGTCCCGCTGAAGGAGGCCCTATGACTTCTGACGATGATCGCCCGACTGACCGCAAAGCCGCAGAAAACGCCCAGGGCGGCCTGCCCCCCGACGCGGGCAACCAGATGTGGGACCGCTCCGAGTGGACCGGCGAGTCCGAGAGCGGCATGACCAACACACCTGACGTGACCGACAGCCCCCGCCGACCGACCGACCGGGTGGACCGGGGCATCCCCAAGCCCCCCGGCGAGACGAACGACGGCACCTCGACCGGCACGACCTTCGGCACTACGGCGATGGACGACAAGGGGATGTGACCGGCTATCACCGCCGGTGCGGCGGAGCAGCAGACCCCACTGATCGGTGGGGTTTTCTGCTGCTCTTTGAGGGCGGGTGCCAGCCTCTCCCCAGGCTGCCTGTCCACCTCAGGCCGACTTGCTCTGATGCCAGAACAGGTGGGCAGGATAGCCCCGGTGCTCGACAGGCTGAACCCTACGAGGTCATAAAGGGCCAGCCGCGACCAGCGATTCCCTCCAGGGGCCCGGCGGGGGCGGAACGAACGTTGAACCCTGAGCGCCGGGGCCTGCCCTCAGACCGGGGTGGGGGTCGGGGTGGCCGGCTGTGCCGGTTGACGCAGTCGGCGGCGCACACCGTCGGCGTACTCGGCAAGGTCAGCCAGCAGGTCGCGGACCTCGCCGCGCAGCAGGTATTGCCCGCCGGGCAGGGGCGTCAGGGCCAGGAACGGCGCGCGGGTCAGGGTATCCAGAATGCTGTGCAGTTCGGCGGTGTTCACGCCGCTGCCCAGGCGTTCGGCGAGGCGCGCGGCACTGACGATGCTGTGGGCAGGCTGCGAGGCCAGCGTGAGCAGCACGAAGGAAAACGCGCCGCGCTGGGCGAGGTGCGCGCCCACCAGTTCCGAGATGCTGGCCGCCGACGCCAGGTCGAGGTTTCCGGCCTTCCAGTACCCGCGCAGGTCGATGGGGGAGAGCGGGGCGAGCCGGGCGTGTTCGATCAGCGCGGCCAGCGCCTCACGAGTCAGGCGGTGCAGGTTCTGGGGGTGTTCGGCCTCGGTGGTAATCAGGGCGGCGTAATCGGCGCCTTCGCGCCAGGCGGGCGTCCGCAGCGCGTCCCCGTTCAGCGCGAGCTGGACCGTGTACCCGTGCGCGCCCAGTTCGGCAGCCAGCCGCGCGACCCCCGGCGCCGGGAAGGTCAGCCGGTAGCCGGTCAGCCGGGACAGTTCGGCGAGCTGGTCTTCGAGCCGGGTCGGAATGGGGGCGGCCGCCTGGGCCTCGGAGCGCGGGGAGGCCGGGCGCTGGGAGTCGGGGGCCACCGGCACCAGGGGCGTCGGCGCCGCCTGCACGGGGGCCAGCGGGGGGCGGGTTTCGGCAGCGGGTGTGACGGTGGCGCGCACCGTGGCGGGCGTCTCGGCGGCTCCCGGCTGCGGGCGGGGCTGTTCCAGCCGCACCTCGCGCACATGCGGGGTCGCCGTCACGACCACGCGCCGGGCTTCCGGGGTCGGCTCGCTGGCCAGCCGCGAGGACGGCAAGGGCGCCGGGTGGGGCTTGACAATCGCCTCCACCTGGTAGCGGCCCGGCGCAAGATGCGTGATCATCAGCACGTCGTTCACGCCCAGGTTGCCGTCGTGGTACAGGTCGCGCAGGCCCCACACGCGCCCCGCCGCGCGGTCCACCTGCACCGTGTACTCGCGGCCCCGGTCCCCCACGAACTGCGCGGGACCACTTTCGGGAAAGGTGCCGTCCAGGTACTTCAGCAGGCGCAGGCTGCCTTCTTGCAGGCAGGGGCGGGTGATGATGTAACGCATTTGGTTCATGCGGGGGTTCCTCCATTGAGAGCGCCCCGCAGACACGGGGACGCGGTCAGGCAAAGTCAGTTGCTCTCTCAACCATACCAGACTTACCGGCACGTCAAGCCCAGAAGTGTCGCCCCACACGTCCAAAAAGCTTCATGACTTGTGAGAATTCGTACATGGTCTGCGGAAGAGGTCGGGCGGCCGCCCAGGCGACGCGGTTCCCGGGGTCAGGATTTCTTTGGCTAGGGTTTCTTCCGCCACCCGGAGGCGCGCGCCGCGTCTACCAGGAACCACACGGCGACGGCGGCCCACAGCAGGGCCGGGAGCCAGTTCTCCGCCCGCGCGTAACGGAAGGCCGCGACCCCGGACAGCACGGCCAGCAGCAGGCTCAGCAGAAACACGACATTGGGGGGGACGCGGCGACCGAACATGGTCCTAGCGTACCCCCACAGGGTCAAGCGGTCTGTCTGCCCGCTTATTCCTCCAGCGGGTCCGGTTCGGTCCAGGCGAGGATGGCGGTGGGCAGGGCGGGGATGAAGATGATGGCTCCCAGGTAGAGGCTCATCCAGGCAAACGAAGTGGAGGGCGTCGGCAGGTGGTGTTTGAATGCCAGCAGGAAATAGACCACGGCGAGCAGGAACAGGGCACCCAGCAGGCGGTAGGCCGTGATGTGTGCCTGCGCGAGCCGCTGCCACTGCCGCTCGTCCATCTGGTGATCGCGGCCTTCCGGCAGGCCCAGGCGGGAAGGCTTCATGAGCTGGATGCCGCCTCTGAAGAGCAGCAGCATGCTCACCAGCGCGAGGGGAATCAGGAGGCCGTCCGGCAGGCCGAAGGCACTGTCCAGGCCCACGGTCAGGAGAAACAGCGTGTACCCTCCCACGGCCATCAATACGAGGCGGCGGCGGGTGGCGAGCGGCGCGAGCGGACGGGGCTGGGGCAGAGTCGCGTTCATGCGGAACCTCCGTGGGCGTGCGGGTCAGGCAGCGGAAGGGCGTTGGCGAGGTCCTCGCCGGGCGAGTCGGGTTCCGTCCAGGCGAGGATGGCGGCGGGCATTACCCCCACCAGAAACGAGACGCCGGTGGCGATCAGTTGCCAGCTGTCCGGGCCTGTGGGAAGAGGCCAGCCGCGCTCGCTGGCGAGAGAAAGGTAGATGGTCCCGAACACGAACAGCAGGCTCACCACCCAGTAGGCCTGCGTTCTGGCCTGCATCACGACCTCGCGCTGCCGTTCGTCCAGCCGCCTGTCGTCGGTGCCGGGCAGCCCCAGGACCCGGGGAACATACAGGTGATACCCGGAGCCGAAGCTCAGGAGCAGGCTCAGGTAGGCCAGACTCCTCAGGGTTTCGTCGGGCGTCCGCAGTGTGCCCACGCGGAGGGCCAGCACCATCAGGATGGCGTACCCGAGAAAGCTGATGGCGGTCAGGACAACCACGCGGCGACGGGCGCGCAGAGGTGCCAGTGGTCGGGGGCGGCTGGCAGCGTTCATGCTGAACCTCCGTAGACTTTCTCGCTGAGCGGCGTGAAGGGCGTGCGGGAGAAGATCGCCTCGATGGGCAGGCCGAAGAACTCGCTGAGGCGGAAGGCGAGGTCGAGGCTGGGGTGGTACTCGCCGCGTTCCAGATACCCGATGGTCTGGTAGTTCACGCCCACCGCGGCGGCGAGGTCCTGGCGGCTGAGGCCCCGCTCGGCCCGCAGCACCGCCAGCCGGTTGTACAGGGGCGGTGGGGAGGGGCGACCGGAGGCCTTCGCAACCATGCGTCGTATTGTTGTATTTCTACAACATTATGTCAAGTTTTTCTATCGGCCGGTGCCTTCGCCTGGAGCATTCCTGACCGTTCTCTCCCGCCCGGCGTGCCAGGATGCAGGTCATGCCGGACTTCGACGTTGTGGTGATGGGCGCGGGGCACAACGCGCTGGTGACCGCCGCCTACGCCGCGCGGGCCGGGCTGAAGGTCGGCGTGTTCGAGCGGCGGCACGTGGTTGGCGGCGCGGTGAGCACCGAGGAACTGGTCCCCGGCTACCGCTTCGACTACGGTGGCAGCGCCCACATCCTGATCCGCATGACGCCGGTGGTGCGCGAACTGGAACTGACCCGCCACGGCCTGCACTACCTCGAAGTGGACCCGATGTTTCACGCCTCGGACGGGGAAACGCCCTGGTTCATGTGGCGCGACGCCGAACGGACGGCGCGCGAACTGGAGGCCCTCTTTCCCGGTCAGGGGGAGGCTTACCGCCGGTTTCTGGACGACTGGACGCCCTTTGCCCGCAGCGTGGCCGACCTGTTCAACTCGGCCCCCGGCCCGCTGGACCTGGGGAAAATGGTGGTCAGGAGCGGCCAGGGGCGTGACTGGCAGGCGCAGCTTTCCCGCATCCTGCGCCCTTACGGCGACGTGGCCCGCGAGTATTTTTCAGAGGAACGGGTGCGGGCGCCGCTGGTCTGGATGGCGGCGCAGAGCGGCCCACCCCCCTCCGATCCCCTCAGTGCTCCCTTTCTGCTGTGGCATCCCCTCTACCACGCAGGCGGCGTGGCGCGGCCCAAGGGTGGGAGCGGCGGGTTGACGAAGGCCCTGCGCCGCGCTGTGGAGGCCGAGGGGGGCCAGGTCTTTGTCAATGCGCCCGTGAAACGCATCCTGGTCAGGGACGGGAAGGCGCAGGGGATCGAGCTGGAGGGCGGGGAGAGGTACACGGCCCGCGCGGTCGTCTCGGGGACGCACCTCCTTACCACGGCGCAGGCGTTGCCGCCCGAATACGTGCCGGAAGCGGCGCGGAACGTGCGGGTGGGCAACGGCTTCGGCATGGTGCTGCGGCTGGCCCTCAGCGAGCGGGTGCGGTATCGCCAGCACACCGAACCGGAGAGCCGGGTGGGCCTGGGCTTGCTGATCAAAAACGAGCGGCAACTGCTGAAGGGCTACGGCGAATATCTGGCGGGCGAACCCACCACCGACCCGCCGCTGATCGCGATGAGCTTTTCGGCGGTGGACGACAGCCTGGCGCCGCCCGGGGGCGAAGTGCTGTGGCTGTGGGCGCAGTATTACCCCTACGAGCTGGCGTCGGGCACCTGGGAGGGGCGCCAGGCGGAAGCGCGCGAGACTATCCTGCGTGCCTTCGAGCATTACGCGCCGGGCACGCGGGACACCATCGTGGGCGAACTGGTGCAGACGCCGCAGTGGCTGGAGAGGGAGCTGGGCCTGTACCGGGGCAACGTGATGCACCTGGAGATGAGCTTCGACCAGATGTTCGCCTTCCGTCCCTGGCTGGGGGCCAGCCAGTACCGCTGGCCGGGCCTGAGGGGGCTGTACCTGACGGGCGCGAGCACCCATCCCGGCGGCGGCATCATGGGAGCCTCGGGGCGGAATGCGGCGCGGGTGCTGGTCAAGGACCTCACGCGGCGGGGGTGGCGGTGAGGCCGCGGTGGGTGGACGGGAGCTTTGCCGGACGTTCCCCTGGGCGGTCTGGCCCATGACGCCCGCGCTCCTGCGCTGGAGCCTCGCCCTGGCGGCCCTGGGGCTGGCCTTTCTGGGGGCACTGCTGGTGCTGAAGGGGACGGCCCTGGGCGGGGCCTTCATCGCGCTGGGCCTGCCGCTCTCCGGCGTGCTGGCGCTGGCGGGAGACACGCTGGGAGGCGACTTCGCGGGGGCGCTGCGGCGGCGGACGGCTGTTCTCGCCGGGCAGATGCGGCCCTGGATGGGGTGGACCGTCCTCTATGCCGTGCTGAAAATCCCGGTGCCCCTCTGGCCCCAGCGCTTCCCGCTGCTGGCGCTGCTGAGTACCGGGGCGCTGTTCCTCGCCGCCCTCGCCTACGTCTGGGAGCGGGTCGGCGCGCGGCGGGCGCTGGGGCTGGCGGCGCTGGCTTTCGGCGTGGGCCTGGGGGTGGAAGTGCTGGGGAGCCGGACGGGGTGGCCGTTCGGGGCGTATTCCTACACCGCCGCGCCTGCCCCGACCCTGCTCGGCGTGCCGCTGATCGTGCCGCTGGGCTGGTTCGCGCTGACGCTGTCCGCTGCGCTGCTGGCCGGGGGGCGGGCCTGGCTGGCCGGTCTGCTGCTGGCCGCGTGGGACGTGGGCCTGGAGCCGCTGATGACCGCCGAGGGCTACTGGCGCTGGAACGACCCCGCGCCGCTGTGGGCGGGTGCCCCGGTGCAGAACTTCCTGGGCTGGTGGGCCGTGGGGACGGGATTGAGCTGGGCCTTCGTGGGGGTAGCACCGGGGCTTTTTGGGCGGCGGGGCTGGAACTGGCCGATGCAGGTGAGGGGAGAGGGCCGCGTGCGCGTGAAGGTCGGCCTCGTCCGTGTCGAACCCGCCCCCCGCCCCGACCTTTCCCGCCTCACTTTCGCCGTCGTGTACCCCATCGAGACGTTCTTTCTGCCCGGCGGCCTGGTGCTGGTGGGCCGGGAGCGGGAGGCGGCGGTGACGCTCGCGGCGATGCTGGGGGCACTGGCGCTGGCGCGAGCGGTGCGGGGGAAGAAGTGAGCGGCGCTGACCCGGTCGGGGTGCTGCTGCGGGCGAGCATTCGTCACAGCATCCGTACCCATCTGGGAGGCGTGTGGGTGCGCGGGCCGCTGCCGCACGGGGGCGCGGTGCTGGCCGCCAACCACCATTCCTGGTGGGACGGCTACGTGCTGGGGGAGGTGGCCGCGACCCTGGGGGCCGATTTCCGGGTGCTGATGACGGCGCGGCAACTGGCCCGTTTCCCCTTCCTGCGGCGCGTGGGCGTGCTGGGGGTGGAGGAGGTGCGGCCTGCGGTGCGGGCGGCGCGGGCGGGCGCGTGGGTGGTGGTGTTTCCGGAGGGGGCCATCCGGCCCGCCGGGGTCCTGCGGCAGGTGAAGCCCGGCGCGGCCTGGATCGCGCGCACGGCGGGCGTGCCGCTGGTGCCGGTGGCGCTGCGGGTGGTGCTGCGGGGCGGGCAATACCCGGAGGCTTATCTGCGGTTCGGGCGGGCGGTGGGTGCACCTGACCTCGTGGCGGCCCTCTCGCGGGAACTCGCCGCGCTGGAGGCCGACCTTGCGGGGAGCGACCCCGAACAGCCTCTCGCCGGATACCTCCGCCTCACGGCAGGCCGCGCCAGCGATCACGAACGCCTGGACTGGCCCAGCCGCGCGCTGGCCCGGCTGACGGGGGACCGGTGAGCCGTCTTTTCCGCGTCTACCGGCTCGCGGTGGGCGGGTTCTTCGCGTACAAGGCGGCCGCCCTGCTCGTGAACGCGCTGACCTTTCCCCGGCTGCGGCCCCGGCCCACGCCCGCGGGCCCGCGCGTTTCCCTGCTGGTCCCTGCCCGCGACGAGGCGCACAACCTCCCCCACACGCTCCCCGGCCTGCTCGCCCAGCGTGCGCACGAGGTGCTGGTGCTGGACGACGGCAGCAGCGACGGGACGGCGCAGGTCGCCCGGGCACTGGGCGCGGGGGTGATTCCCGGACAACCGCTGCCCGGCGACTGGCACGGCAAACCCTGGGCCTGCCAGCAACTCGCGTGGATGGCGAAGGGTGATGTCCTGATCTTCACCGACGCGGACGTGTTCTGGCACCCGGGGGCACTCGGGGCCGTGCTGCACGAGCTGGCTCGTTCGCGGGCCGACCTGCTGAGCGTGTACCCGCGACAGCACAACGTCACGCCGGGCGAACGGCTCCTCACGCCGCTGGTGGACGCCGTGCTGCTGACCCTGCTGCCCGCGCCGCTCCTGCGCCTGCCGCACGCGAGTGCTGCCGCCGCAAACGGGCAACTGATGGCCTTCCGGCGGGAAGCCTATGAGCGGGTGGGCGGGCATGCCCTGGTGCGCGCCGAACTGCTGGAGGACGTGACCTTTGCGGCTCGCCTCAAGGCACGCGGCGGGCGGCTGGCCCTGGCGCTGGGCGGCCCTTGTGTGGGCGTGCGAATGTACCGGAGTTACCCGGGATCCGTTGCGGGCTTCGGGAAGAATGCGGCGGCGTTTCATGGTCGCTCGCGGGCACTGCTGGTCGCCTCTGCCGCGTGGCATCTGGCGGCGTACACGCTGCCGTGGCTGCTGCCCGCCCGCCTCTCCGGGGTGACGTGGCTGCGGGCGGCAGGCCTGCTGGAGCGAACGGCAGTGAATCTGGTCACGGGCCGCCGCACGCCCGCCGACCTCGCGGAGGGGCTGCTGGGACCGGTCACGCCGCTGCTGGCACTGCCCGTGTACCTGCGCGCCCTGCGCCCCCGGGTGAGCTGGAAGGGCCGGGACTACGCGCAGGCGGGAGCGGAATGACCCGTTCCCCCCGCCACGTCGCCGTCATCGGGGCGGGCTTCGCGGGCCTGGCGGCGGCCCTGCGGCTGGCGCAGGCGGGCGCCCACGTGACCGTGCTCGACAGCCTGGAACGGGCAGGCGGCAAGGCGGCCCTGGGCGAAGCGGACTTTTCCAGCGGCCCGACGGTCGTGACCATGCCGCAGGTGTTCCGCGCCCTCCACGCGCGGGTGGGTTTGCCGCCACCCGGGCTGGAAGCCGCCCGTCCGACCACCACCTATCACGGTCCCGGGGGCCGCACCTTCGCCCCCGAGGCGCTGCACGTCGCGGGGAGCCTGGACGCGACGCTCGCGCAACTCTCGCTCCGGGAGGGCCGCGACTACGTCCGATTGCTGGCCGCCTCGCGCCGCATGTACCTGGACGCGGCCCCGACCTTCCTGTTCGGGCCGCCGCCTGACCGTCTGGCCCTGGCCCGCTACGCCCTCACGCGCGGAGGGCGGGCGGCCCCCTGGTCCAGCCTCGCGCGCCTGGTCCAGAGCGGCCCCTTCCTGACGCCGTTCTGGCTGCGCTTCGCGACCTATCTGGGCGCCGATCCGTACCGCGCGCCCGCCGTGCTGCACAACGTCGCCTGGGTGGAACTGGGCTACGGGGTCTGGCACCTGGCGGGGGGAATGGCCGCCCTCGCCGAACAGTTGCGCGAACAGGCGGAGGCGCTGGGCGTGCGCTTCGAGTTCGGGACGCGGGTGCAGCACCTCGTCACGCATGGGCGCCGGGTGCTGGGCGCGCACACGGACCGGGGGGCCTTCGCCGCCGACGCCTGGGTGAGTGCCGCGGATCACGCCCTCACCCGCCGCTGGCTGGGCCTGCCGCCCGCCCCCGGAGCGCGGGGCATCAGCGGTTTTGCGCTGCAACTCCGCTTGCGGGAGGACCGGGGCCACGCCCACCACATTTTCTGGCCTGCCGAGTACGCCCGCGAGTGGCGGGACATCCGGGCGGGGCGGTTGCCGGACGACCCCACCCTGTACCTCCACCTGGGCGGCGACCTGGCTTTCCTGCTGGTGAACGCGCCGCCTGATCCCACGGTGCCCGGCGACCCACGCGGGTACGGCGCATTCCTGTTGCGGCAGCTTCAGAACCGCCTCCCGCTGGAGGTGACCGGCTGGCGGCCCCTCACACCCGCCGACTACGCGCGGACCGGCGTGGCGGGCGCGATCTACGGCCGTGCCCCGCATGGGCTGACCGGCAGCCTGCGCCCCGGCTGGACCCACCCCTCCGCGCGGAATCTGGTCCAGGTGGGCGGCACCGTCCACCCCGGCGGCGGCGTGCCGCTCTCGCTGCTGAGCGGCTGGAACGGCGCCGGACAACTGCTGAAGCTCCCCTATGACGATCTGGATGGGTTCCGGGTCCCGGAAGCGGGGGAGACGTGGGACGAGCTTGGGTGAGGGGAGGGGAACAGGCGCCCCACCGGTTCCAAGGGCACAACTCGGAACCGGGCATCATTCATGCCTGCCCGGAACGTTCCGTGTTGTTCGCCTCTCAAGGCGCAGGGTCGCGGGAGCCGACGCCGTCCGGCCAACCCGATTTCTCTCCCCCCACGCTTGACCCGAAGCTCCCAAGTGCATAAGTTGACTTCTTCTGCATTCCACGCTATATTCTCTTTATCACCGCCCAAGAGGCGGCTTTTTTATTGCCGCCACAGAGCAGCCTCTGCCTTGCCTGCCCCTTATCCTGACCCGCATGGAACACAAGCGCACCTGGACGGACGTGTACGGCTCGGCCCACGCGAGTTTCGAGGGCCGGGCGGGCGGGCACCGCTGGCTGCTCGCCGCTCCGCCCGAACTCGCGGCGGGTATCCCTTCGCAACTCGCCGCGTTGGACGGCAAGGGCCGGGTCGACCTGCTCGTTCACGACGGCCTGACGCCGCTGCTCGCCGCCCTGCGTGAACTGGAACCGCGCGGCGTGCTGATCGTCGCCCCGCGTGCCCTCGCCTCCGGCCCCGCCGTGACCGTCCCCGAACGCCGGGTGGAGGACGCGGGCGGCGCCGGGTACCGCGAGGGGGGCGAGTTCCCGGCCTGGCAGGGGGCCCTGGGGGTGGCGGGCGAACCGGGCGAGAATGGGGCCGCGAGTGCTGCCGCTTCCCTGGCGGTGCCAGTCGTGGTCACGGCCCCGGACCACGTGCAGGTCACGCTGGAAGCCTGGATGGACCTGACGCCACACGGGCGGTAGGGCTGCTGAAAGGAACAACATGTATAACCACGCCCCTGAGCCTTACGACTGCCCGTTTTGCGATGTCGTTCGCGGAACACCGCGTCCTCTGCCCTACACGCAGCCTGAAGACATCGTGCTGCAAAACGAACTCGTCACCGCCTTTATTTCCTCCTGCTGGTGGCCCAATAACCCCGGACACGTGGTGATCGTGCCGAACGAGCACTTCGAGAACCTGTACGAGCTTCCCGTGCATTACGGGGCAGCCATTCATGACGTGTCCCGTGTGATCGCTCTGACACTCAAGACGGTCTACAGTTGCGAAGGCGTTTCGACCCGCCAGCACAACGAGCCTGGTGGCGGCCAGGACGTGTGGCACTATCACCTCCAAGTCTTCCCACGCTACGTGGATGACAACCTTTATATGTTGACGCCAGAGCGGCGCACGACGACACCCGAGGAGCGGCGGCCTTACGCCGAGCGACTGCGGACCTCCCTCGCCAACCAGCAACGCCTGTGAAGGCTGCATGACGACAGGCAAACGCGACTTCCACCGCCTCCCGCCCCCCGTTTCCCACGTACCCTACCCCTGTGCCCGCCCTCGACCCGACCGTCCGCCACCTTTACGTCCATGTTCCGTTCTGTCCGACCATCTGCCCGTACTGCGATTTTCACGTCCTGACGCGCCGGGCGGGATTGGTCGAAAAGTACCTGGAACGGGTGGAGGAGGAAGCCGCGCGGCTTGCGGGCGAGTACGCGGTGGACCTCGACACGGTGTATATCGGCGGCGGGACACCCAGCTTTCTGCGCGACCCGGAAATCACGGCTCTCTCGGAGAGCATCCGCCGTCACCTGGGCTGGGGCCGCCTGGAAAACACGCTGGAGATCAACCCCGGTACCGTTAGCGCGGACCGGGCGGCCCTGTGGCGTGACCTGGGCTTCGACCGAGCGTCGGTGGGCGTACAGAGCCTCGACGACGCCACGCTGAAGTTCCTGGGCCGACAGCACGACGCGCGGCAGGCCCGCGAGGCCGTGACGACCCTGGTGGACCGGGGCTTTCGCGTGAGCGGCGACCTGATCACCGCCGTGCCCGGCCAGCCCCTCGAAAGCGATATTCGCGGGCTGGTGGACCTGGGCGTGGGCCACGTCAGCGCCTATACCCTCACCATCGAGCCGGGCACCGAGTTCGCCCGCCGGGGCGTGACTGTGGAGGAGGACGACGAGCGCGCGGGCTTCGAGCGCACCGAGGAACTTCTCACCGCCCTCGGTTTCACCCGCTACGAGGTCAGCAACTACGCGCGTCCCGGTCAGGAATCCCGCCACAACCTCGCCTACTGGCTGGGCCGCACGTATCTGGGGCTGGGGCCGGGGGCGGCGGGACACTATCCAGCGGGCTTGCAAAGCTCTGCGGGGCAGCTCTACGAGTCCGCAGGAGGGGGCGGAGAGCAGATGGCAGATGGACTTGACCTCCACTCACCACTGACCACTGACCACTCCCCCCTCACCCTCCGCCGCACCAACCCCCACCTCCACGACTGGCTGACGGGCAAGGAGGGCGAAGTGCAGCCGATAGACGCCGAGGAGTACGTCACCGACGCACTCTTTATGGGCCTGCGCCTGCGCGAAGGCTTGAACCTCGCGGACCTGACGCGGCGCAGCGGGCTGAACGTCCGCGAGCGGTACGCGCGGCCTCTCGCCGCCAACGTGCGCCGGGGCCTGCTGACCCTGGAGGGCGACCAACTCCGCGCCACGCCGACGGGCTGGTGGCTGCTCAACCGGGTGGTGGCGGAGTTTCTGGAGGCTTGACTCACCATTGCGAGTGGTCAATGGACCCTGTCCAACTCCCGGCAGGCGTGATTGGTGGGACTTTCGGACGCGCGTTAGACTGCCCGCATGACGAAACAGATGGACTTTGACCTCCTCGTGATCGGGGCCGGGCCGGGCGGCTACCACGCCGCGATTCGCGCCGCGCAACTGGGCCTCAAGGTGGCCTGCGCCGAGCGCGAAGCCCTGGGCGGCGTGTGCCTGAACGTGGGCTGCATTCCCACCAAGGCGCTCCTGCACGCGGGCGAGATGATGGCTGCCGCCCACGAGGCTGCCGACTTCGGCCTGAGCTTCGGGGAGCAGAAGCTGAACGTGCAAAAGCTCAACGGCTGGAAGGACGGCATCGTCAAGAAGCTGACCGGCGGCGTGGGCGCTCTCTTCAAGGCCAACAAGGTCACGCATCTGGTCGGCCAGGCCAGCTTCGTCGATCCCCACACGGTCAAGGTGGGCGACAAGACCTACACCGCCTCGAACATCATCATCGCGACCGGCTCGGAACCCGCGCGGCTGCCGGGGCTGGAGGTGGACCAGCAGAACATCGTGGACTCCACCGGCGCCCTCGTTGTGCCCGACCCCATCCCGGCGCGGATGCTGTGCGTGGGCGGCGGCGTGATCGGCTTCGAGTTCGCGCACGTGTACAACAACCTCGGCGCCAAGGTGAAGGTGATCGAGTTCCTGCCCAGCATCATCCCCGGTGCCGACGCCGACGCGGTGAAGGAATTCAGCAAGGCGATGAAGAAGCAGGGCATCGAGATCGAGACGCAGACCAAGGCCAACAAGGCCGAGAAGAAGGCGGACGGCATCCACGTCGAACTGGAGAGCGTCAAGACCGGCGAGAAGCGCACCGAGGTCTTCGACCGCGTGCTGGTCGCAGTGGGCCGCCGTCCCCGCACCGACGGCCTGAACGCGCAGGCGGCGGGCGTGACCGTCACCGACCGCGGCTTCATCCCTGCCGACCGCGAGCAGCGCACCAACGTGCCCCACATCTACGCGATTGGCGACGTGGCCGGAAACCCGATGCTGGCCCACAAGGCGATGAAGGAAGGGCTGGTCGCTGCCGAGGTGGTCGCCGGGAAGCCCGCCGCGCAGGACGCCGTCGCCATCCCCGGCGTCGTCTACACCAGCCCCGAACTCGCCTGGGTCGGCCTCACCGAGCAGGAGGCCAAGGACAAGGGCTATCAGGTCAAGACCGGCAACTTCCCCTTCAGCGCCTCGGGCCGCGCGATGACCCTCCAGCAGACCGACGGCTTCGTGAAGATGGTGGTCGAAAAGGACACCGATCTGGTGCTGGGCGTCCACATCGTCGGCCCCCACGCCTCGGACATGCTGGGCGAGGCCAGCCTGGCGCTGGAGATGGCCGCCACCGCCGCCGACATCGCCCTGACCATCCACGCGCACCCCACCCTCGGGGAGTCCGTGCTGGAGGCCGCCGAGGCGGTCCACAAGCAGGCGATTCACATCATGAACCGCTGAGCGGACGGGACCAGCGGCAGGGGAGGCCGTATGTTTTCCCGGCCTCCTCGCCCTGCTATACTGCCCGCCGCATCGGCTGACCTGCACTCGTAGCTCAGCTGGATAGAGCGGCCCCCTCCTAAGGGGCAGGTCCCGCGTTCGAATCGCGGCGAGTGCACCAGAAAAAACCCCGCGCCAAGCGGGGTTTTCTGTTTAAGGAAGAGAGAGTGGAGAGGCCTCTTTTGCTGGCGTGACAAACCCGGCGAAACGGCCCCTACGCCTTGCGCCGCCCCTCGATCGGGTCACTCAGGTCGAGCGCCCACTCCTCATGCTCGTCCTTATAGACGTGGCGGTAGCTGTCCGCGGTGAAGCTCGGGCGCGGGTGCTCGGGTTTCGCTGTTGCCCGCTGGGCGCCCCCGTCAGGGCGCGGACGCTGGCGAGGCTCAACCCTTTGCCCCTGGTGGCGCACGTCTGGCTCTGCCGAAGCGGGGAAAGATGGTTTCCCGCAGGGCCTCGGGGCTGTCGGGTCGTCGTCCACGTGCAGCGCGCGGCGTCGAGATGGCCTCAGCGCGTCCCGCTCCCTGAGTGGGGGCGTGGCGCAGGACGGTCTTGACCGGATGGCGGTGCCCCACGGAGAAGCCACCCGCTGCGGGCCTCCCCCGGCACCGGAAGGGAACATTCGCACCCTCACCCTGCGCCGCGTTCTCCCGGCGCAAGGGATGAGCCCACGAGAAAGAGCGGAAGCCGCGGCCTCCGCTCCTCTCCCGGTCGGGTTTACTTGATGGTGACGAGGCTGGTGTAGAAAGCCCCCAGGCCCTCGGTCGCCGTCGTGTTGCTGAAGCGGATGTAGTAGGTTCCGGCGGTGGTCGCCTTGACGCTCGCCACGCTGTCCCCGCCGCCCTTGCTGATCGCGCCCGCCACGGCCTTGCCCGCCGCGACAACGGCGCCGCTGGCATCCAGCAGATCCACCTGCACGTTCGTCTTGGAGCCGATGCTGGCCGCCAGCCCCTGCACCGTCAGGGTCTGCCCCGCGCCCACGCTGAGCTTCAGGTAATCCACGTCCGGCCCCTTCACCGGATCGGCGTACACGAGGTTCGCGCTGTCGAAGGCGCCGCCGAGCAGCAGGCTCTCCGCGAAGGCCGCGTTGGGGATGGTCGTCAGGTCGGTGGCGGTTTGCAGGCTGTTGTTGCGGTACAGCGCCTTGTTCACGACGCTGTACTCGTAGAAGTCCACCTGATGCGCGTAGCTGAGGTTCAGGTTCTTGCCTGCCGTGACGGTGATTTCACCCATGATGTTGTCGCGGGTGCCGCCGTACTCGTTCACGCTGGGTCCGGCCACGCTGACGCGGTAGCGGCCCGGCTCGACGCCGAAGAAGCGGGCCACGCCGGAGAACGCGGTCTTGGCGCTGGGTTCCAGTTGGCTGTTGCCGGTGCGCCCGAGGTAGTCCATCCCCTTGTTCTGGCCTTCGAGCGGCGTGAGGATCACGTCGGTGCCGCTGATCGGGGACCCCTCGCTGATGTCCACGACCTCCACCTGCACGCTGCCGCCGTCGGCGGGAACCTTGCCAGCCTGGAGGGCGGCCAGCGCCGACTTCACGTTCAGCCGGTTGTAGCCCTTGACGCAGGGATACAGGTCGGGATTCATCGGGTCGCCGGTGCTGGCCAGCAGTTTCTTGACCTGGTAGGGCGTCAGGTCGGGCTTGAGCTGGAGCAGCAGCGCCGCCGCCCCTGACACCACCGGACTCGCCATGCTGGTGCCGTTGAAGAGGCCGTAGCTGGACTCGCGGGCGGGCGAGGACAGGGCCTCGTTGATGTAGGTGGTCAGGCCGTAATCGCCGGGCGCGAAGAGGTCCACCCGCAGGCCGCAGTTGCTGAAGGAGGCCTTGCGGTCGTCGCCCGCGCTCGCGCCGACGTTGATCGCGCCGGTGTAAGCGCCGGGGCCGTTGAACAGGTTCGAGTAGTCGTTGCCCGCCGCGCCGACCACCACCACGTTCTTGCCCAGGGCGTAGTCCACCGCGTCCTTGACGAGCTGCGTGTACCCGCCGCCACCCCAGGAGTTGTTCAGCACCCGCGCCCCGTGGTCCACCGCGTACACCATGCCCTTGGCCACGTTGAAGGAGCCGGTGAACCCTTTGGGCGTGAAGATGCGGACCGGCATCAGGATCGCGTCGGGGGCCACACCCGCGCCGCCCACCGGGTTGCCCATGCGCTCGGCGATGGTGCCCGCCGTGCCGCTGCCGTGCGAGCCGCTGGTGAGGGGCATGTCGGGCGTCAGCTCCTTGCCGGTGCTGGTGTCGATCCCCGTCACGATCTTGCCGTCGGCCTTGAGGTCCTCGTGCAGGCGGTCGAAGTCATCGTCCACCACGCCGACGATCACGCCCTTGCCGGTGGAGATCCCGCGCACCTGATCGGCCTGAATCTGCTTGATCCACCACTGCTTTTCGCTCAGCGGATCGCTGCTGTCGGCCTGCGCCGTGAGGCCCTGGCCGCTCAGGTGCTGGCCGTCCGGCAGCACCGGCAGCTTGCCCTGGTAACCGTTGGCCTCGGCGTAGCGCAGGCCGCTGACCGGGCGGAGGGTCAGGGCCGCCGCCGCGCGGTTCACGCTGAGGGTGTCCGGCAGCACCAGCAGCGCGACCCGGAGCTGGGGAAGGTCATCCGCGACCCGCGCGCCGAGGTGGGCGGCCAGCCGGTCCACAAAGGCGCGGTCCTGGTAGGCGACCACCAGTTCCTGGGTGGTGTCGCCCTCGCTGCCGGTCTTGGCCAGCCCGGCCACGTCGGGGAGCGTCTGGCCGAGGACGCTGCTGAGCCGGGTCACGCCGCTGAGCTGCTGCTGGAGGGCGGTGGTGTCCGGCGCGGTGCCGGTGGCCGTGTCCGGCTGGGGGGCGGTACGGCCGCAGGCCGCGAGCAGCAGGGCGGCGCTCAGGCTGGTGAGGGTGAGGCGTTTTTTCATCACTTGTCTCCCGTCGTGAAGTTGCTGACCTCGCCCTGGCACACCGGGCCGCCGAAGTTGCACCCGGTCGGGGCCGCGTAGAAGGCCGAGAAGTAGTCGTGGGCGATGCTGATGGCGTTCCCGTCCTTGCTGAAGGCCGCCGCCGAGATGTCCAGCGTGTAGGCGTGGTTGCTCTCCAGGGCGGGCAGCAGCGCCTTGCCGTTGGCGTTGAAGGCGATGGAGTAGCTGTTGTCCGTGTTCTTCAGCGCGGGCGCGCTGCCGTCGTCACTGAACATGTTGTCCTTGGTGTCGCCGGTACACAGCAGGTTGCCCCAGAAGCAGTCGCTGCTCTGCTGCGGGTAGTCGTTGACCATCACGTAGAACTTGCGGTAGTCCCCGACCTTCTTCGACACGTCCCAGGACAGGGTGGGGGTGCGCGACGCGCCGCGGCTGTTGTTGGCGGGCTTGAGGTTGGTCAGGGTGAAGCTGTCCAGCGGGGTGGTGCTGACCACGTCGCTGCGGACGCTCTGGGTGCTGCTGTAGACCTCGAACTGGTAGTAGACCTTCTTGCCGACTTCCAGGCTGCCGCTGCCGTCGCGCGCGGTCTTATCGCTGCCGTTCACCGTCTTGAGCAGGCGGAAAGTGTTGCCGTCGTCGCTGGTCCACACCCGCACGCCGAGGGGCGTTCCCCCCAGGCCGCTGGTGTAGTTCCAGCTCAGGTCCACGAACAGCGTGCTGATGTCATCGGGCGCGCCGGTGGGCTGGATCGGGCTGTAGAACCCGCTCCGCTGCGCGAGCGTCACGGCCATCGCCTTGGGGTCACCGACGCTGGTCAGCGTGGCGTCGTTCGGCTTGTCGTCGTTCACGACGATGGGAATGCGCCGCTCGATGCGGTTGTCGTTGCTGTCGTAGACGACGATGTACAGCTCGGTCGGGCCGCGCACGCCCCGCAGGTTGGCACCCGTCAGCGTCGCGGTCGTCTTGAGCTCAGTGTTCTTGGGATCGTTGTTCACCAGCACGCGCGTCCCGAAGGCGCCGCTCCCCGGCACGCCGCCCAGGCCCGCGTAGATGAGGTTGGGGCTGGTGGCGGGGTTGCCCGCCGTGCTGGCCGTGATCTGCACCGGCACGCCCGCACTCGCGTTGAACTGCGCGGCCTTCGCCGGGTCGTTGCTGAAGTCCACCGCGTCCGCACCCTGGAGGTACTTCACGTCCAGCTTGGGCACGGCGATGGGCAGCGTGGTGGCGAAGGCCAGGCGCTCGATGGCGTTCAGCGGCGGGTTCGTGCCGCTCACCACCCGCAGGCCCTCGATTCGCGAAGCCGCGTAGCCGTCCTTCTTGAAGCTGAGGTTGTAGACGCCCGGATCGAGCTTGAGGGTGAACTTGCCCTCCGCATTCGTCGCGCCGCTGGCGATCACGCTGCCGCTGGCATTCTCCACCGTGACGGCGCTGCCCGCGACCAGTTTCCCGGCCTGGGCGTTGGCGAGGTACCCGGCGACCGTGCTGCTGCCCGTGCCGATCATGCTGGTATCGCTGGCAGGCGGCGGCGTGGGGCCGTTCCCGTTCGAGGGACCGCACGCCGAGAGCAGCAGGCCAGTCAACAGGGCGAGGGACAAACTGCGGTGTGATTTCATGTGAACTCCTTGAACGCCGGATGTGATCGCCAACACCACGGCCGTGCCGTGAGGCTGGAGAAAAGAGGCTGTTCGGCACAAAAAATCCGGGCCGTTTTTCCGGTGAGAGGCATGATAACTATCCCTCTGCGCCGCTGCAAGGTTTCCCCACCGTTTCATTAGGGGTTTCTCATGGTGGCTGAAGGTTGACCGGGCCTGTTCTCGGCCCGTCCGCCTTTAGCGCAGGTTGGCAAGAGGACCGAGCGCCACGACCGTCGGCCGCGTGAGCGGGCAAAGCTCCAGCACCTCGCGCACGTCCCTCAGGGTGACGCGGGCGGCGCGGTCCACCAGTTCGGCGGTGGACAGGGCCTGCCCCAGCGCCAGGGCCTCCATGCCCAGCGCAAACAGGCGGCCCTGCGGGGTTTCCGCGCGCAGCAGGGTGCCCACCGCCAGTTTGCGGGCGGCGCGGCGGACGGCCGCCTCGGTCAGTGCGCCGGGGGCCGTCTCCAGCACGGCGCGGTAGGCGTCCAGCACCGCCTGGGCGCGTCCGGGGTCGCAGGAAAAGCCGCCCTCGAAGGTTCCCCCGTCCCGGTAGTCCAGGTGGGCCAGGTCGGCGCTGTCACTCAAACCGGTGTCGAGCAGCGCCCAGTACAGCAGGCCATTCTCGCCGCCGATCAGTTCGGCCAGCACCACGGCGGCCTCGCGCAGCGGATGGGTGGCGGGTAGGCCGGGCAGGGCCAGCGCGACCTGCGCCCGCGTCAGGCGGTCGTCGTGCAGGGTGCGGACGGTGCCGGGGGCCAGGGGGCGGGCGGGCGCAGCTCCGGCTGGCGGCGTCCCGGCGGGCCAGCCCTTCAGTTCCTCCTGGGCCCAGGCCAGCACCCGGCCGGGATCGAAGGCCCCGACGACCGCCAGGGTCACCCGGTCCGCACCGTAGCGTTCGCGCCAGTGGCGTTCCAACGCTTCGCGGCTGAGGGCGCCGACCGTCTCCGGCGTTCCCAGCACCGCGTGCCCCAGCGGATGCTTGCCCCAGTAGTCGGCCCGCAGTTCGTCCATCACCCGCACGGCGGGCTGCTCGGCGTACATCGCGATCTCTTCGAGGATCACGCCGCGCTCGGGTTCGATGTCGCCGGGGCGCAGGGCGGGGCGCAGCAGCTCGGTCAGGGTGTCCAGCAACTCGGGCGTCTGCTCGGGGAGGGTCGCCGCGTGGTAGACGGTCGCCTCCTCGCTGGTAAAGGCGTTCGCGTGGCCGCCCAGTTCGTCCAGGCGCTCGTTCAGCGTGGCGGCGTCCAGCCCCTCCGACCCCTTGAACATCAGGTGTTCGAGAAAGTGCGAGGCGCCCATCTCCTCCGGGCGCTCGTCGCGTGCCCCGGTCGCCACGAAGTACCCGGCGGCGACGGTCTGTGCCCCCGCCTCGGGTTCGAGCAGGAGGGTCAGGCCGTTCGGGAGGGTGTGCCGCACTGTCATGCGGGCACCTCCCCGGGGCCGAGGGTCACGACGGTCGCCTGCGCGGCGGGGTCGTAGCCTGCCAGGAAGGCATTCACACGTTCCAGCGTGAGGGCCGCGATCTGGGCGCGGAGGTCCGCCACGCTCCGCACCCGTCCGAACACCGCCAGGTCGCGCGTGAGGCCACTCGCGCGGGCGCGCGGGCTCTCGGCCCCGAACACGACGCTGGCGGTCAGGCCGCGGCGGGCGCGCTCGAACTCGGCTTCGGTCAGGCCCTGCGGCAGCCGGGCGAGTTCGGCCAGCAGCACCGCCAGCGTCTCGGGCGCGCGCTCGGGCGTGCTGCCCGCGTAGGCGGCCAGAAAGCCCCGGCCGCCCAGCAGGACGGGTGACGCGCTGACGCTGTAGGCCAGGCCGCGTTCCTCCCGGACGGCGTGAAAGAGGCGGCTGGCACTCCCCCCCGCCAGTGCGGTGAGGGCCACCTGCCAGGCCAGCCAGTCGGCACTGCGCGGCGGGGCGCCCGGCGCGGTCACGCTGAGGTGCGTCTGCTCGGCCTCCGCATGGGGGACATGCACGCGCAGGCCGGGGCGGAAGTCGGCAGGCACCGTCACGGCCTCGCCCGGGCGCCACCCGGCAAAGGCCCGTTCCAGCAGGGCGCGGACCTCGGCGGGGTCGGCGTCGGCCACCAGGCCCACCACGCTGCCGCGCGTGCCGTAACGGGCCAGGAAGGCGCGCAGGCCGTCCACGCTGAGATTCGAGAGGCCTTCCGGCGTGCCGCTGGCCGGATGCGCGTAGCCCGCGAAGGGGGAGGCCGGGTCGCGGGGAAAGGCCAGCCGCCGCGCTTCCGTCGCCAGCAGGTCGGGCGGGCTGTCCTCCAGCCCCTCCAGGTCCTGCCGCGCGAGGTCCGCGAGGACCGGCAGCTCCTCCGGCGGGAGGGCGGGGCGCAGCAGCAGGTCCGCGACCAGGCCGAGCGCGGCGGGGAGGTCCGCCGTCAGGCCGCTCACGCCAAAGCGGGTGGCTTCCGGGCCGACGCCCCCGCCGCGTCGCACGCCCAGGTCGTCCAGCGCGTCCTGGTAGGCGCGGGCATCCCGGCCCCCCGCCCCCTTGTAGAGCCACTCCTCCAGCACGCCCGCCGAGCCTTCCTGGCCCAGCGGGTCATGGGCGCCGCCCACCGGCACCCGCAGGTCCAGCGCGAAGCCCGGCCCCTTGCGTTGCTCGAACGCGGCGGTGAGGCCTCCTTCCAGAGTCCACACGTGCGTTCCGGGCGCGGCCACAATCGTCACCGGGGGATTGTAGCGCCGCCGGGCGGGGAAACCGGGTGACAGGTCAGGTTCCGTCCGCGCGGCGCAGTTCGGCGGGCGGAGGCGCCTCCAGGCTCAGGCGCTCGCCGCTCAGCGGGTGCAGGAAGGTCAGCCGCTCGGCATGCAGCCAGTACCCGCCGTCGCCCGGCAGCCCCGGCAGGTCAGCTCTGGGCAGGCCGCCCGGGGCGTACAGCGGATCACCCAGCAGCGGATGCCCGATGGCGGCGAGGTGAATGCGAATCTGGTGTGGGCGCCCGGTGTGGATGTCCACCGCGAAGAGGGTCTGGCCCGCGCGACGTTCCAGCACGGAAGCGTGGCTGGAAGCGGCCTTGCCTGGCGCGCTCGCCGCGAACACACTGCCCAGGCGCGGGTGCGGCACCGGGCCGATGGGCGTGGTGATGACGTAGTCCTCCCGTGATGGGAGGCCGACCGCCAGCGCCCGGTAGCGTTTCTGGACCGCCTGCTCCCGCCAGGCCCGCGCCAGGATCGCCCCGGCTTCGTGCGTCCGCGCAAACAGCACCAGGCCGGAGGTCCCGCGTCCCAGACGGTGCAGCGGGCGGGCCTCCGGAAAGTCGGCGCGCACGCGGGCGAGCAGGGTGTGGTTCAGGAAACCGCCGCCCGGCAGGGTAGGCAACCCCGAAGGCTTGGCGACCGCCAGCAGCGCCGGGTCCTGATGGATCAGGGCGTAGTGCAGCGGCACAGCCTCCTCTTGCCAGGGAGGCCGCCGCCATTCCAGCACCTGACCTGGCCGCAGCCCCTCCGGACCGTGGGCGGGCAGGCCGTCCAGGCTGACTTCGCCGCGCTCCAGCCTTGAGAGCCAGTCGCCTTCGCTGGAGTGGGGGTAGTGGCGTGTCAGGTAGGCCAGCACCGTCAGCCCACGTGCCCGGGTGCCCAGTTCCTCCCGATAGGTGTAGCCGCCATTCAGGGCCATCGCCGCAGCCTAGCGGGTGGCACGGGAGCAGATAGCCTTCAACCTCTCATCCCCGCGCTCCATGCTGAACGAATGCGCCGTCTGCTCCGCCTGCTGCCGGTTCTCGCGCTGCTCGTGGGCGCGGCGTACCTGCTGTGGCCCGCGGTGCGGAAGGCCCAGCGGTACGCCGCTCTGCTGGCCGCGCCTGCGCCCACCGCGCGGAGTCTGCCCACCCCTCTGCCCGACCGGCACTTCGCGGACACCTGGGGCGGGGCGCGCAGCGGGGAAAGGCGGCACGAGGGGGTGGACATCTTTGCGCCGCGCGGTACCCCCATTCACGCCACCACAAGCGGCATCGTGCTGAACGTGGGCGAGAACCGCCTGGGCGGACGCACAGTGATGATTCTCGGTCCCGGTGGGCAGCGGCATTACTACGCGCACCTCGACCGCTACGCCGACTTGCAGGCAGGCGAGTGGATCGAGGCCGGAACGGTGGTGGGCTACGTGGGCGACAGCGGCAACGCCAGGGGGACGCCGACCCACCTGCACTACGGCATCTACACGGCTTCCGGCGCCATCAACCCTTACCCACTGCTGCGGCAGGAGGAGTGAGGTGTGGTGTCAGATTCACGCCGGTCAGCAGAGCGGTGTGACTGGCGCGTGAAAGCTGGACGGTCGCAAATCCCGTGTCCCCGAAGGCGAACCAGCCCCGGTGCGCCCCGGTCAGCTCGCGCAGCACGCTGTTCAGAAAGCCGCCGTGCGACACCACCAGCACGTTCGCAGCCCCGGCCTGCCAGACGCTCTCCAGGGCGAGCAGCGCCCGCGCCCGGATCGCCGCCTGACTCTCGCCCCCCTCGGCGGTGAAGGGGTCGAGATCATGCCGGAAGGCGGGGATGGGAAAACGGCGCAGGGCCTCCTCGCGCGGCAGGCCCGCCAGGGGGCCGTTGTCCCATTCCCGCCACAGATCGTCCGGCCGCAGAGGAACATCGAGCGCCGCCGTCACGATCTCGGCCGTCTCGTGCGCGCGGGCCAGCGTGGAACAGAAGGCCAGCTCGAAGCCGGGCGGGTGGGCCTGCCAGTGCCCGGCGAGTGCCTTCGCCTGCGCGCGGCCCATGTCCGTCAGCGGCGAGTCGTAGCGGCCCTCATGCACGTCCTCGTCGTCGGCGCGGCTGCGTCCATGACGGAGGAGGGTGAGGTGGAGTTCGTGGGCGGTCACTGGGGTTCTTTCTGGTACGCGGTGCGCGGTGGGCGGGAAGCAGGGAAGGCCAAAAACTGCGGACTGTGGACCGCATTCCGCCGCCTCATCCGGTCCTCGCCGCCAGAATCACGCGCTCACCCGCACTCACGGCCACCTCCGTGCAGATCAACTCCGGGTGTGCCCACAGCGCCTCCCGCTCCGGGTCGCCCGCGTGCAGGGCCGTGGGCAGCCGCCCCGGCGGGCTGAAGTTGTCCAGCACCAGCAGGCCGCCGGGGCGCAGTGTCGCTAACCATGGTATCCGCAACTTACCCGGCACCATTCAGCGTTCTCGACCATACTACCTGCAACTGATATACTTCACTATTTGCAACTCCAGGTCTGATGTACCACAATACATGCAACTGTGAAACGGCAATCTGAGGCGCCCGGAACGAAGCCCGTCCGCAGGATCGGCAAGAGCCACCGCGCCATCACAGGTACCCTGGCGTCTTCCAAGGCGGAGGGCGGCGCCGAGTACGAGTCCGCACTCGAACGGGACCACTACCTCGGCTTGGAGTTCGACCCCGAGGTGGTGCAGGTCGTGCCTCAGCCGGTCACCATCTCCTACCTCGATGAGCAGGGCAAGAGGCGGCGCTACGTCCCGGACACCCTCGTGCGTTACCAGGGCGCCCGGCCCCCCGGGCTCTTCGAGGTCAAGTACGTCCAGGAAGTCCGGGAGAAGCGAGGGCACTTCGCCGTGAAGTTCCAGGCAGCCCGGGACTATGCCCGTAGACAGGGCTGGACCTTCACCCTGGTCACCGAGCGCACCGTGCGGGCGCCTCACCTCAAGAACGCCCAGTTCCTGCGCCCGTACCTGCGCCGCGACTTCCCCGCTCCCGTGGAACAGGAGGTGCTCGCTGCCCTTCTGGGCCTGGGCGAGGTCACGCCCCAGGCCCTCCTGGAGACCTTCCCAGCAGAGCGTAGAGTGGACCTGATCCCGGTCCTCTGGAAACTCATCGCGGCCCGGCGGATTGAGGCAGACTTGAGCGTGCCCTTCCACATGACCAGCCCCATCCGTCCCCGGCGGCAGGCATGAGCGGCGGCGTCCTCCCCCAGGCGGGCGAGTGGGTCGAGCACCGGGGTCGCCGTGCCCGCATCGTCCGCATCCCCAACCTGCGGGAAGCCCAGTTGCGGGATGAGCGCGGCGAACTGTTCACCGCCCCCATCCACGAACTGACCCCGGAGCGGCATGAGGAGGTCGCAGGGGAGGCAGGGCGGGCCCTCGACTCGGAGGGCTACGCCACCGCTCTGCGCGACGCCGAGTTCCGCCACTCGGTCATCGAACCCCTGCTGCGACTCGGCCCCACCCGGACCCGCGCCCAGGTCGAGGCCGTCGCCCGGGACCACGGCTGCGATCCCGCCACCGTGTACCGCTGGCTCAAGAAGTACGAGGCCACTGAGTCCGTGCGCGGGCTGATGCGGCGGGTGCGGTCCGACCGGGGTGGGGGTCGCCTCCCCGATGCCCTGGAGAAGCTGATGGACTCGCTGATCGAGCAGGACTACCTCACCGAGCAGCGCCCCACGATGCAGAACGTCTACGAGAGGCTGAAGTCCGAGGTGGACCGCGCCAACAGGACCCGGGCTGAGGGCGAGCCGGAACTGCGGCTCCCGGGCTTCCAGACCTTCCGCCGCCGCATCTACCGCATCGAGGAACGCAGGCGGGTGAGCAGGCGGTTCGGGGGCCGCGCCGCCCGCGTCCTCGACCCGGTCCTCGGCCACTACCCCGGCGCGACCTACCCGCTGGCGGTCGTCCAGATTGACCACACCCCGCTCGACATCCAGCTGGTCGATACCGTCCACCGGCTCCCCATCGGCAGACCCTGGATCACGCTGGTCATGGACGTGTTCTCCCGGGTGGTGCTGGGCTTCTACATCTCCTTCGACAACCCCAACGCCTTCGCGGCAGGGGCAGCCCTCACCCACGCCATCCTCCCCAAGGACCTGTGGCTCGCCCGCCACGAGGAGGCCCTGGACCGCATCCTCGGTCTGCTCCGCGCCGAGATGGGTGAGGCGGTCGTGGGGGACCACACCTCGAAGTTGGACTGGCCCTGCTACGGCAGGCCCGTCCTCGTGAAGATGGACAACGCCCGCGAGTTCCGGGGCCACATGATCGAGCGGGCCCTGAGGGAACACGTCTCCGACCGTGAGTTCCGCCCGGTCCTCCGCCCCCAGTACGGCGGTCACATCGAGAGGCTCCTGGGCACCCTGCTCCGGGAGATCCACACCCTCCCCGGCACCACGTTCAGCAACCCGAGGGCGCGCGGTGACTACGACGCCGAGGAGGAGGCCACCATCACCCTGGAAGCCTTCGAGACCTGGCTGACCGCCTACATCCTGGGGGTCTACCACCGCCGTGTCCACAGTGAACTCGACATGACACCACTCGCCGCCTGGGAGGCCGGGCTGCTGCACGGCTCGGACGACCACCCCCCGACCGGTCTGCCCGAGCGCATCATGGGCGACCGTGCTGACCGTCTGAGGATGGACTTCCTCCCCTTCTTCGAGGCCACAGTGCAACGCACCGGCATCCGCCACGGCGGGCTGATCTACATGAGTGACGTGCTGCGCCGGTACATCGGTGCCCGCCACCCTGACCACCCCACGCGCGCCCGGAAGTTCCTCGTGAGCTATGACCCCCGGGACGTCTCGGCGGTCTACTTCCTCGACCCCGACCTGGACCGCTACTTCGAGGTGCGCTGCCGTCAACCCAACTTCCCCTCCATGAGCATCTGGGAGCTGCGGGCCACCAGGGTGTTCGCCAGGAAGCATCGCATCAAGCTGGAGGACGAGCGGGCCGTCATGAACACCTTCCGCCTCATGCGGCGGCTCGTCCAGGGTGAGGAAGAGCAGACCAAGAGCGTGCGTGCCGAGGCCGAGAAGCAGCGGCAGCGGGCCAGGGTGGACAGGCCCGCCGGGGCCGAGAAGGCGGAGCCTCCCTCGAAGGACAGGTCCGCCCTCAACCCCTTCAAGAAGGCCCGCGAGATCAAGCCCTTCGATGACATCGAATGACCCGGACACCCCTTGTCCCCGGTCACCGTCCCCGGTAGGATGCAAGGGGGGGCATGTCAGGTGACACAAGACAGGCAGTTGATCGAGGCGGCACAGAGGCTGTTGAGGGCACCGGATGAGCAACGGCTCGCGTTCATCGCGGAGGACCGCTGGATCGGTTACTCGGCGGCGAAGAACGCCCTCAGCGAGATGGAGTTGTTGTTCGAGGAGCCCTCTCTCACCCGGCCCTCGAACCTGCTCCTGACGGCTGATACCCACAACGGCAAGACCACGCTGGTCAAGCGTTTCGCAGGTCTGCATCCCCTGGTCGACGACCCGGACGCAGCGCGGGCGGTCCGCCCGGTGATCCGGTTCGACGCTCCCGCCACCCCGAATGAGGACCGCTTCTACAACCGCCTGCTCAGGGAACTGAACGCGGTCTTCAAGATCACCGACAAGCCCGACAAGAAGTTCTTCCAGATCAAGGACCTGTTGCTGAAGGTGGGGATGAGGGTGCTGATCCTCGACGAGATCAACAACAGCCTCGCGGGGACGGGCACCCAGCGGCAGCAACTCCTGAACGCGATCAAGGAGCTGGGGAACGAGTTGCAGCGGCCCATCATCCTGACGGGCAACTTCGACGCCCTGGCCGTCCTGCGCGACGACAAGCAGATCCAGAACCGTTTCCCGCCCCTGGTCCTTCCCAAGTGGCAGCTTGACGACGAGTTCCTGCAACTGCTCGCCTCCTTCGAGGCCACCCTGCCCCTGAGGAAGCGGTCAGACCTCGCCTCGGAACAGCTCGCGCCCCTGCTGCTGGTCATGACGGGCGGGGTCATCGGTGAACTGAGCAAGCTCCTCAGGCGGGCGGCGAGACAGGCCATCCTCTCGCAGAAGGAGCGCATCACCCGCAAGGCGCTGCTGGAACTGCCCTGGATACCGCCCGACCAGCGTGACCAGGCGGCGAGTGCCGCCGAGGCTGGGCTGCAGCACCGCCTCAACTACGGGGCCCTGCTGGCAGACCTGAAGTATGGGGAGACAGAAGAGGACGAGGAGGACGGACCCGGACAGGACGGCGGGCAGGCGGTCTGAGGTGCAGGGGGAGGGGGGCCTGCTCCCGGTGCGTCCCCGGCCCTTCGCGGACGAACTGTTCTCCTCGTGGTTCATGCGGCTGGCTCACGCGAACACCCAGCGGCTGCCCTACTTCTCGTTCCACATGACCGGCCACCACAACTTCTGGACCCGCGACCCTGACCGCTCCCTGCGGGCAGAGGTCGCCCGCGCCCTGTCCGGGGCGACGGGGCTCCCCCTGGACACCATCGTGGCCCTGACCCTGCGGCCTCTCGTGGGGCGCGTCATCCCCACGTTGCCGCCCAGGTCCCAGGTGCGCTGGGTCACGCCGCTGAACAAGCGCGGCTACCTGTGTGAGCGCCCCGGGCTGTCGTTCTGCCCAGCCTGTCTGCGGGAAGGGCTGTACCTCCGCCAGACCTGGCGGCTCTCCTTCGTCGGTCTCTGCCAACACCACGGGTGCCTGCTGCTCGACGCCTGCCCGGCCTGCGACGCGCCCTACGCCCCACAGCGCAACGACCTGGGGCACGGGCAGGACTGGAGCGTACAGCCCGAGCCGCCCTTCGGCTGTTGCGCGACCTGCGGGGCGGACCTGAGGCGGGGAGACGCTTCCCCCGGGGATGCCCCCCTCCTCGCGTTGCAGGGGTGGATGCTCCAGGGCGCCGACACGGGCGTCCTGCCGTGGCCGGGACAGGGGGACGTGCCCGTCCTGGAGGGCTTCGACGTGCTCCACCAGTTGCTGACGGTGGCCCTCACCAGGGGGATGCAGGTCCACCTCACCGGGGCATGCGGTCTCCTGGGGTTGAAGCAGCCATCTGCGCGCCCCAACCGGACCTTCGAGGACCACATCCTCCCAGACCGCCGCACGTTGCTTCAGCACCTGGATTTCCTGCTGCAGGGGTGGCCGGACCAGTTCGTGCGGACCTGCCAGGCGGCGGGACTCCCGAAGAGTCCGCTGGTCCACCACCTCCACCCGGTCCCGGCGTGGTACGGGGCCGTCGCCGACCGGCTGAGTCGGCAGGGCGGGCGTCCACCGCCGCAACTCGGGTCCCTCGCGGCGCACCTCGACCTCGCGGGCCTCACCCGTGAGCGGGACGGGGCCCCCACGCCCAGTGAGCGGCGCCGCTGGACCATCCTCTGGCACTACCACCAGGGTCCCGAGGTGGCGACGGTCGCCCGGCGGCTGGGTGTGTCGTGGGACCTCGTGCGCCGGACGGTGACCCGCTACAACGCCCAGGGCCCCGAGGGGATACGGGAGGTCAAGCGGGGGCGACCCAGCCCCAGGAAGAGACTGCTCACCGCCGAGCAGGAGGAAGAACTGC
This sequence comes from Deinococcus metallilatus, assembly GCF_004758605.1. NCBI lineage: Bacteria > Thermotogati > Deinococcota > Deinococci > Deinococcales > Deinococcaceae > Deinococcus > Deinococcus metallilatus. The sequence goes on from NZ_CP038512.1 coordinate 195,658, forward strand.
GTCTCGCCCTCACCACCACGCCCATGAGCTACGCCGAGATGGCGGACTGGGTGGAAGCACGGGTCGGGAGACGACCGAACACAACCACCCTGTGGATCTACCGGCGGGGGGTGGACAGCCACTCGCGGGAGGGGCGGCGGGCGACATCGGGTTGACGGACCGGGGACCGTCGCGTCAGCCTCACCACACTTGGGAGCGGCACAGGAAGGGGGCGACGCCCCCTCCCTTCACTTCGTCGGGAAGGTCATCTTCTGGTAGAAGACGATGGCGGGCTTCTTGAGGTCGATGGTCACACGCTGCCAGTCCAGCCTCGTATCAGCCTGCGCCTTGGCGTAGATGTCGATCATACGTGCCGTCTTTGGGACCTGAACACTGCGGGGCGTGTTCTTGTAGAACAGGGGCTGAAGGGGACCACCATCGACCGTCACACCGAGCGTGGTCGGCGTGACAGGGGAACCCGCCGCATCGAAACTGAGTCGATAAGTCTTGGGGTCGAACACGACGTTCGACGGGTGGCTGGTATCGCTGTAGTACTTGTTCTCTAGGACGATCCTACCAGTGTCCCTGTAGCCCTCTCGAAATATGTTCGAGAAAGCCGTCAGCTTGGGCGCGCTTACCGTCAAGACCTGTGCTGCCCGATCCGGTCTGAACGAGTAACCGCAGAATGCAACTGGACTCGCTGGGGTGGTGTCATCGAAGAACTCCGCAGTCACGGTCTCCGGCTCGGCTGGGAAGACGGCCTGAGTCCGGTAGATCACCCTGTTCACGCCCGCCAATATCAAGCTCTTGCAGTCGGCGGCGGGGGCCGCCTGCGCAGTCGCCGAGAAGAAAAGAGCGATGACAAGCCATTTTTTCATGGGCACAGCACCTCCTGAGGTATGCCCATAACGTAACATGGCTTTAAGTGATATGGCTTTAATTGAATGGCCCATGTGTAGGGCGGTTGCCAGCCTGGGGTGGTGGCAAAAACAGGCGGCGCCCCGACGGAATCCAGACTGACTTTCGGGCGACGGCTGCGTGAGGAGAGGAACCGCAAGGGGATGACCCTGGAGGACTTAGCTGAGGCTTCCGGGCTCACGTGGTCGTACATCGCTCAAATTGAAGTGGGGCGCCGGAATGTCGGTGTGGATAACATGCACCGGTTAGCAGCGGGGGTCGGGGTGCCGCTCAGGGAGTTGCTCTAAGCCAGCAGGGCGTACCTGCTCTCCAGGCTGTGGTCATTAACCCCTTTGGTACGTAATTTGAACTGAGTCTACCATAGAAGACACGGTTAGCCGGACAATAACTAAATAATTATACGTCGTTATGCTTATGGCATAATCATCGGAGTTATGATAGTAGGTGGATCAGAGCGCCAGATGTGTACAGACCGCGTTGAGGACCAGCCTCACCCGGCTCGCATTCGCTCAACCCAGGGTCGGATGCCTGGTATGGTCTGTGGGTGACCTTTCCTGAGTACTTCCCCCCCCAGTGCCCGCCAGCAGACGCCCAGAGCCTTGAGGGGGAGTACTACCGGTTCGCCACGGAACGCCCTGGTGATCCATCACACCCGTTGAACTTTCAGGACCACATAACTTTAGGAAAGACCTTCCCTCCACGTCTGCAGTGTGACGCTTGTGCACTGTCGGGTTATAGAAGTTTGGCCGAGCTGGAGGCTGCACGAGTTCAGTTGATGAAGACTTACCCCAGGGGGCAATGGGATGAGTACCCGGTGGTTGTGCTTGACTTGATGATCGATGACGGGGTCTACAAAGTATCCCCTTCGCGGACAAGCAACACACATTGCAACTTCTGGCCCTACATGGGCAGGGATATTTCATACAGGAGGAGGGTGGTCTGAACACTTCCAGTATTCCGTACATTGGAAGGTACGAGATGATCGAGGTGTACGACTACTTCGATAGACCTCTGTTGTTCAGTATTCGCAATGCAACCGGCAGTCTGTTTGTTATTTCGTTTGCCACTGCTCGTGGGGATGAAGAAAAGTGGATGGTGGTTGAGATCTCCCCGAGCAGGCTCGTCAGCTTTCATGCAGGCCAGCTAAATGTAAGAGGTGTATTTGAGTTTCCTGAGAATGGGCAGATACTCCTGCTTCGGGTTCCCAAAAGCGATGGTGACATGATTGTTGAGAGCATGTCGTCAGATAACGAAACGATCCGTGAATTTCTCGCACATCCCGAAGTTTATATCAATCTGGACTCTGAAACTATAGAAGAGGCGAATGAAAGGGTGAGAAGTTCGCTCGGCAGTTCTGCTCGTCCGTTCGCCAACCTTCGTCTGGAACGGCAGGGTGGCGGTCGCTCCACGATTGACTCACGTATCATGGGAAGTATTCTTATTCACTGGCAGGACACAGTAAGTAACATTGGGATGAATATTGCGGGCATGGATAACGAAAAGGGACGGATACCATTCGAGATTCATGAAGCAACCACCTTCGATTATGCGGCGGGCTGGAATGGTTCAGTGGGGGTTACACTCGTGACCCCCGAGCGCAATCGGCGCATAATCAATCCCCTGCTTGAGCAGAGTCTTGAAGTTCTCAGACAACTTCTAGAATCACAGAGCGTTCTGAATTATTATCAAATCGGTGCTAATGATCAGGTGGTGAGTCTCTCCAAGAGGACTCTGCTTAAGTTTAAAGCACTTCTTGGGTCCCTCAGGGCGTCTGAGTCAAGTTTTACCATGTCCTATGAAACCCAACCCGGCCACACTGTTATCACAGGACTTAACCTGGGACAGGTTTACGCAAAAATTGAGCAGATTGAGGGTTATGCAGACTCGGATGAACGCCTCTATGCTACAAGAGGCATAATAAAGGTCTTGAATACAACAACCGGCAGAATGGAAATAGTGGAAAATGAAACAGACTCCCGATATATTGCCTATCTGGATGACAGAGAGTTTTTTAAAACCCACTCTCTAAGTGTTCCGGGGGAATACGTTGTTTTTATCAATGAAAGCACATCTGTCAATCGTAATACTGGCGAGGAGGTCAAAAACTACCGTGTCCTTGACATACAACCCATAGTTAAAGCAACGGAGTAAAAACTCAAGATATGCCCATCCTCGAAAAAGCTTGGACCGGAGTGCTGAGCTTCCCGCCTGTTCCGACAGGTTTATTCCGAAGAGAGTTGGCGTTGCAAGGAGGTCAGACGAGTGGGCTGGGTCAGAAGACCAGACTGTTCTGGATCTGACTTAAAGTTTCTTCCAGACCCTGACGGCAGGGGGATCAGGACGCCTCTGCTGTGGCCTCGTCCATGCTCACCGCGCCGAGATCCGGTCTGAAGCCCCGGCTAATGGCCTCCCGCATCACGGCGGCCAGGTAGGTCTTCTTCTGCTGGGCCTTCCCGCTCTGGACGATCCTGCGGGCATCAAGGATCTTCTGCCGCAGCTGGGCGTTACGGGTACCCTGCACCCAGATCAGCGCCGCCTGCCAGTCCTGTCTGCTGAACTCCCGCGTCCCCGTGCCGGTGCCACGCCGCGCGACCTCCCCGGGCAGGCGGATCTTGCGCACCTCATCCCAGCAGGCCGCCCGCTTGGGCCGTTCGCTCTCGTGAGGCACGTTCTCAGGGTGAGTTCGCATGGCCCGTGAGATCAGCGGGGTCACCTGCTGGATCACGCGGATGAGATGGTCGGGCAGCACGCCCGTGCGGGCGATCTGCAGAAGGTCGATCTCCCCACCGTGCTGTTCCGCAAGCCAGGCCAGCAGATACTGCCCCAGCGGGGGTTTCATGGTCCCCTCGGCGGCGATGGACCCCTCGGCCTCGCGCCGGATGACGGCCAGACCCACCAGCTGGTCGAAGTCCTGCACGGTGGCCTCAGGCAGGGGACCCTCCGGGTTCCTCGCCTTCAGGTCATCCTTGAAGACCTTCAATGCCTTCTCTCGGCCCAGGGCAGCCCGGTACGGCTGGCCACCCCACGAGAGGAGCAGCTGGGCCGCGTAACCCTTGTCGATGACCTGATCCCTGGGGTAGAGCTTCTCGTTCTTCCGGTCCAGCGCCAGGAGCCCTGCGTGCTGCCCACGGACGCGCTCGTAGAACCACCCCGTCTGCACCGCACCGCTGGCGTACCGTCTCTCGCGCGAGATGACCTCCAGGCTCCGCTCGTAGGGGTCACCTGAGAGGAGGTCGCTCATGGTGATCCTGCTCTGGCTGTTCGCCGTCAGGGCGATCTGCTGGGCCAGCCGGTCACCCTGCTCGTCATCCTGCCTGATGATGGTGATCTTCGCCTGCACGCGCAACTCACTGAGGTCAGCCGGGTGTCGGCGGTCCTTCCAGACCTCGTGAAGGGTCGCCGTGGTCTGCCCGCCGTTCACGATCTGGAGATCGTCCAGGGTCTGCATCAGCGTGAAGTCGCCGGTGTAACTGGCGCCACGGGCCACTGCCGAGATGCCGTTGTTGAGAGCGATGAACCGCTCCGGCTCCTCGCGGGCGGACCTCATCATGTCGCGGTTCACCTTCATCTTGCTGCGAAGGTAGATGCGGACGTTGCGCCGGAGCAGCTCATCCCGCCGACGGTCGTAGAGCCGTGCGAGCAGTTCGCCGGGCAGCACCGTGAGGATGACCTCGGGCTCCCCGTCCGGGAAGCGGCTGGCGACCAGACAGGGCAGACCGCCCTGCCCGTGGTCGCGGAAGTCCAGCTGCTCGGTGGGATCATCCTCGGAGACCCGGCGCAGCCACTCGATATCGTGGACATAGCTGGAGACCAGGACGCCGGGCAGCGTCTGGCTGGCGATGGTACCCCTGACATGTCCCGCCGTGAACAGGTGCAGGACAACCTCGGGGTCCAACTCGGCCAGCAGGGCGCGGCAGCGTTCCGCCATCTCGCCGATCCCGGGGTCCTCCTCACCGGACAGACGATGGCCGTCCCTGAGGTGCGCGATGGTGTTCAGCATCCTGCCCATGAACTCGCTGACATCCCGCTTCTGGAACACGTAGGGCAGGTTCTCCTCGACCACGGCCTGTTTTGGGGTGAGCACCCCGGCAAGGTGGATGCGGTCGTGCTGATCCACACCCCAGGCGTGGGCGATCATGCCCGGCTGACCCCGACCTCCCGCCACGGAGAAGTCAATCCAGGTGAGTTCGGGGCACTGGCCCAGTTCCTCAAGCTCTGCGGCACCGTCCTCCAGCAGCACCTGCTCGAAGGAAGAACCGTCCCTGTCCGCCTGCCCCTCGAACTGCCTGATCATCTCCACCGCGAAGGCCTTCAGGTGCGGCGTGTCCTCCCTGCTGTGGGTCATCCGTGTTCCTCTCCATCTGCCGGTGCGAGAAGCGCCCTGAGCGCATCCAGGTCCCCCGGTGGTGCGGTCGAGCGCGAAAGATCGATGCGGTAACTGGCGTTGACGAGGGCCATCGGCACGGCGGCCCTTATCAGGCGCGGAAAGTCGGGGTGGTCCGCGTCGTGAACCCGCCACATCAGCAGGGTCATGGGCTGCTCCTCGACCTCCTGAAGCCCGGCGGGCGTCACACCCGTCTGAGCCAGTCTCGCCAGAAACATCAGCGCGTGCCCCGAGGCCGCTGCCGAGGCCTGGAGCCGGTTCACCAGCATTGCCAGGCTCTCCCCGTGCCCCTCGGAGATGACGCCCTCCAGCAGCCGCACCGCGCGTCGCCCCGGCGGGTCCAGCTGCTCGATGCTGCTGATGCTGATGAGGCCATCGCCCTCGCGCGTGGCCTTCACATCCATGGCGAGCCGGTCGGTGATCACGTCCTGCGGTGTCCCGGAGGGGCCGGACCAGCTGCCCAGCGCGTCCGCCCAACCGAGGGCGGGCACCAGCAGCTGCTCCAGGGCCATCAGTTCCGTGAACAGCCCCCTGACGGTGCGGGCATCGAGCGGGCGGCCTCCACGCCTGAGAAAGCTGGCCCAGAGCCGCAGACGGGAGAGCAGGACCCGCACCGCCTCCTGTGGCTGCGTGGTGCCCTCAAGGTGGTCATGCACGTCATCGGCCAGGTGGGTGTAGAGGTCCCGGTAGCCCTCGTCCGCCGGGGTGATACGCAGGAAATGCTGACCGGGCTGTTGCTCGCTCATCACCTGCGAAACACGAAGTCCCTCCCAGCTGTCCACCACCCGGCGCAGATCGACGTCCACCGGCAGGCGCAGGGCAATCTCCCCGGCACCTGCCTCCCCGCCGCGCAGGCACATCAGGCTGGCCTGCCCTCCCAGGTGAAGGGCCGCCCGCATCACCAGACTGTCACCGGCCTCCATGCGGGGCCACATCTCGCTGGGCCTCACAGGACCCCCATCTCCTGCCGCTGCGCGACGGAGTTGAGGACGTAGAGGTGCTTCCGCAGACCCGCATCCTCGGGAAAGGACAGGGCGACACCGCTGGTCCGCAGGCCGTCATCCCCGGGGGTGCGGATCGGGTAGATGATCAGCAGCCCCTCCTCCTTCGGGCGGCTCGCCCTGATCTCCCTGCGGGTGGTGCCCTCCCCGGCGCCCCGGGCGATGCGCTCGTCCGCCGGGTCACTGATGGCCCCGAAGTTGAGCACTCCGGGTTCCTCGGTCCTCTGAGGGGTACGTCTCACCCGGGTGATGTCCAGTCCACCGTACCGCTCGGTCTCCCCGGACTTCAGCCCCGCCAGCGCCACCGTCCATCTCAGCAGTCTCTGCGGGGTCGCCGTCTGGGCACTGCGGATGTAGGAGAGCGCACGGGTCACCCTTCCGGGCAGGCCGACGGAGCTGGGCAACTCGCGGAACCCCTCCAGCGCCGGTCGGATGACCTCCCACGACACGCCGTCCCACGCCAGGGTGCCCCCCTCCTCACGCTGCGGTCGCCCCAGCCCGGCGACCAGATCCTGCAGCAGCATGTCGTTGTGTCCGGCATCTTCCAGCGCCGTCCGCGTAACCTCCAGGGTCTTTCCACCGAGGGCGTCACGCAACGTGACGGCATGCCTGAGCTTGTTCCTGCCCGTGATCGTCATGCCCGGCGATGTGCGGACCCGGAGACCGAATTCCAGGGGAGTCGCACCGAGCGAGGCCATGTCCTCCAGTTCCGTCCTGAGTTCCTCGTCCGACTCCATCACTTCGGTGAAAGCACGCAGCAGGTCGGGCTCGGTGTACAGGCGGCACAGGTCCTCATACCCGACCCGGTAGCCGAACCACCTGCACATCTGCATCAGGGTGTCGTGCTGCCGCGTGGAACGGATGTGGTAGCTGGTGGTCAGCCCCTCCAGCGTCAGGCCACGGCTCAGCTTCATTCCCCCGATGGCGATGACGGTGAGCGCGCCGCTGCTGGCCCGTCGGTAGTCCAGGGCGGCCTTGGTCACGCCGTTGATGGACTCCACCTTCAGGTCCTCCATGACGCCGAGGATGTCGTCCTCCAGTTCCTCCCAGGTCACCGCCATGGCCGGGTCCTGTTTTCCCCCGATGTCCCTCCAGCTCTTCCCGAACGCCTCCCTGACCCTGGCCTCCCCGGTCGGGAAGGCCCAGCCCTCCTGAAGGCGGTCCACCTCGTCCTGCACCTGTCTCTCGATCTGCAGGTGCGATCCGGCCCGCACCGTGGCGTGGATCAGCATGGTCTCGTGCTGCCTCGGCTTTCCCTCCCGCCGTCGGCGTACCCGGCGCGCCGCACTGACCAGAATGAACTCCCGGATCGCCCCGCACAGGCTGCGGGGGAGGTCGCCCGCCACCTGACCCCTCACGAGCCAGCCCTCCGCGTCGGTGACCTCGCAGATCCTGCGGGAACGGTCGTCCTCGGCGAGGAAGCGGCGGGCACCGAAATAGATCGGCGGGGGCGTCAGCAACGCGATGAAGTCGCACGGAAACAGGTCCTGCCCGTGCGTGTCGCTGACCCCATCCGGATCGATCATGACGTTGGCGTAGGGGGTGGCGGTGTAGGCCACGTAACTGCTGCGGCTCACGCTGCCCAGCAGTTCCCGGATGGCCCCGTTGATGGCGGTGGGAGTCTCGCCGGGTTCGTTGGTGTCGATGGAGGCGTCGTCGGCCTCGTCGTCGATCAGCAGCAGGGGTCCGGCCTCGGCCTTCCCGGTGTCGGTCAGCCAGCCCCTGACGTTCCCGATCATGGTGGCGTGCTTCTTGATGACCGCGATACAGACAGCATCGCCCGAGATGTTGTCGTGTCCGGCCCTGCGGGTGTCGAAGTCACCCCCCGCCCTGCCGCTCACGTGATCCTGGCTGGTGAGGGAGACCATGGTCAGACCCGGAACCTGTTCGATCAGGCCGACACCGATGGTCCGGCGGGCGGAGGAGGTCCGGCTGCTCTCCACCCCGGTGACGCCGAGGTCCACCCGTTCCTGGGTCTGATGCCGCAGGTCGTTGGTGCGGCCACCCAGAACAACAATGTTGCGGTACCCCGCGTCGATGGCCGCACAGATCAGTGTGACATAGCTGGTCGTCTTGCCCGACTGCACGTCACCCACGACCATGCCGCGTCTGCTCCACGGGCCGGACACCGAGGGGTTGCCGCAGCGGCCCAGGATGGTGCGGGTGGTGCGTGAGAGTCTCACCCGCGCCTCCACCGTCCAGTCCTCACGTTCGAGCAGCTTCAGGTACCGCCTGACAAGCGGGGTGTCCGTGCTCGGCAGCCAGACCGCCGGGTTGTCTTCTCCTGCCATAGGGTCTTCCGGTGGGACCACGAAGATGCCGTCCAGGGCGATGTCCTGGGTCTCTTCCACCCGTCGGATGACCTCGTCCAGCATGGAGGCGTCCAGCCCCATCTCCTGAAGGTGGATCTCGGCCTGCTGCCGCATGTACCTCGAACTCGCGGCCCTGCCCGTCCTGGCCCTGAAGGTCTCCAGCACCTCGACCGTGGCGAGCACCACCTGGTCGGCCCGGCTCACTCCACCCTGTTCAGTCATTTCGATGTTCCCCCTCAAGTGTCACGAGCAGCTGCTCGACGGCATGCACATCCAGCGACGACGCAAGAACCTTCTGTACCAGCGGATGATCCCTCAGGATGTGGCCCCTGCCGTCCCAGAGATCGCCTCCGGGCCTGACCCGCCGCCCGCCCACATCCGACCTGACAGCCCGCTGTCGACCCGCCCGGAGGAGAACCTCATCGAGGAGCTTCCGGAACCGGGGCCTGAGCCGCTGGGGCAGGGTGCAGCCGGACTTCGGGAGGGTCACCCTCCACTCCTCGTCGAGTTCGGGGCCGATCTCCACCAGCAGCCGCACCCGATCCCGTGCCACCGCGTTGCGCCTGCCGGGATTCAACCCCAGCCAGCCGCCGGAGGTGATGGCCCGCCCCGAGCGGTGAACGTGGAAACCGGCATGCTCGCGCCGACCCAGCGGCCCCTCGATCAGGGGATCATCGGTGTGGGTGGGCAGGATGAACGCCGTCACCCTGACACGCCCGGCATCCATGGTCCGGGTGCTGAGACGGCTCACCCCGGGCAGGTCGTCGCTGCACAGCCGCCAGGGGGTCAGCGGTCGCCCCTGCAGCCGGATCACCAGCCCCCGCCCGAGATGTTCGGCAAAGGTGGTGCGGAGGTGGCCGGACAGGGCCATGAGTGCCGCCGACGCCTCACCCTCGGTGTGCGGCAGGACCGGCCCTGCGATCTCGACCCGTGAGCCGCGTCTCAGCCCCGCCCGCCGTTCCACCTCAATTACCCAGCGGCCCTGCTGTTCCATGCGGCGCAGGTCCATGGTGGCCGCCGCTCCCTCTCCGTCACCGGGGGCGCTGATCACGGTGAACCGTCCCACCCCGGAGAGATACAGAGCCGCCGCCTTCATGCCGGTGCCGAAGCGGCCCAGGTCCATCGCCGTCCGCTCCGTCCCCCATCCGGTGGACACCCGCATCGCCTCGGTCAGCGCCTCCTCCGTCATCCCGCGCCCGTCATCCTCGATGACGAGCACGCCCCCATCCGAGATGTCGAGGTGAATCCGGATGGTCTGCGCCCCGCCGCCGATGGCGTTGTCAATCAGATCTGCCACCGCCGCGTGCGGGGTGTAGCCGCCTCCAGCAAGGGCCACCAGCGTGCCCGCCGGATGCGGCGGGATCTCGACCTCGCGCGTCACCCCCCGGCCAGCCCTTCGAGATGGCGCCTCAGGTGCTCCCCGATGGCCCGCGCCATCAGCGGGGGGACGGCGTTGCCGACCTGGCGGAAGACCTGGGTCAGCGGGCCGGTGAAGAGGTAGGTGTCCGGGAAGCTCTGCAGCCGGGCCGCCTCACGCGGGGTAATCGAGCGGGGTTGCTCGGGGTGGATGAAACCGTTCCCGTCACGCTGCAGGTGGGCCACGATGGTACGCGAGGGACGGTTGCCCGAGAGTTTGTAGAATTTGTCCGGAAAGCTGTCCGTGCCGTAGATCCCGAGTTCCGGGCACCGCTGTACCAGGCTGCGGTAGGACTCCCCGGGCCTCAGTTCCCTGTACCGCCTCAGGTCCTCGGGGTTATTGAACCGGGCGACATGCCCGGTCAGCAGACCTCCCCTCAACCCGGCAATGTTGATGCCACACCCCGCGTCGAGAGGGGGAAGGTCGCAGATGCTGTCCATCACCGTGCGTGCCGGGGGCAGGGTGGCATCGGTGCTCAGGCTGTCCACACGGTGCTGCACGGTCGGTGCCCGGTGGGTCGGCGGCGGTGGCCCCTCCGGGGCCGGACCACCCCGGACGCCCACGATGATCCGCCGGATGCGGTCCTGCGGAACACCGTAGGCGGCGGCGTTGAGGAGCCAGGTACAGGTGTCGTACCCGGCAGCCTGCATGGCGGCTTCCGCCGCCTGGACGAAGGTCGTTCCATCCTCGTAGCGCACCTCACCCATGCCGGGCACGTTCTCCATGACGATGGCCCGGGGTTCCAGCACCTCAAGGAGGTCCACCAGTTCCTGAAAGAGGTGGTTGCGCTCATCCTCGGTGGGCTTGGGCGCCCCGTGCGCCGCCTTGGCACGCAGACCCGCCCGGGAGAAGCCCTGGCAGGGCGGTCCACTCACCAGCACGTCGATCTGCTGTGTGCCGACGATGCGGCGGATCAGTTCGGCCTCGTCCCGGAAGCCCCGGATGTCGCGGCATAGCATGGCGTCGCCGTCCACCTCGGGATGGTTCAACCTGTAGGTCCGCATCGCGTCCCCGTCGGCGTCCACCGCGAGCACCGTCCGGTACCCTGCCTGCCGGAAACCTTCCGAAAGGCCGCCCGCTCCACAGAACATATCGACCAGGTTCAGGTGCTGCCGGGCCTCAGCCTCCTGGTGGGCCTTTTCCCTGCCCGTGCGGCAGAGCAGACGGAGCGGGCAGATGTCGCACAGGGGCTTTTTGTCAAGACAGATCCGCTGTCCATGATGGACGGCGTTCACGTGGAAACTGCCGCGCAGGAAGGGCGGCAGGGCCTCCTGCACGAGCAGCTGTACTGCCTTCTGATCCAGCCCCCCGAGGTCGAGCCCGAGCGGGTCGAGCAGACCCGTCCTCTGCAACAGCCGGGCGGTGTGAGAGTCCACCGGGAAGACGTCGCGTCCGAAGCTGTAGAGCATCACGCACAGGGCACTCTTCCTCATGATGCCCGGAATGAGTTCCAGTTCGGTGAGGAGCTTCCGGTCGGGGAGCCGTCCCAGCACGTCCGCCACGCGATCAAGTCCGTGCCGGTCCTCAAGGTGCTGCAGCGCCCGGATCACCTGTCCGGCGCGCAGGCGCTGAAGGCCCAGGGGACGCAGCTTCTCCTCCAGCAGGTTTCGGTCCGCGCCGAGCAGGGCCCGCAACCCACCCGGCGTGGCGAGCAGGTCCTCCATGACCCGGGCAGCAGATGTGATCTTGCCCCTCCGGGAGAGGATCATGAAGAGCACCTCCGCGATCGGGTCGGGGTAGTTACCCAGGCTCCGGGTGCGGTAGAGGGCCTCCATGGCGGAGGTCAGGGTGATGGCAGCCTCCTCGGTCAGGAGGCGCCTCCGGCGGGCCTCCTCAGCGTCAGCCGCGAGGCCACCGGCAATCAGCCCCTGTTCGGTGTGCTGCCGCCACCGACGGCGGTCGTAGCCGATGACCGTGCCCTTGAAGCCGTCATGGAGTCCCCTGCCACCGGGGGAAGGAAGGGGATTCCAGGCACGTTCGGGCAGACACGAGCGAGGATGTTCCGGGATGGCAAGGATCACGTTCCTCAGTTTTGCACGGAGCGCCATGCAGAACTGGCACATCTGCGGTTCAGTTCTGCTGGTCTCCGCTGTGCTGGACGTGCAGGATCTCCTGGTCATCTGGGTCAAGGAGGTCCAACCGGAACCGATTGATGTTGGTGGGCAGGTCAGCCTCACCGTCGGTGATGACGAGGAGGTGTCCCGCTGGCAGCGCGGCGGTCAGCATGGCGAGACCACCGCCCGTACTGCTCTCGTGGAAGGTCAGGGCCTCTGTGAGGGTCCGCCAATCCTTCGCACCTAGATGTTGGGCCTGTGCATCAAGGGTTCTGCCGTCCAGTTCCTGGGCACGGCGGATGATGGCATGGGCCAGATCATCGGGCATGATTCATGCTACCGGAGGCAGAGTTGGGGGCGCCGGTTGCTCCACCCCTTGACAACCTCGGGTCAACCCCGGGTTCTGCCCATGTCCCACACCATCATCCTGTAGGTGGAGGCGCCGGACCATACAGTGAGGAGGGGGCGATGTGAACGAGGAACAGCGGCACGCGCTGAACAGCAGGTACGCGGCAGACCTTACGGAACTGCCGGATGGGCGCTGGCAGGCCTCGTTCCCGGATTTTCCCGGTCCCACGATTACCAGACCATCGCGGGAGGACCTGGAGACAGCGTTGCCCGAGCGTCTGCGCGACCGCATCACACGCCTGATCGTGGATCGGGAAGCGCTCCCCACCGCAACGTCTCCGGCTGAGCATGCCATCCTCGTACAGCCTGCCTTTCCCGGTTGGGTTGAGGAACCGAGTGAAAAGTACGCCGACTTCACGAAGGCCGAGTTTGACCGGGTGCTGGCAAGTGCCAGGCTGGCAGAGGATCGCGCACGACAGAACGGAACCTACGCACTCGCTGCGCTTCCGGTCCTGACCTTCCTGCGGCCTGCTACGCCGGACAGATTGAGCTTCATCCTCTACGGCCTGTGCCTGTTCACAATCCTGGCCCTGCTGGTCCTGACCGCGCTCGCTGTGAGCAACCGCAGACTCCGGGTCGGGCTGGAACCCGAGGCCCTGCTGCGTAACCGGGAATTTGTCTACGATGGCTTCCTCTCCTACCGCGAGTACCTCCACCGTGTCCAGGGAATCTGGATCAACGCGATCACGTCCCTGCGTGCTGTAAGGGACACGCGCTTCAGACTGGTTGGACTGCAGCAGGCGGGCCTGATCTTCCTGGCTCTGATGGTGAGTGTGGTGATCATCCGGTCCCTGACTTAAGCTGGGTGGATGAACGACGAGGAACGGGAGGGCGGCCCCCCTCCCAAGGACGAGGAACTAGGCCACGAGACGGGGCGCACGCCGGTACGCGAGGACAAGGGCGACAACCGCCGTGGTGAGACACCTGATCGAGAGCGGCCAGACTCCGACCGCAATCCCCTGAGGCCTGATAGAACTCGACGCGGCTGAGCCGGTCATTTCCAGTACAGGAGGAGGCCACCCCATACATGCGTGGGGTGACCTCCTTCTGAAGGAAGTCCTCAGCGACGTACATCTATCCCTCCGCCACCTCCGCCCGCGTCAGTGCCCAGCAGGGTCCCCCCACGAGGTCTAGGCGCCCCGAGGTCAAACAGACCAGCGGGGTGTACAGGTGCTGCTGTGAGACGCGGTGCGCCCCGCAGGATACGGTCTCGGAGCTGTCCGAGCACGTCGGGCAGGACTTCAGTGATGACGCTCCTGCCCCCACCAGCAGGCTGAACACGGCGGCGAGGTGGCTGTGGACTTCCTGGTAGGTAACCGCGAAGGGGTGGAGTTCGCAGGGGTGAGGGCCGAGAGGCTATACCGCCAGGCTCCGCAGGTCTTTCAACGCAGTGGGGATGTCCAGACTGTCGACCGCGTGAGCGTCCGCGAGCAGGCCACGGGGGACCAAGGCGTCGAACTTGCCGAGCCCGCCGAGATGCGATCCGGCGAGGAAGGCTTGACGCAGGCGGCCCCGCACCTCCTCTTCGGAAGGTAGGGCCGCGACCCGATGGGCGAGTTCTGCCCTGGGGCTGCCCACAACGATGGAGTACGGGGTGTCCCCCTGGGCCCTGCCCGAGGTCAGATGGGCCAGCACCGCCTGGACCGTCCCATGCACGCGGGTGCCCCGCCAGGGCAGAAACAGCACGCTCCCCTCGCTGAGGTCATGGACCAGCCCATCCAGCAGTCCTGACGTGCGTGCCAGGTGGCGGGCCTCCTCCAGCCTTGAGCGTGCCACGGGTTGCAGGTAAGCGTAGTCGTCCCCCGAGGCCAGAACCTCCCGCATCCGCTGCACCACTCGGTCGTGGACTTCCCCTCCACCCCCCGACCAGGCGGTGGTGTTCCTGCCGCGCTCCCGGCGGACGAATACGTGGCGGCGTTCCCCATCCACGTCCATCACGCGCCAGGCCCGCCCGATCAGGGAGATCACCGAGCCCACCTCCGGGGCACTGCCCACGGTCCCGATCTCGCTGGCCCCATTGAACACCGCGTATTCGGGCACGTCGGGGAACACCGCGAAGAAGTGCCAGTCGTTCACCAACCGTTCCCCGGCCAGCCCGAGGATCAGCCCTCCCTCGTCGGTGCGCTGGAGGTGGTCGGAGGTCAGCAGGTGGTGCAGCAGCGCCCTGTACTGTTCCTGCGTGACATGCCGGAAGGGGCTGAGGGTGAGGACCCGCGCCGCGAGGTCTCGCGGGGCCAGTTCCTCGTACTGCCCCAGGGCGCCGAGCGTCTGGTGGACGAGCAGGCTGAAAGGCAGGCGCGGCTGGCCCGTCGGCTCGACCCACCGCTCTTCCAGGTACAGTTGCACCGTGGCGATGGCCTGCAACAAGGTCCAGGGCAGACGTCGATGGGGTGGGTCCTTATCGCTATGCCCGCGTTCGAGGGTATAGAAGACCATCTCACCCGGCCCACCCCGTCGGCCCGTGCGCCCCAGGCGCTGCACGAAGCTCGACACGCTGGGCGGCGGGTCCACCTGCAACACCCGTTCAAGCTGTCCCAGGTCGATGCCGAGTTCGAGGGTCACGGTCGCCACGGTGCAGGCGGGGCGGCCCTCCTCGCGCATCGCCCGCTCGGCATCCTCACGGTAGGCGGCGGCGACGCTGCCGTGGTGGACGTGGTAGATGTCGGGCGTCCCCCGCGTCTCAGCGAGGCCGCGCAGCGCCACGACGGTGTCCTCGACCCCCTGGCGGCTGTTGCGGAACACCAACGTCTTGCGACCCAGGGTGCGCTCGTAGAGGTGCCGGTAGAGGTCGGGGGCCTCGTCCAGGGGACTGAAATTCTGGTCCCCCTCGGCCTCGTGCAGAGGAAAGTGTTCCAGCGCGAGGTGCAGCCTCCGTCTCGCCCCCGCGTCGTTCACCACCCGTACCGCGCGCCGGGTGGTCCCCGCGAGCCACGCCTGCGCCAGGCCGAGGTCCCCCAGGGTGGCGGAGAGCCCCACCCGGCGCGGGGGCACCCGGGTGACCCGTTCCAGGCGTTCCAGCAGGCACAGCACCTGACGGCCACGCTCGTCCCCCATGAAGGCATGCACCTCGTCGATGACCACGAACCGAAGGTCGTGGAAGAGCCGGTTCAGGATCGTTCCCCGCCGCAGGAACAGGCCCTCCAGTGACTCGGGCGTGATCTGAAGCACGCCACGGGCCTGCTCGACTGTCTGTTTCTTACGACTGCTGCTCACGTCCCCATGCCATGCCCCCACGGGGATGCCGGATTCTTCCAGTAACCCATCCAGCCGGTAGAACTGGTCGTTGATCAGGGCCTTGAGCGGGCCGATGTACAGAACGCCGATGCTCGCGGGCGGGTCCTCGTGCAGCGAGGTGAGGATGGGCAGGAAGGCAGCCTCGGTCTTCCCACTCGCGGTGCCGCTGGCGATGAGGACGTGATCGTCCGAGTCCAGCAGCGCCGAGCACGCCTCCCCCTGCACCGCCCGGATCTCGGTCCAGCCCTGGCGCCAGATGTACTCTTGGATGAACGGCGCGAGGCGCGCGAAGGGGTCGGCTGGCGTCACAGGTCGAAGGCGGCGAACTCGGCGCTCTCGGGCACCGGCATCTCTTCCTCGTGGCGTGCCTGGGCGAGCACGTCGGTCTTCGACGGCACGAAGTCCGGGCCTCTCACCAGGCCGAGGAAGGTCTGATCCGGGTTCTGCCGCAGGAGGTTGAGGACGCTGACGAAGTCGCGGGTCACGTCGCGCGGGGTGAGGAAGGCGTTCGCGCCCAAACGACCCAGCACCTCGTTCATGAACTCCACCAGCTCGTCATCGGTGATACTCGGGGTGTAGCCGTGGTGCAGGGCATGCAGGCGACGCAGGGTGGTCAGCAGGGTGAACACTTCCTCGTTCGTCAGCGTCTCCAGGCGCAGCACGGGTCCAGCGTAGTCCTGGAGGCCCTCGCGGGCGAAGCGGCTCTGTTCCAGACGGGTACGCAGCGCGTCGTAGGAGTAGAGCCCACGCCGGGTGTCCTCGACCATCTGGGGCGTCGCGCCGACGAGGAGTTGCAGGTAGGACGCGCGGCCCTGCAGGGTGTCGTTCAGCATCGTCAGCAGCTTCTCGTAGTTCGCGCTACGCGAGACACCCTGGACGATCTTGTAGAGGTTGACCGCCTCGTCGATCACGACGACCAGCCCCGCGTACCCGAGGGCTCTGACGAACTGGGCGAGCAGCTTCACGTAGTCGTACCAGGTGTCGTCGTCGATGATCACCCGCACGCCTAGGGCCTCGCGCGCCTCGGTCTTCGTGCTGTATTCGCCGCGCAGCCACTTCAGCGCCGCGTTCTTCAACTCGTCGTTCCCCACCTGGTAGCCGCGCCAGTAGGCACTGATCACGCTGGCGAAGTCGAAGCCGTGCACCAAGCCTTCTAGTTCGCCCACCGCCTCATGAATACGCGCCTCGACGGCGCTCCCGAAGCCGGGGTCGGTGGGGGCGGTGCCGCCCGCGACGACCTGTCCCTGCACGCCGCTGATCCACTTTTCCAGCATGGCAGGCAGCGCGCCCCCATCGGGGCGGACGCGGGTGGAGAGGTTGCGGGTGAGTTCGCGGTAGGTGGCCAGGCCCTGTCCACGCCCGCCGGTCAGGCGCCGCTCGGGGCTGAGGTCCACGTCGGCGACGACGAAACCCCGGTTCATCGCGTAATTTCGCAGCAGTTGCAGCAGGAACGACTTTCCCGCCCCGTAGCGCCCAGAGATGATCCTGAACCCGGCGCCGCCCTCGGCGACGTTCGCCAGGTCACCCAGCAGAGCCTCGATCTCGGCCTTGCGGCCCACGACGATGTGCTCGATGCCGACTCGGGGCACGACACCCGCACTGAGGGAGTTGAGGACGGCGGTGCTGACTCGCCTGGGGATGGGTGGGGGGTTGGTCATGGGGATGGGTTACTCCGGGTGGACGAGCCCACTGGCGTGCAGTACGCGCCGCACGTCGTCGCGGTAGGCATCTTCAAGGGTGAGGGGGTCGCCGTAAGGGTCGACGAGGATGTCGCCGACGGTGTCGAGGGCGTGGCTGTTGAGGTCCTCCAAGACGGCGGAGCCGAGGGCATGGCGGGCGGTGGTGAAGACTTCCAGTTCCCCGAGCGTGAGGTCGGTCTGCAACAGTTGCGCCAGTACTTCGAGGTGCAGGGGGGACAGGAGGCCCGCGAGTGCCCCCCAGGGACCGTCCAGGGGCGGTGTGAGGGCGGCGGGCTCAGGCGTGCCCAGCAGGAAGGCCAGTTCGTTGCGGTAATCGTCCACGGCAACCAGCCGACCGTCCTGCTGCTGGAGCAGCACGTCCCCCAGCCGTGGTTGCGCCGCCTCGTTCACCTCGTCGACCAGGGTGCTGGTGAAGACCCCCGGGGGGAGTCGCAGGTCTCCCTCGGGGGCCTCCCAGCCCTGGTTACGCAGTTGCCGCAACAGGTCACGCGCGGCGTCCGTGATCCCGGCCAGCACCTCGGCGATGCTGTCCACCTCGGTGAGTTCACCCTCAGCCACCTGAGCTGGTAGTGGGGGACGATGGACAGCCGCGAGGGGAGCAGCAGGCAGGGCAGGGGTCGCGGGCACAGCCGGTGAGATGGACGGTTCGAGGTCTGTTGAAGCCTCCCCGGGCTCAGTCTCTTCCAGCAGGCGTCCCCGGACCTGCTCGGACTCCTGCTGCAGGGTCGCCAGGCGCCCGAGGTCGAGTTGTACCCGGGGGCGTTCAGGGGCCGGGGGCGTCTGGACAGGACTGGGCGGCTGAAGGGTGGCGAGTGCGGGAGCCAGGTGAACATCGAGGTACGCGGCGAGGTTGGCAGGGAGCTTCACGTCGCGCAGCAAGCTGCGGAAGCCGACCTGCTTGCGCGCGAGGTTCTCGGCGTGCCGGACAGCCTGGGTGAGGAGCTTGGAGAGGCGCCCGTCCTGACGGTACTGCCGGATCGTAGCGACCGTGTACTGGAAGTCCGGCCCCTCGAACACGGCACCTGAGAATGCCCGGCGTTCCACCGTATGGGTTGCCTTTGTTTTCAGACGCTCGAAGACTGACTCCCCGGTCGTCTCTCGGTAGAAGCTGTCGGTCAGGACCACCGCACGGCGCAGCAGGGTGTCCAGCGCGGCTTTGTCCTCGGCGTCGCGGTAGAACTTGTTCTGCTCGGGGCGATAGGAGATGAGGTGCTGGAAGACACCCTCCGGGACTTCCCCCCCGCCGCCGCGTTCCAACCAGTAATGAACCGCCAGGTCGCCGTGCGCGTGGACCCAGGCCTCGTCGAGCCAGGCGCGGGTCACCTCGTCGTCGAGATCGTAGTAGCGGATGAAGTCAGCGAGCCAGTCCACCAGGTGGTGGTCGAGTTGGGGATGGTCCACCCGGTAGCTGCGCCACAGGCGCTGGAGGTGAGCGAACGCCGCCTCGGGGCGGTTGAAGCCAACGCCGTGCAATGTCTCGTAGACGTGCAGGAAGATGTAACTGAGGTCGGTGGGAAGCGGCTCACCAGCGCGAAAACGCGCCCGCCAGAAGAGGTACCAGTCGGTCTGCGCTCGGTCCAGGCTGGCGTAGGTGACCCAGTACGCTAACAGGGGCACGGGCGTGGCGGCGTCGCGCGACTCGTTGACCCGCTGGCGAGTTTCCCACAGGAACGAGGCCCGGGGAGCGTGCTGCCGTTGCAGCCTCTCCCAGCGCCCCCGAGTTGCAGACGGAAGTGTGGGCTTGACTGGCGGCGATCGGTCGGCCCCGGTGGGCTGACCTCGTGTCTCGCGCAGACCACTGGGGTGGGACGCCGGAGCCGGTGGGGCAGGACGGACAGGGACGCCGCTCGACACGACCGGGGCTGTGCAGGCGGACGAAGGGACCCCCCGGGGGAACACGGGCCCAGCCTGAGCAGCCGGATGTGGGGGCCGGGGCACTTCCACAATCGACCGACCGACAGGTACTGGGCGCGGGGGGATGGAGGTAGCAGACGCCGGGAGGGCCGACCCGTCCGGCTGACCGGGCTCAGGACCGTCCAGGTCAATCACAGCGAAAGAGGGCTCGCCTGTACGCAACTCGGCGGGTTCCTGCATCCCCGGTGACGGGCTCTTGTCTTCTTTCACTTTCTCTCCGAACAACAGCCCCCGTAGGAATTGCTTCAGCCCCATGTCCCTCCCTTCGCTCCCCATTATTCTCTCATCACCCTGCCACCTCTGCCCGCGCAAGTGCCCATAGCGGGTCCTCTACGAGATCGAGTCGCCCCCAGGTGAGGCAAGCCTGGAGGGTGTGCAGGTGGTGCTGTTGGGGGACGCGGTGCGCGGCGTAAGCCCACGGGCGGCGCAGGAGGGCAACGGGCAGTTCCGGAAACAGGTGGTGCTTGAGGAACAGTCCCAGGTCATGCAGCCGGTGCAGCATGACCTGCTCTGACACCGGGTAGGCGCGGAGGACGCTGTCCAGTTCACCCTCACGCATCCCGAACATCTGGATGACGTGCAAGCGCGTGGGCTGAGCCCGCAGGGGGGCCCCGGGTGTGGCGTGTCGCAGGAGCGGCAGCAAAGGGCGGTAACGCTCGGCAACCGGTACGACGCCGAGGTGGGTCAGCCAGGGGGTGTCCCGGCGGCTGTCCAGGGTACAGAGGGGCAGGGTGAAGCCACCGGGCCAGGTCAGGGCCATGCCGTTATCCGTCACTCTGACTCTCTGGAAGACGTGACGCAGATCAAGGAGCATCATGCCCTGACCACCTCTGAGCGGGTGGAACTGCACATGTAGGGTACGGTCCCCCAGGGTCACCCAGAGTTGCCCATGCACGTCGGGCAGGACCTCGGTGATGGCGCTCACGGCCCCACCAGCAGGCTGAATGCAGCGACGAGGTGGCGGTGGACCTCGGCGGCGGAGATGGGCCAGGGACCGCTGAGGTCGTAGGTGGTGTGTCTGGCCCACTGGTCCTCGGCGCGGACGACCACCACGACGCAGGGTCCACAGCGGGCGTGAAGGAGGGCGCGCAGGCGACGCTGCACCCCGGTAGAGGCGGGTGAGGGAGCATGGAGCGTGACGGTGGGGCGGGTGGTCACCTGAAAGCCTCCCTCCTGCTTCACCCCTCGTGGGGCGGATGAGTGCGGCGCGTCCGTCCAGTGCCGATGTGGCCCACCAGGCAGCCCTCGACCCGGACCTCCGAGACCTTGTACGTTAGGGGCGCGTAGGCCGGGTTCTCGCTGTGGAGGGTAACCGTCCCGTTATTGCGCTGCCAGCGTTTGAGGGTGGCCGTGTTTTCCCCCGGCACGACGACCAGGGCGATCTCGCCGCTGTGTGGTTCGTCGAGGCTGGGGTGGATGGCGACGAGATCGCCGGGGAAGATCCCGACACCGATCATGGAGTCGCCCCGCACTTTCAGGAGGAAGTCCCCTTCGCGCAGGTCGAGCACATCCGAGAGCCGGGCAGCGTAGCCCTCGATGTGCTGTTCGGCCAGGGTGGGTTCCCCCGCCGCCACCTCGCCCACGATGGGGAAGGCGATGACCCGTTCAGCATCGCCCGCCTGCGGGACACCGGCACGGGTCATCGCCCACCCCGCGTCGGTGAGGCGGATCAGGGCGGTGTGGCGCTCGGTGGCGTCGTACATCACCAGCCCCCGATCCCGCAGGGCCAGGGCGTACACCCGGGCGTTCTGCCGGGGCAGGGACAGGTTCTGCGCCAGACGACCTGTCGTCACGACCTGCCCCTGCCGCTCTAACCGGGCGACCTCTTCCAGCACGTCCCGCTGCCGCCGCCCTAAAGGTCTCTGCTTCCTCTCAACCATATGTCACCTGACACAAGGATAGGGGCAAGGCGAGGGGTTGTGCAAGGTGGCTCCGTCACCCGTCAAGGAGGGGCGGCAGCACCGGCCCGCACAGCCGCCCGATCACACGCAACAGGCCGTCCGCCAGGGTCTCGGGTGAGACGAACTGGTGGTTGAGGCGGCGCAGCTTCCAGTCCGGCTGCCTCATCGGCCACGTCCGGTGACGAGCCCGGAACAGGAGGAGGGCGTCCAGTTCTTCCTCTGCGGCCAGCCGCCCGTCCGCACGTCGGCCCACCAGGGTGGCGGCATGCTCACCGGGGAGACGCTCCTTCTCGAAGACGTACAGCGCCGTGTCCCGGACGTGGAGTTCTGCGATCAGGCAACCCACGCGCTGTCCGTCCTCCCGGATCAGGTGCTCGAAGCGGGCCTCCCTGCCCGAGGGGTTGTTCAGGGTGAGTTCGGTGGAGGCGATCCCTCGCGCTGCCAGGCGCCTCAAGGCCTCGCGCATCCGCTCGAAGTCCACCGACACGACGGGGGGTTCCGACACGGCCCTGGGACGCCGGGCGTAGAGGACAGCCCTCCTCGGACGGGCATCGGCGTCCGTGCCCGGGGCGGTCGAGAACTCGGTCCCCGGGGATCTGGGGCTGTTGCCCCGCACCTGGGCCTCCAGCATGGTGCCCTCACCCTGTCGGTAGCGGATCAGGTCCCGGTGGCTGAAGAGGGTCCCCGGGGCCACCGCGAGAGCGACCCCGCTGCCGCGTCGTGGTTCACCCCTGCCCAGACCCCACACCTGCTGCCCCACCCCGGCGGGGTCACCTCCCGAGGTCGAGAATAAGGGGAGCGTGGCTGTCACCGTGGTCACGCTCCTCTTCGAGTGGCGGGGCAGGGTGACATGGCGGAAGGGGAGCGCGACGTCGAGGTGCAGGATGCGGTGGACCAGGGTGTGCGGGACACCCCGTGCATTCCTGAAGGTGTGCCCGATGAACTTCATCGTGAAGGACTCTCCCTGGAAGGGAAAGGGGATGACGGGGTGGGCCTCCCCGGAGCGCGGGCCTGCGTGGTCTCGGCCTGCCGCCGCGATGAGCCGCAGGTCCACCTGCTCGGCGGCATGTGCCGCCTGCTGATCGAGGGCGAGCCAGGTCAGCGTGGGCGCGTCGGCTTCGGGGAAACCCTCTGGGAGGTGCAGGTGGTAGAGGGGCGGGACCCACCGGCTCTCCCGTCTCACCTCTTCCAGCACGTGCCCCAACTCACTGGAGAGCACAGTCTGCAGCATGCGTGAGGAACTGCCGTAGCACCAGCGCAGGATCTCGGCCACGGGGACGAGGATGGCATGCGGGTTCCGCACGGGTTTGAGGGTGAAGGGCAGCAGGAACGGGAGGCCGATGCACCTGCTGTCCTTCACCCGTTCCCAGGTGTCCCCGAGCAGGAGTCCCGACCGGGGGAGCATGTCCGCGTCCACTGCCTCCTGCAACGAGGTCACCGCCTGCGCCCTGAAGCTCACGTCACAGGTCGAGGCGCGCAGGTAAGGCCAGTGCGTGCGGAGCAGCCGTCCCTGACGGAAGATCATCCCGACGGTGAGGGCGGGGAGGTCACCCACTCCAAACGGGATGAGTCGCGCGTGTTCGACCTGGAAGGCCTCAGCGGGGGGGAAGCTCCGACCGTGGAATTCGGCGAACGACCTGTTCTCCGAACCACGCAGGGGTACGACGACCGCCAGGAGGGACCGCTGACTCGGGATTGCCGGGTCGATGAAGAAGGGACCGGACCAGACCAGCATCCAGAGCCGGTCGTCCCGGGGGAGCTGCTCGAAGCGGGGCCACACCTGCTTCATGGGGATGAGGTCAACGATACCTGTTCCGGTGACCC
This sequence comes from Deinococcus metallilatus, assembly GCF_004758605.1. Lineage (NCBI taxonomy): Bacteria > Thermotogati > Deinococcota > Deinococci > Deinococcales > Deinococcaceae > Deinococcus > Deinococcus metallilatus. The sequence continues at coordinate 218,704 of NZ_CP038512.1, forward strand.
GGGGGATGGGCCTGCCCCATCCCCTCCCCAGGCCCAGGAAGCGTGGGGCGCGGCCAGCCACCGCTGCATGGGACTCCGACACCGGGAGGGACGCTGGCTCGGCCCAGGACGCCCTCTTCCCCCGGGCGGCGTCCCAGAAGAGTTCACCCCTGACGGGGTGCTCCGGGGTCGGGAAGGTGGTGGGCTGCTCCCCACCTCCTCCCGGAGGAGACGTGTATGAGCGATACGTTCTACGAGACGGTCATCCATTTCTGGAGCCAGGAGTCGCCGGAAGGGACCGAGTTGTACGATCTCGTGGCTGGTGTGGCACATGGCAATGCCGTCGCGGTCGTCTCCCCTGAGCGCCACCTGACCGCCGAGGAGTACCAGCGGGTTGTCGCGGGGGCAGCCTGGCAGGAGCCCGTTCCTGTCCAGCCCGGCCCTCGCGGGCAGACCCTGTACCGCAGAACCCTGATCGTCCTGACACCGTTCAACCCGGAGGGGCAGATGTTCGACGAGCTGATGTTCGACGCGCGGTCAACCCTCATCGGCCCCACGACCCGGACGTTGAGCCGTGAGCAGGCCGAGCAACATGAGGACTTCGCCGATGTTCAGGAACCCTTCGACGGTTTCTTCAGGCGTAGTGAGGCGACGAAAGACAGCCCTTCTCCCCAGTTGCAGATAATTTGGTTGAGTCGCAAATAGCGTGGCTGGGGACATCCGGGTCGTTCTCCACCGTCACCAGCCGTGCCCCGGCGTCCATGCCTGCCAGCAGCCAGGCCGGAAAGCACAAGGCACCCTCCGCCAGTGGCACCGGGCCGCCCGTCACCTCCACCCGCGCGCCGCCTTCCTCCCACGCCTCGCGCACGGCGGCCTCTGCCTCCGTCTCACCGGGCCGCCGCCCGGCAGGGTCCAGCCGCCCCATTCCAGCCCCACCATCAGCACGCGGCTTTGGTGCTCGACCCAGACGCAGGCGCGGCCCGTCCGGTCGGGGGAAGGCGAGAGGTTCAGAAAGGTCGTGGGTGGGGTGGGGTGGGTTATGCGCCTCCTCCGTCCAGCGCACCCAGGGCTTGGGCCAGAGGTGCCCCATGCGAACGCAACTCGCGCAGGCTGCCCCGCTCGTGCAACTTGCGTGCGGCGGCCAGGTCTTCCCCGTACTCGTGAAAGGCTTGCAGGAATCGGTCCAGGCCGCTGTACCCCTCCTCCAGAAATCCCACCAGCGCCAGCCGCAACGCTGCCCGCTGCACCGCTTCCGGCGCACGCCCCACGCGGATGCCCTTGCGGGACACGTAGGGGTCGTCCGTCAGCAGCCGCGTAC
>NZ_CP038512.1:225000-227500 GCF_004758605.1 Deinococcus metallilatus
CAGCACGCTCTCCTGGAGCAACTTCAGATGCCCAAACCGCGCTGCTGTCGGGAACAGTCCAGAAAGGTGACTTGCGCTTCGGGCAGACTCACGCTCAGCTTCATTCGTCAAGGGTGCCACGGTAACTTTCAGCTATGGCCCCCTCACCCACCCTCCTCGTCATCTCCGGCCTGCCCGCTTCCGGCAAAACGCACCTCGGCTCACGGCTGGCGCGGGAGCTGCGCTGGCCCTTCGTGAGCAAGGACGAGTACAAGGAGCTGCTGCACGAGCATCTGCCCGACCTGACTCGTACGCAGGCTGGGCCGCTGAGTTTCGAGATCATGTACCACGTGGCGGGGGTGGTGCTGGCGGCAGGCGGGGATGTGGTGCTGGAAACGCATTTTTACCTGGGCCTGAGCGAGCCGAAGATCACGGCTTTGGCGGAAGCGTATGGGGCGCAAGTGATCCAACTGTTCTGCGAGGCTCCACTGGACGAGTTGCGGCGCCGTCACGCCGGGCGGGTGGCGGCGGGTGAGCATCCCCATATTCATCAGCCCTTCGACCACGCCCACCTGCCGCCCAATGCCTGTTGGGAGCCACTGAAGCTGGATGTCCCACTCCGCCGCCTGGATACCACCCAGTCCCACGACCTCCCCGAACTCGCCTCCTGGGTGCACGAACAAGGCTGAGGGGAAGGACCCACCCGGACCTCCCCCTCTTTTGCTGACGGCTAAAAGCTGACGGCAGACAGCTTCTTCACGCCCCGTACTTCTGCAACTTCAGCGCGTTTGCCATCAGGAGCGGCATGATGTCGGTGCCCCGGCGCAGGCCCAGGGTGCCCTTCAGGGCTTCCTCCTCGGTGTAGCGGGTGGCGGGGTCCTTGCGGCCGTAGGGGCTGTTGATCAGCAGCGGGACCGGGTGCCAGGAGTGGCTGGCGAGCTTGCTGGGGGTGGAGTGGTCGCCCACGATGCACAGCACGTCGGGCTGGAGGGCGCGGAGTTGCGGCAGCAGCGCGTCGAACTGTTCGATCTTCTTCACCTTGGCGTCGAAATCACCGTCCTCGCCGGTGGAGTCGGTCTTCTTGACGTGCCAGTAGAAGAAGTCGTAGTCGTCCCAGTTCTCCTTCAGGGCGGCGACCTTGCCCTCCAGCGCGTCCCCCTCGCCCTGGACCGGCAGCACGTCCATCCCGACCAGGCTGGTGAGGCCCTTGTACATCGGGTAGCTGGCGATGGAGGCGGCGCGGAGCTGGTAGATGTCGTCGAAGTTGGGGAAGTGGGGCACCTCGCTGTAGCCCCGGAACAGCACGCCGTTCACCACGGGCTCGTCCGCGAGGGCGGCCTCGGCGCGGGTCACGAATTCGTTGACGAGATGCGCGGTGCGCTCGCTGGCCGGGTCGTGGGCGACGGCGGTGCGGGGCGGCACGCCGGTCACCTGGGGGTCCACGTCGCTGACGTTGGCCCCCAGCGGCGTCCCGGCCGCGCGGAACACGACCACGAAGCGGTGTTCGGACTCACTGTAGATCTCGACCGGGGTGCCGTCGATCTCGGGAATGGCGGCGCGGAGTTTGGCCACGATCTCGGCGTTCTTCTCGTTGCTGGGGCGCCCGGCGCGGCGGTCGATGATCAGGCGGCTCTGGCCGAGGGAGGCGAAATTGCCGCGCACGGCCACGTCCCCCGCGTTCAGCTTCACGCCGATACCCACCGCCGACAGGGCCCCGCGCCCCACCACATACTTGAGGGGATCGTAGCCGAAGAGGCTCAGGTGGCCGGGGCCGCTGCCGGGGGTGATGCCCGCCGCGACGAGTTCGGCCAGGCCCAGTTGCGATTCCTGCGCCAGTGCGTCGAGGTTGGGCGTCTTGGCGGTCGCCAGTTCGGTGTCGCCGTTCACGGTGAGGGGCAGGCCGCCCACGCCGTCCAGCACGACCATCAGGATCTTGCTGGGGGTCTTCTTGGCGAGGGGGCGCACGGTGTCGATCAGGTCCATAGGGGTTACTGTACCCTCCCCATCCGGCGGGGGGCGGGGATGGGGCAGAGAGAGCGGAGCCACCCCGCCGCAGAGGTGGCTCCGGCCACGGGGAGGCTTCAGCGCCGGTCGAGTTTGCCGTCCAGCGGATCGTTCGCGGCGGCGTCGAGGTCGCGGCGGATCGCCTGCACGTCGGCCTCGGCGACCTCGTCGCTGCGGGCGGGGTGGCGCATGGCGACCAGACTGCCGACCACCGCGATCACGCCCATGCCGGTCCAGAACAGCCAGGAGGGCATCATGACGTGCCAGCCCAGGTCGTACACCTCGCTGACCTGTTCGACCGTCTCGATGCCCAGCTTGACGGCGATCCACCCGATCAGGATGTAGGCCACGTCGTCCAGCGCCGGGAAGCGGTCGAGCAGCTTCAGGAAGAAGGTACTGGCGAAACGCACCAGCACCAGGCCCATGATGCCGCCCGCCACCACGATCCAGAAGCCGGTGGGCGTGTCGCGCATCTCGGGCTTGAGCAGCGCGACCCCCGCCAGAATCGAGTCCACGC
>NZ_CP038512.1:232500-255000 GCF_004758605.1 Deinococcus metallilatus
TCAGGCCGTAAAAAAGGCCGGAACCCGCAGGCCCGGCCCCCCTCGATTCCCCCGTGTTCAGTCGGCGGCGACTTCGGGCTGAACCGTCTCGACGCTGATGAAGCGGCCCCGCTCGCCGCGGTTGGTGAAGACGACCTTGCCGTCCACCAGGGCGAAGAGGGTGTGGTCGCGGCCCATGCCGACGCCCTGGCCCGCCTTGAACTTGGTGCCGCGCTGGCGGACCAGGATGTTCCCGGCGACGACGGCCTCGCCGCCGAACTTCTTCACGCCCAGGTACTTGGGATTGCTGTCACGCCCGTTCTTGGACGAACCTACGCCTTTCTTGTGTGCCATGTTTCAGTTCACCCCTCTCAGGCAATGCTCGTGATACGGATGGCCGTGTACTGCTGACGGTGCCCGTTGCGGCGGCGGTACTGGATGCCGCTCTTGTACTTGCGGACGTAAATCTTCTGGCCCAGGCCGTGCTCCACGACCTCGGCGGTCACGGTGAAGCGCGCGGCCTCGTCGCCCAGCAGCGTGTGCCCGCCGCCGATCAGGATCGGCTTGAGTTCGAGCTTGTCGCCCGCTTCGCCCTGGAGGCTCTCGACGCGCACAACGTCGCCTTCCTGCACGCGGTACTGCTTACCGCCGCTCTGAATGATCGCAAACATCCTACATCCTCCTGCCACGCTGCCAGGGAACGCTGCCCCGGCAGAGGCCAAGCTCACCCCCGGGGGCGAGTCACCAGTGGAAAATCCTAGCACAAGGCGTGCGATCAGGCAAAACGCGAACGTGCCCGAACCGGACTGCTCTCCCAGGGGAGAAACCGGAACGAGCCAGAGCATCACCTCCCCGCGTTGACGGGGTGTTTGGTCGGTGATGTGCCGTTCGCGGTTTCTCGCGTGTCCTCGCGGTACACGCCTGCTCATCCGCGTGGACGAGCCGCTTTCCTGATGACCTCCGGGGCCGGGCAATTTGCCCGCAGCCGGGGAAAGTGTAGCAGAGGAGCGGTCAGCTTTCAGCCTTCAGCACAGGACTTACGCAAAACTCTGGTTTGGAATATCGAGGGAGTTGGGAAAACGTGGGGCTGGGATGCCAAGCCTGTTCACCCCCTCCCAGCCTCCCCCCTCAAGGGGGAGGAGCAAAAACAGTGTCCTACACGCTTTCCTCTCCCCAATCGCCTCAGTCCCAAGTAGTCAGCTCTTGAGGCTTGGGCGCTGAAGAGGCGGGCGCATTGGAGGAGTTTTCTGCCTCTCATCACGTCCCAGATGCCAGTCTGTTCTTTCCACCAGACCAGCAGAAGTGTTCGCTTCAGTCCCAAGCTCTCGGCTGACCGCTGAAAGCCCTCCACAGCCCCACCGGGAACCTCCGCCCCCTTCCTCCCGTATTCCCCAGCGTGATCCTTCGGCTCCGGATGTTCTGGCGGGACGCGCTGGCGCTGCTGTTCGCGGTGGGGGACCGTCGGACGCCCGCGCGGGCGCGGTGGTTGGCCCTGCTGGCGCTGGCCTACGCGCTGAGCCCGGTGGATTTGCTGCCGGATGCGATTCCGGTGGTGGGGTGGGGCGACGACCTCGTGATCGTGCCGACCGTTCTGGCGCTGGCGGCGCGGGGACTCCCGGCTCCGGTGCTGGCGGACGCGCGGGCACGGAGTGCGGGGCTGCAACGGCGGTTGCCCTGGGTCTTGCCGCTGCTGGGCGGGTTGCTGCTGCTCGGCGCAGGCCTGCTCGCCTGGGGCGTGCTGCGGGCGCTGGCCGGTTAACTTCCGGTTCGCCGCACCCTCTAGACTGACCCCATGCGGCTGCTGTTCGTCGAGGACGACCCGCGCATCGCGGAACCCACGCTGGGCGCGCTGCGCGAGGCGGGGTACGCGGTGACGTGGCGGCAGACCGGGCCTGCGGGGCTGGAGGAGGCCCTGCTGGGTGAGTATCCGCTGATCGTGCTGGACGTGATGCTGCCGGGCCTGGACGGCTTCGCGGTGGCTCGGGAACTGCGGGAGGCGGAGGTGGACGCCGCCATCCTGTTCCTGACCGCGCGCGGAGAGTTGGGCGACCGGGTGCAGGGCCTCGACCTGGGGGGGGACGCCTATCTCGTCAAACCCTTCGCGGTGCCGGAACTGCTGGCGACGCTGCGCGCCCTCACCCGGCGCGAGCGGGGGCAGGGGGCGCCGCGCGTGGCTTTTGGGGGTGGACGCGGCACGCTCGACACGGTGGCCCGCACCGTCACCTGGGACGGGCAGGAGGTGGCCGTGACCGGCCGCGAGTATGCCCTGCTGGAAGCCCTGGCCCTCTCGCCCGACCGCTGGTTCACGCGCGAGGAACTGCTCGACCGCGTGTGGGGGCCGAATTTCGGCGGCGAGGCCCGCATCGTGGACGTGTACGTGCGTTACCTGCGCCGCAAGCTGGCGCCTGGAGCGGTGAGCAGCGAGCGGGGGCGCGGCTACCGGGTGGAACGGTGAGGGCGGTGGTGCTGCAAACGGAACGCCTCCTGCTGCGGCGGTTCACCGAGGCCGACGAGGATCGCCTGTGGGACCTCGACCGCGACCCCGCCGTCATGCGCTTTCTGAATGGCGGACGACCCACCCCGCGGGAGGTGGTGCGGGAGGAGGTGCTGCCCAACATCCTCGCGGAATATGGACGCTGGGAGGCTTACGGGCGCTGGGCCGCGGAGGAGAGGGCAACGGGGGAGTTCCTGGGCTGGTTCGCCCTGCGACCTGTCAGTGGGGAGGACTTCACCCGTCTGGAACTCGGTTACCGGCTGCGGCGGTCCGCCTGGGGGCAGGGGTACGCGACCGAGGGGGCACGCGCCCTGGTGCGCCGGGCCTTTGCCGACCTCGGGGCACAGCGCGTCGCCGCCTTCACCATGACCGTCAATGCGGCTTCGCGGCGGGTGATGGAGAAGGCCGGGCTGGGGTTCGTGCGGACTTTCTTTCAGGACTGGCCCGAGGTGATCGAGGGTTCGGAGGAGGGCGACGTGGAATATGCCCTGACCCGGACGCAGTGGGAAGAGGCGCGGGCGGAAGGTGCTGACTAGGCCCTCCCTCACCCTCCGCGCCCGCCTCGCCCTCTGGGCCGCGCTGGCGACGGCGCTGGCGGTGGGACTGGTGGCGGCGGGGCTGTTTTTCGCGGTGAACAGCTTCCTGTTCGCGGCGCAGCGGGACCGGCTGACCTCGGCGGTGGGGGTGGTGCAGGCGCGGGTGGAGTCGGCCCTCGGGCGGGGCGACGATCTGCTGGCGGCGCTGCTGGGCGTGCAGGGCACGCTGGCGCCGTCGGACCTGGAAGCGATTCTGGGGGCCGACCCGCAGACGCGGCAACTGGACGTGCGGCTGGTGACGGTGGGGGGCGGACAGGTCCGGGTCCTGCCCACGCCGCGTTTTCCTGACGGTATCCCGCTCAATCTGCCCCCCGGCACCTACCGCGAGGGCGACCGCCTGGTGGCCGTGCGCGTGCTGGCTGGCGGACGCGCCGCGCTGACCGTCGTCTCCGACGCCCGGGCGCTGGGTGAGGCGCAGGCGGCCTTCGGGCGGGCGCTGGCGTGGCTGCTGCCCCTCGCGCTGGGTCTGTCGCTGCTGCTGGGGTGGACGGTGGCGGGACGGCTTCTCGCGCCGGTGCGGACGCTGGAGGGCGCGGCGCGGGAGATCGGGGCGGGCGGGCATCTGCGGCGGCCGGTGCCGGGGGCGGGGGAGGGCGACGAACTCGCCCGGCTGGCCCTGACCTTGCAGGAGACGTTCGCGCGGCTGGCCGACGCCCGCGACCGCGAGCAGGACTTCCTGCGGGCCGCCGCGCACGACCTCCGCAGTCCCCTCGCGGCCCTGACGGCGCGGGTGGACGCGACCCTCGCCCGCGACCGCGACGCGGGGCGGTACCGCGCCGAACTGCGCGAGATCGGAACGGACCTCACCCGGCTCTCGGACTTGGCGAACCATCTCCTGCTGCTCGCCCGCGACCCGGCGGCCCTCGCGTGGGAGGCCGTGCCCCTGCGCGACCTCGCGGCGGACGCGGTGGACCGCGCGCGCGAACTCGCCCCCGAGGCCGACGTGGACCTGATCGCCCCGCAGCCGGTGAACGTGGCGGGTGACCGGGTGCTGCTGGGGCAGGCGATCTGGAACCTGACGGCGAACGCGGTGCTGCACGCGCCCGGTGCCACCGTCACCGTGACGGTCAGGGGGGACGGGGCGGGAGGCGGGGTGGTGGAGGTCCGCGACGACGGCCCCGGCGTGGACGCGGCCGTGCTGGCCCGGCTGGGGGAAGCGTTCTACCGCCCGGATGCCAGCCGCACGGGGGGAACAGGCGGCCACGGCCTCGGCCTCGCGCTGGTGCGGCGGGCGGCGGAACTGCACGGCGGCACCCTGAAGCTGGAGAGTGCGCCCGGGGCGGGCTTCACCGCTGCGCTGCACCTGCCCGCCCGGTCCCCCACGGGCGAAGTGCTACGCTCTCCCGCATGACAAAACCTCCAGCCGGGCAATGGAGCGCGGTCGTGCTGGGCGGCGGCGACCCCGGCGATCCCTTCGCGGCCGCGCACGGCGTCCCGGTCAAGGCCCTGATTCCGGTCGGCGGCGTACCGATGGCCCTGCACGTCCTGCGGGCCCTGCGCGCGAGCGGGCGCGTGACGCGCGTCGCCTACGTCGGCCCGACCACCCCCGAGATGGACGCTCTGATCGACGAGTGTGTGACCGACCACGGCACCCTGCTCAGCAACCTGGAAGCGGGCGTGGAGGCGCTGGCAGAGGCGGGCCTGGCGCCCGGTGAGCGCGTGCTGGTGGTCACCGCCGACATTCCTCTGGCCACGCCGGGGCAACTGGCGGAGGTGCTGGACGCTGCTCCCCCCGAGGCCGCCCTGGTCTATCCGGTGGTGCGCCGGAGCGACTGCGAGCGGGCCTTTCCCGGTGTGAAGCGCACCTATGCCAGCCTGCGCGAGGGCACCTTCACCGGCGGGAACATCTTTCTGCTCGACCCGCGCCTGATCGGCCAGTTCCTCCCCCGGTTGCGCGCGGTGCTGGCGGCCCGCAAGGCGCCGCTGAAACTCGCCGCGCTGATCGGGCCAGGCATCCTGCTGAAGCTGCTGACACGCCGCCTGACCGTCCGGGAACTGGAAAACCGGGTGAGTGCCCTCCTGGGCGTGCCCGCCCGCGCCCTGATCACCGGCCACGCCGCCATCGGCACCGATGTGGACAAGGACGCCGACCTGCGGCTGGCCGAGGCGCATCTGAAGGCGGACGTGCCCACCTGATCCCGACGCTGTCACCTGAAGTTTACCCGCCCACAGGGGTAAAACCCTGTCTAAGGTATGAGAGGTCCGGCCTTGTCACGCCCCAGGGGGGTGTGCATACTGTGCGCCATGCCTCATGTCATCACCAGCCCCTGCATCGGTGTCAAGGACCAGGCCTGCACCGAAGTCTGCCCCGTGGAGTGCATCTACGACGGCGGCGACCAGTTCGTGATCCACCCCGACGAGTGCATCGACTGCGGCGCCTGCGTGCCCGCCTGCCCGGTCAGCGCGATCTTTCCCGAAGAGGACGTGCCCGCGGGCGAGGAAGACTTCATCGTCAAGAACCGCGCCTTCTTTGGGCTGTAAAGCGGCCCCGCCCTCCCGTCCCCGGCTCAGTGCCGGGGCGATTTTCTTTGGTCCCTTGCCGCGCTCCCGACTCGCCGCTAGCATGGCGGGGCTGGCGCCTGTGCGCCCAGACAGTGAGAACCAGGCCCCGTGTGTCCCAGGAAAGGAGGTGATGACGTGAATCCCGAACCCCAGGCCGACCTTGACCCGCCCAGTTTGGCCCCCACGCCATCCCACCACCGGAGGACGCACCATGCACAACATCAAGACTAGGGGGGCGCGGCCATGCTGACGTACTACCGCAGCGTCGGCGGGAAGCTTCAGGTGATCGGCGGCTACGCCGACGGCTGCTGGATCAACGCCACCGCCCCCACCGCCGAGGAACTCGCCCGCGTGAGCCGCGACACCGGCCTCGACCTCGACTACCTGAGTTATCCCCTCGACCCCGACGAACGCTCACGTTTCGAGCGCGAGGACGGGCAACTGCTGATCATCATGCAGACCAGCTACCGGCTGGGCGAGGACAGCGACATCCCCTACGACACGGTGCCGCTGGGCATCCTGCACACCGACCACTGCCTCGTGACCGTCTGCGCGACCGAGAACCCGGTGGTGAACGACGTGGTGAACGGGATGGTCCGGCGCGTTTCAACCGCCAAGAAAAACCGCCTGACCCTCCAGCTCTTCCTCCGCAATGCCCAGCGGTTTCTGATCGACGTGCGGCAGATCAACAAGCGGGTGGAACGCATCGAGGACCGCATGGAGACGGCCACCCGCAACAAGGAACTGATGGACCTCCTCAAGCTCGAAAAGAGCCTGGTGTACTTCATCACCGGCCTCAAGGCCAACGAGGCGATGATGGAGCGCGTCAAACGCGACCGCATCTTCGAGATGTACGAGGAGGACTCGGACCTGCTCGACGACGTGCTGATCGAGAACCTCCAGGCCATCGAGATGGCGAACATCGCCAGCAACATCCTGACCAGCATGGCCGCCGCCTTCGCCTCCGTCATCAACAACAACGTCAATCAGGTGGTGAAGGTGCTGACCGTCACGACGATTCTGGTGGCGATTCCCACGCTGGTCACCAGCATCTTCGGGATGAACGTGCCGCTGCCTTTCCACGACAGCCCGGAGGGTCTGTGGATCGTGCTGGGGATCGCCACGATTCTGGCGGCCACGCTGGCACTGCTGTTTTACCGCTGGCGGGTGTTTTGAGGGGGCTTGTGGCGCGTCGCTTGTGGCTTGTAGCGGCTGATGCTTTCGCTTCTGCTTCCGCATGTCTTTCTCCACGGGCAACAGGCCACGAGCCACAGGCTAACCATGACTGATCCCCGTTCCGGCACCCGTTTCGGCGTCTACCTCTGCCCCCCGGCGGGCGACCCGTACTACGAGCTGGGCGGCCAGTTGCTCGGCTTCGACGTGCGTGTGGGGCGTGAGGTGCCGCTGCCCGCCTTCCTGCGCCCCGAATGGCAGGCGGACGCGGGGCCGTATGGCCTGCATCTGACGGTCGTGGAGGGGTTCTATACCGACCCGGCCTGGTGGCCCGAGGTCGAGGCGGAGGTGCGGGCCTGTGTCGCCTGCCTGACGCCCGGCGCGGTCCTCACGCTGACGGGCGGGCGGGTCGAGGCCTGGGACGACGGGGAAACCTGGGTGCATCGGCTGGACGCGAACGACACGCTGCTGGTGCTGCACACGCTGCTGCTCGCGCGCCTCGCCCGCTTCGTGACCGCCTCGCCTTTTGACGCGCAGGTGGCGGCGGGGAAGTACGCGCGGCCCTTCGAGCAGGCCCGGATGCGGCTCCTGCACACCCCACGCGGCCTGGATTCGTGGCAGCCGCACTTCACGCTGGTGCAGCCCTACGGCGGCCCCGATCCGGCGGGCCTGCGTGCCCGGCTGGAGGCCCTGACCGCCTCCCACCACGCGCAGACCTACCGCTCGGTGGCGCTTTTCGAGAAGCGCGAGGGCGAGGCGCACTGGCGGGTGCGGGCGGACCCCCCCCTGGGCACCCCCCAAACGGCGTGACCCTCACGCGGAAGCCTTGCGCCTCCCCTACACTCGGCGGGTGACGAGGAACGCGGAAACAGGCGAGAACGGAATGCGGGTGGTCGTGGCGACCGGAAACGCCGGAAAGGTCCGCGAGATCGCGGAGGCGTTGGGCGGCCTGGGCTGGCAACTGGAGGGCCTGGGCGGCCTGCCGCTGCCCGAGGAAACCGGTACCACCTACGAGGAGAACGCGGCTCTCAAGGCCTGCGCGGCGGCGGTGACCCGGGGCCTCCCCGCCCTGGCCGACGATTCGGGCCTGGAAGTGTCCGCTCTGAATGGGCAACCCGGCGTCTACAGCGCCCGCTTCGGCAACCGCGCCAGCGATACCGAGCGGAACCTCTACCTGCTGGAAAAACTGCGCGGCGCCGCCGACCGCCGCGCCAGGTTCGTGTCGGTGGTGATCCTCGCCTATCCCGACGGCCATCTGGAAACCTACCGGGGCGAGCTGACCGGCACGCTGCTGGAAGGCCCCCGCGGCGACAACGGCTTCGGCTACGATCCCCTCTTCGTCCCCGACGGCGAAACCCGCACCCTGGCCGAGATGACGGTGGCGGAAAAACGCGCGATCAGCCACCGGGGACGGGCGCTGGCGGCGCTGATAGAGGCCCACCGGAACGGGCCGCCCGCGCGGGAAGAGGCAGGGGGGGAGTGAGGGGGCTTGTGGCGTGTGGCCTGTCGCCTGTGAAGGCTGAAGCCGGGGCTTTGGCTTTGTCTACAAGCCACACGCTACGAGCTACACGCCCTGAGCGTGCTCCCGCACGTCGTTCTTCAGCCGCATCAGGATGGCGCCCATGCCCCGCAGGCGCATCGGCGTGATCAGTTCCGAGAGGCCCATGTCCATGTAGAACTGGTCGGGGACGTTCAGGATCGTCTCGGGCGACTCGCCGTTCAGGGCCTCGCGCAGGATGCCCGCGTAGCCGCGCACAGTGGGCGCCTCCTCCGGCACCTTGAAGTGCAGGTTCACGCCGCCCTGATCGTTCTGTTCCGTGACCAGGAAGAAGGGGCTGGCGCATTCGGGCACCGGCTGGAGGAATTCGGGATGCTCCACGTACTTCTCGGGCAGCGGCGGCAGCTTGCGGCTGTATTCCAGCAGGGCCTGGAGGCGCAGCGGCTTGGGCGCGCTCCGGAACATGGTCACGATGTTCTGGAGTTTTTCGGGGAGGGGCGCGGCGTCCGTCATGCGGCCACTGTACCCCCGGTGCCGGAGGGGCTATGGTAAGCCCTGTCCAGTTGACCTTTTTGGTCAATGAAAGACCGGCTTGGGTACAATCGGCTTTGGAAACGAGGAGGCAGCAAGCATGGAATACGCGAAAGACGTGCTGGTCAGCACCGACTGGGTGGCCCAGAACCTGAACACCCCCGGTATCCGCCTGATCGAGGTGGACGAGGACATCCTGCTCTACGACACCGGCCACATCCCCGGCGCGGTCAAGATCGACTGGCAGCAGGACTTCTGGGACCCGGTGATGCGCGAATTCATCAGCGCGGACGAACTCTCGGCACTGCTGGGGCGCCTGGGCCTTACGCCGGACGACACCATCGTCCTGTACGGCGACAAGAGCAACTGGTGGGCCGCCTACGCCTACTGGTTCCTCAGCTACAACGGGGTGCAGAACCTCAAGCTGATGAACGGGGGCCGCCAGAAGTGGGTCGCGGAAGGCCGCGAACTCACCACCGACGTGCCCAGTTACGAACCCACCCAGTACCCGCCCCTGCACCGCGACGAGAGCCTGCGCGCCTACCGCGACGAGGTGAAGGCGCACATTGAGGCCGTCCGCGCGGGTCAGGGCGCGATGGTGGATGTCCGCAGCCCCGACGAGTTCTCCGGCAAGGTCACCCACATGCCCAACTACCCGCAGGAAGGCGTGCTCCGCGGCGGCCATATCCCCGGCGCCCGCAACATCCCCTGGGCACGCGCCACCAACGAGGACGGCACCTTCAAGAGCGCCGACGAACTGCGCGACCTGTACGCGGGCGAGGGCGTGACCCCCGACAAGGACGTGATCGCCTACTGCCGCATCGCCGAACGCAGCAGCCATAGCTGGTTCGTGCTGCGCGAGCTGCTGGGGTACCCGAAGGTCCGCAACTACGACGGCTCGTGGACCGAATGGGGCAACGCGGTGGGGATGCCGATTGAGAAGACGTACCAGGAAGCCTGACGGCGCAGCGTGGAGGGCAGAGGGCTGACGCTCTCTGCCCTTTTTCGTGGGGTTCTTCACTTCTTCTCCTCCGGTCAGGGGAAGCGCAAAGGGGCCTCCTGCCTTTAAGGTGGAGCGGTGAAGCTCTTCATCGTCATTCTCGTTGTGCTGGTGGTCGCGGCCCTGCTTCTGAGGCTGAAGAAAAGTGCCAGTGGCAGCCCCAGGCCACCGGGCACCGCCGGGCTGGACGAGGAGACGGCCGCCCGGCCGGACATTGACCCGGCAGCTGTCGCCGCCGCGCGTGCCCGTGTCTCCCAGGCCGTGCCCGACGAGGTGCTGTCCGACGCCCTGCTGGACGCCACGCCGAAGCAGCTCGCCCATATGTTCGCCGCCGTTCCCGAGGATGTGATGGCCGCAGCGGTGGGGGCCGAACCCAAAGCGCAGCAGGGACCGGCCAGGGCAGAAGACCTCGCTCAGCTCCGCAAGGTGGGCGAGGCCGTCGACGACCTCGAAATCTGGAGTTTCGGAGAAAAAAGCTAGGCGCAGGGGCGGGGAAGGCTGGAAGGAGGACGCTTCCGGCCTGTTGGCAGGCTGTGGACATGGACAGGGGAGAGGTCAGAAGAGCGGTCTTCAACATCCCGAGCGCAGAAGGCGGCGTCCGGGTGGACATCGTGGAGGGGGGCCGTGCGTGCCTCCGTCTGATGACGCGGGACGGCGTGCGCGATCTGTTCTGCGACACGTTGGAGGAGCTGCCCCAGCTTGCGGCGGCGGAACCGGGCCTGACCGGGGAACTGTACGGGCAGCTCATGTGGGAACTGGACCTGCTGGGCTTGCGGGGAGAGTGAGTTCAGTAGGGGAAGGCTCCGGCCGATGCTGCCTCCCCGGCTCGGCGCCTTCGCCATACTCTCCCCATGCATTCCATCGCTGAGGTGCGCGTGGCCTGTGCGGCCCTGCCGGGGTCGTCTGAAACCTTTCCCTTTGACGCTGCGACGCTCGTCTTCAAGGTCGGGGGGAAGATGTACGCCCTCACGAACATCACCGGCGACCCCGTGACGCTGAGCCTGAAGGTGCGCCCGGAGCGCGGCGAGGAACTGCGCGGCGCGTACCCCGCCATCATGCCCGGCTATCACCTCAACAAGCGCCACTGGGTAACGGTCACGCTGGACGGCTCGGTACCGGACACTCTGCTGCATGAGCTGCTGGTGGACAGCCATGCGCTGGTGGTCCGTGGCCTGACGCGGACGCAGCGGGCAGAACTGGGGCAGGCGTGAGGACGGGGCTCCTCCGAATCAGCCCAGGTGCAGGCGAACAGCGGAAGACCTGAATCTCATCGGCCCGGCCTCCTTCGCTTGTGCGGCAGTGTGTGGGCCTGTGGGTTGGACTTCGCGCCCCGGAAGCGGGGGCCGGTCGCGTGTGGCCGTGCCGGACGTTCAACGTCCTGTCCCGGCTTACCGGGCGCTGTACACGCTGGAGACGTTCGTATCGGTGTTTCCCCGTGCGGGCTTCACGGTCACGCCGCTGGAAGGGTGGGACGTGGAGGGAGCTTGCCAGCACCGAAAGACGGTTCAGCCTGTTGCGGCTGTTTGCTCGCCCAACGTAGATCGGCGCGCCGGGCCTGGGTTACCGACCTGCTGCCGCGAGAGGCCCTCTCTCTCTGTCTCAGAGAGGGTGACAACAGGGAAGGGAGGTCACTGTTTTCTCTAACCTGTACGTGTACGTTTAGGTTTATGTCTGCCTCTTCCTCTCTCACGCCTGTTGCCACGAATACGGACCCGGCACATTCCGCGCGCCGGAGTGTCGCCGCCTGGGCGATCACGGCGGCCTGCCTGATCGCCTTTATGGGGATCGGTGTGGTGGACCCTATCCTGCCGGAGATCGGTCACCAGTTGGGCGCCACGCCGACGCAGGTCGAACTGCTCTTTACCACCTACCTGGGCGTGATGGCCGTGATGACGCTGTTCGCCGGGAACATCGGGACGCGCCTGGGCCGCCGCCGCGTGGCGCTGATCGGCCTGGGGTTGATCGCCCTGTTTGCCCTCGCCTGCGGCCTCAGCGGCAGCATTCCCGCGCTGGCGGTGTTCCGGGGCGGCTGGGGGCTGGGGAGCGCCCTCTTCACGCCGACCGCCCTGGTGCTGCTGCTGGCGCTGATCGGTCACGCCGAGAAAGCCATCATGCGCTACGAGGCGGCCATCGGCCTGGGCATGAGCATGGGGCCGCTGCTGGGCGGCGTGCTGGGCAGCCACGGCTGGCGCTTTCCCTTCCTGGGCGCCGCCGCGCTGATGCTGCTGGCGCTGGCTGCCGTCGCTGCCTTCGTGCGCGTGCCGGAAAGCCAGGACCCGCCGCGCCCGGTCGGGGACGTGTTCCGCGCGTACCGCCACCCGGCCTTTCTCGCGGTGGGCGTCACCGGCCTGCTGTACTACTTCGGGTTCTTCCTGCTGCTGGGGTACACGCCGCTGTTTCTGCACCTGAGCACCCTGGGGCTGGGCCTGACCTTCTTCGGCTGGGGCGTGCTGCTGGGTCTGGGGAGCACCGTGCTGGTCGAACGGCTGTTGCGCCACCTGCGGGCCAGCCGGATCGTGACGCTGGCGCTGGCGGGCCTGACCCTGCTGTTCGTGCTGCTGGGCTTCGCGCCGCTGGCGGCAGGTGTGAAGGTCGCGCTGGTGGTCCTGAGCGGTGTCCTCTTCGGCCTGATGAACGCCCTGCTGACCACCCTGAGTGTCGAGGTCGGTCACCTGCCCCGGCCCACCGCCACCAGCGCCTACAACTTCCTGCGCTGGCTGGGGGCCGCCGCCGCGCCCGTGGCGAGCGGGTTCGTGGCCGAACACCTGGGCGCTCCCGTTCCCTACGCCTTCGGAGCCGTCGCGGTGGCGGTGGCCGTGCTGATCATGGCCTTCGCGGCCCGGTCCATCGATGCGGCGCGGGCCAGTGACCCGCACGTCCATTAAACTGCCGGGGATGACCGGCCCAGCCGTCCCCGACGCTACCCCCCGCTACCGGGTGGGCGAGGTCGCCGCGCGGCTGGGCCTCACGCTGCGGACGCTGAAGTATTACGAGGAACTGGGCCTGGTCACGCCCCAGCGCAGCGGCAGCCGCTATCGCCTGTACTCCGAGGCCGACGTGGAGCGGTTGGAGCGTGTGCGGCGGATGCGGGCGCTGGGCCTCAGCCTGGAGACGATCCGCGCCACCTTCACGCAGCCCCAGGAACGCGACCCGGAAGGGCGGCAGGTGCTGACGCCGGAAGCCCTGCGAGCCCTCGAAGCCGACCTGAGCGGGCAACTGGAGGTGTTGACCCAACGGATCACGGCCGCCGAACGCGAACTGCGTGACGCCCGCGCCCTGCGCCGCGACCTGGAACGCGACCTGACCTACGTGCGGCGGCGGCTCTCCGGCGCCCGGGTCGGGGACCTGCTGCGCGAGGCGGACCCACCCAGGTGACGCTGGCCGTCTGGACCGTGAGGCCTCGTCGGCCGTTGATGACGAGGAGGCAGCCGCGGCAAGGGAACGCGGGTGTACGCTGACCCTGCTGGCCCCCATCCGCCACCTGCCCGGAGGTTTCGCATGATCGCCGTGACCAGTGACGCGCACCTGAATCCTGACCGTCTGGACGAGGCCCGCACCATCCTGCTGGACCTCCAGGCGCACGCCCTCATCGAGGGCGGCTGCCTGAGCTACGTGTTCGCCGCCGCGCTGGAGGACCCCGCGCACATCCGGGGCTTCGAGGAGTGGGCCGACGATGCCAGCCTGGAGGCGCACCTGAGCGCCCCCGCCCTCGCCGCCACGCTCGAACGCCTCGGCCCGCTGCTGACCCGGCCTCCCGTCGTGACCCGCTACGCGGTCAGCGAACACGGCCCCATCGAACTGTGAAAGGGCTGGGGGACGCGGCGTACACGTCCCCCAGCCCTCCGTGCCTGCCCCTGCTCAGAACGCCGTGTCCAGCGCCCCTAGTGCCGCCTCCGGGTTCTGAATTCCCGCCTGGGCCATGTCGGGCCGTCCGCCGCCCTTGCCACCGCCCGCCGCTGCCAGCTTGCCGACGAGTTGCCCGGCGTGCGCGCCCCGGCTGACGGCGTCCTTCGTGGCCTTCACGACCAGACCCTTGTCGCTGGCGATCACCGCGAGGTCGGCGCCGCTCTGGTCGAGCAGCCTGTCGGCGGCCCCGCGCAGTTCGCCCCCCTCGATGCCGGAGAGCTTCAGCACCGCCACCTTGAAGCCGCCCAGTTCGCGCACCTGCTGCGCGCTGCTGCCCCCGCCCATCTGCGCTTCGGCCAGTTGCCGCCGGGCCTGCGCCGTCTCCTGCTGCGCGGCCTTGAGCTGCGTCTGAAGGCCGATCACGCGCGTTTCCAGGGCGTCCGGGCTGGTGTTCAGCAGGCCCGCCACGCGGCCCACGTTGTTCAGACGCTCGCGGACCCAGGTGGTCGCCGCTTCGCCCGCCAGCGCCTCGATGCGCCGCACGCCCGCCGCCACGTTCTCGTCGGACACGATCACGAAGGCGCCGATGTCACCGGTGCGGGCCACGTGCGCCCCACCGCAGAGTTCCATGCTCGTCACCGTCGCTTCACCGAAGGGAATGCCCCCCTCCACCCGCACCACGCGCACGGTGTCGCCGTATTTCTCCCCGAAGAGGGCTGTCGCGCCCGCCGCCTTCGCCTCCGCGATGGGCATCTCGCGCCAGGTCACCGGGAAGTTGGCCGTCACCCAGCGGCTCACCAGGCGTTCGACCTGCTCGATTTCGTCCGCCGTCAGGGCCGCCCCGTGCGAGAAGTCGAAGCGCAACCGCTCGGGCGCGACCAGCGACCCCGCCTGCCGCACGCCCGGCCCCAGCACCGCGCGCAGCGCCGCGTGCAGCAGGTGCGTCGCCGTGTGGTGCCGCTGGGTGGCCTGCCGCTCGCCCGACACCACGCCGCGCACGGTCAGGCCGGGGGTCAGTTCGCCTTCCTCCACCAGCACGTCGTGCAGGAAGACGCCCGACGGGGTCTTGCGGGTGTCGCGGACCAGCCCGCGCCCGCCGTCCCACTCCAGCACGCCGGTATCCCCGACCTCGCCGCCGCCTTCCGCATAGAAGGGCGTGCGCGACAGCACCACGGTCGCCTCGCTGCCCGCGGGTAGGTGGTCCAGCCGTTCGCCGGGGCCGACCAGCGCCAGCACCTCGCCCCGCGCCTCCAGCTCGTCGTAGCCGACAAACTGGGTGGGGGAGAGGCCTTCGAGCGCCTCCTGGGTTCCGCCGAACAGTTCGGACTTGCCGTACTTGCTGGAGGCGCGGGCCGTCTCCTGCGCTTTCTCCAGGCTCTCGGCGTACTCGGCCTCGTTCACGCTGATGCCGTATTCCTCGGCAATTTCCTTGGTGAGGTCGAGCGGAAAGCCGTAGGTGTCGTAGAGGAGGAAGGCTTCCTCGCCGGGCAGGATCGCGCCCCGTTCCATTCCGTCCAGCAGCCCGCCGATGCGCTGCATCCCGCTTTCAAGCGTCTTGAGGAACCGCTCCTCCTCGGCGCGGATGGCCGCCGTCACGCGCGCCTCCTCGGTCACCAGTTCGGGGTACGCGCCGCCCATCGCCTGCACCACCAGCGGCACCAGCTTGTAGAGGGTCGGCTCGCGCAGGCCCAGCAGGTAGGCGTGACGGCTCGCGCGGCGCAGAATCTTGCGGATCACGTAGCCGCGCCCGGTGTTGGACAGGGCCACGCCGTCCGCGACGGTCATGCTGACGCTGCGGATGTGTTCGGCCACGACGCGGTGCGAGAGGCTCTGCGGCCCCTCGTAGGGCTTGCCGCTGAGTTCCGCGACCCGCGCGATGATCGGCGCGAACACGTCATTGCTGTAAAAGTCGTACACGTCCTGCACGACGGTGGCGATGCGCTCCAGGCCCATCCCGGTGTCGATGTTCTTGAAGGGCAGGTCCGCCAGCACGGGCGTCCCGTCGGGTAGGGGGTCCTGGCGGTCGTACTGCGGGAACACGTTGTTCCAGATTTCGAGGAAGCGGGCGCTCTCGCGCGTCTCGGCGTAGTCGGCCCAGGTGTCGTCGCCGTACTTCGGCCCGCGGTCATAGAAAATCTCGGAGCAGGGGCCGCACGGCCCGTTGGGGCCTTCCTTGGGCGCGTCGGCGGGCCAGAAGTTCTCGTCGGCGCCGAAACGCAGGATGTGGTCTTCCGGGAGGCCGATCTCCTGCGTCCAGACCCGGAAGGCTTCCTCGTCGTCCTGATAGATGGTCGCGTAGAGCTTGGCGGGGTCCAGACCCATCCACTCGGGGCTGGTCAGGAACTCCCAGGCCCAGGTCAGCGATTCGCGCTTGAAGTAGTCCCCGAAGGAGAAGTTGCCCAGCATCTCCAGCAGCGAGCAGTGCCGCAGCGTGCGCCCCACGTTCTCGATGTCCCCGACGCGCAGGCACTTCTGCGCGGTGGTGACGCGCCTGTTCTCGCCGTACCCCGGAAACTGGGCGGGCGCGCCCATGAACTGCGGCTTGAAGGGCTGCATCCCCGCCACCGTGAAGAGCGTGGTGGGGTCGGGGGCGATCAGGGAGTGGCTGGGGAGGCGCAGGTGCCCCTTGCTCTCGAAGAAGGAGAGGTACTTCTCGCGAATCTCGGCGGTGGTCAGCGGCCCGGTCATGGGGGAGAGTCTAGCAGCGGGCCGAAGGGGCGAATCTGCCGCTGACACGCTTGGCCGTGCGCCACCTGGCCGATTGTTCCCCCGGTTCCACGCCCGTACTCTGCAATGGATGCCCGAAGCCGACGCTATTGCCCACGCGGACGCCCCGCGCACCCGCGAGAGCCTCTCCGCCAACCTGCGCGCCCTGGGGATCGGGGCGGGGGAGACGCTGCTGGTCCATTGGCCCGCCTGTACGACCTGGGCGCGCGGGTGCTGCTGCGGGGCACGGTGAGGCAGAGTGCGCCCGTCCTTGTGACTGGCGAGCGGCAGGGGGTGACGTTCGAGGAACCGGACTACGACGACAGCACTTTTCCGCCCGTCAAGGCGGCCTTTGAAGCGAGCGGTGGCGTGACGGTGGGGCGGGTCGGTTCCGCAGGGCGCGGCTGATGCGGCAGCGGGACCTGGTGGATCTTGCCGTGCGGTTCTGGCAAGCCCCCTGAGTGCCCCAACGAAAAGAGGCAAAGCCGCAGCCTTGCCTCAGTGAAAGGGGCCGTTCCTCAGACGAACTGCCCGCCGTGTCGTGCCGCCGCCGCTTCCACCGCGTCCGCCGGGACGTTGTCCTCGACCGCAACCGCACGGCCGCCGCCCTCCACACCGCTGTTCAGGCGGTCATAGCGGTCGTCGTCCAGGTAGCTGTCCCCACTCGGGGCGCCGATGTAGCCGCCCGTCTCGTTCGCGCCCTCGGCCCCGCCGATGGCCCCCACGCCCGCACCGACGCCCGCGCCCAGCGCCGTCATGCCCAGCAGGATCGGGACGGCGGCCAGCCCACCGGTCGCCACGGTCGCCACCGCGCCCGCGACGGCCCCGACAGCGGCCCCGACTCCAGTACCCTCGACGGCCCCCTCGGCGGCATCGTCAGCGGTGTCGTCTGCTGCGTAGCCGGTGCCCGTGGTGGTGGTGGTCGTGGTGTTCGCCTCGGCCATCGCCGTACGCCGGTTCAGCGGCATGTGACCGATGTCCGGCTGGATCAGGCCCTGCGCGCGGAGGTCCTCGATGAAAGCGTCGGCCTGTTCCTTGCTGGGAAAGAGAAGGTGTTTCATGCCTGGCAGTCTGGGGCGGGGGCACCCGGGAGAGATGAGAGGTGTACCAACCGGCGTTGCGGATCAGGGGGTGGGGCCGAAAGGGGAAAGGGCCGCCGTCAGTGCAGGTCCACCGCCCACCACGCTTCCCGCTGCGCGGCGAGGCGGGCGCGGGGATCACCGATGGTGCCCAGCGCGCGGGCCAGGCCCTGCCAGTCGGGTTCGCTGAGGGGGTCGATGGCCAGGGCCCGCTGGTGGAACGCCGCAGCGTCGCGGGCGCGGCCCGCCTGGGTGGCGGCCTGCGCGGCGAGGCCCAGCACGCCCAGTTGCTTTTGCTCCAGACGGGTGCGGACGTCGTCCACCCAGGGGCTGTCCGCGCCGGGCAGAAAGTGGCCATACAGGCCGCTCAGCTCGCGCAGTTCCTCCAGGCCCAGGCTGCCCTGTTCGGCCTGCGCGGCGAGCAGCTCGAAGCGGGTCACGTCATAGTCGGGGTGCAGGTCCGGCGCCAGCGCGTAGCGGCGGTTGGTGCTGACCACCGCCTCGTTGCTGAGGCTGCGCCGCAGCCGGTGCAGGGTGGTGTGAAAGAGGCTGCTGGCGCGCGCCTCGTCCTTTTCCGGCCACAGCGCCTCGGCGGCCTCCCAGGAGGTGACCTCCTTGTGCTCCAGCAGGTAGAAGAACAGCTCCAGCGCCTTGCGCGACACCCACGAAACCGGCATGCCCTTCCAGACGACCTGCGCGGTCCCCAGGCCCCGCACTGCCATACCGCTCTCACCCTGGCGGGTCAGCCCTGCGCGGCGCAGGCGGGCGTCCACGGCGGTCGTCAGGTCCTGCGGCGTGAAGGGCTTGGGCACATAATCGTCCGCACCCAGGTTCATGCCGCGCCGCACGTCGTCGCGCTCGGCGTGGCTGGACAGCAGCATGAAGGGCAGGGCGCTCAGTTTCTCGTGTTCACGCACCTTTTCCAGAAATTCCAGCCCGGTCATGTAGGGCATCACCACGTCGCTGATCAGCAGGTCGGGCGTGAAGACCTGGAGCAGATCGAGCGCCTCCAGCGGGTGCCCGCTGGTGCGGACCTCGTGCCCGGCCCGCGTCAGGATCACGCTGATGAGTTTGAGGATGGCGGCGTCGTCGTCCACCACGAGGATGCGCGGCATGGGGCAGTCTAGCAGCCGGGTCAGGAGCGGCGATACGAAATTTCACCGTCCTTCCCGGCTCCGCTAGGCTGGGACCATGACGCCACACTCCAGCTCCCAGCTCACCGTGATTCACGCGACCACCCGCACCCTCGACGATGCTCACCCCCAGGCCGAGGCGGTGCTGGTCGGCGGCGGGCGGGTGCTGGCCGTGGGCACGCGGGAGGAGGTGGCCGCCCTGGCCCCGCGCGCCCGGGTGCTCGACCACCGCGACCTGATCCTCACGCCGGGGCTGGCCGAGGCCCACATCCACCTCGTCGCCTACGGGTTCTCGCTCTCGGAGCTCAACCTGCATGGGGCGCGCAGCGTGACCGAGGTGCAGGCGAAGGTGGCGCAGCGGGCCATGAACACGCCGCCCGGAACGTGGATTCGCGGTGGGGGTTTCCTGCTCAGCGAGCTGGGCCTGAGCGCGTACCCCACCGCCGCCCTGCTGGACGAGGTCAGCCCGCACCACCCGGTCCTGCTGTACTCCCGCGACATGCACCTGAGCTGGGCCAACTCGCTGGCGCTGCGGCTGGCCGGGGTGACGGAGGCCACGCCCGACCCCGAGGGTGGGAAGATCGTCCGTCCCCTGGGCACGCTGCTGGAAGGGGCCAGCGGGCTGGTGACGCGCGTGATCCCCGCCCCCAGCGAGGCCGAGTATCTGGCGGCGGCCAGGGCGGGGGCCGACGACCTCGCCGCGCGGGGCTACGTCAGCGCGCACACGATGGCCTTTGAAGCCCCCGAGGCGCCGCGCGCCCTCCAGACGCTCGCGGCGCGGGAGGAACTGCCGCTGCGTGTCTGGGCAACCCTCCCCCACGAACGCCTCGAACGTGCCCGCGAGCTGGGCCTCGCCCTCAATCCCGGCGGCCTCTTCCAGTGGGGCGGCGTCAAGTTTTTTGCCGATGGTGCCCTGGGCAGCCGCACGTCCTGGCTACATGCGCCCGGCTTCGCGGACGGCAGCGGCAGCGGGATGTCCCTCGACTCCCCCGACCTGATCCGCGAACGGGGCGCCGAGGCGCTGCGGCTGGGCCTCACGCCCGTCACCCACGCCATCGGTGACCGGGCGAGCACCGAGGTGCTGGACGCCTACGATGCCCTGCGCCCCCTGGCCGCCGAGAAGGGCGTGCGCCTGCGGATCGAACACGCCCAACACCTCCGCCCCGAGGACATCCCCCGCTTCCGGGGCCTCACCGCGAGCGTGCAGCCCATCCACCTTCAGGCCGATGGGGCCATGATCCGCGAGTTGATGCCGCACCTCGCGGACACCAGCTACGCCTTCCGCTCCCTGAAGGAGGCCGGGGCCATCCTCGCGTTCGGTTCCGATGCCCCGGTCGCGCCCCCCGAGTACCGCGCCAACTTCGCCGCTGCCCTGACCCGCCGCGACGACGAGGGACACCCCCTCGCCCCGCACGAGGCGCTGACCGAGGAAGAGGTTCTCTGGGCGCATACGCGCGGTCCCGCCCTGGCCGCCGGGTGGGACGACGAGGGCATCATCCGCCCCGGCGCGCGGGCGGCGTTCACCCTCTGGGACCGGGTGGGCGGGAACGCGCGGGCGCTGGTGCTGTAGGGCTGCGTCCACAGAGGGCAAAAGAGCGAGGGCAGAGGTCTTGGCTGACTCTCTGCCCGCTGCTTTACTCCCGGTTAAGCTTCCACTTCCTCCGGCAAATCCGCGTTCGTGTACACGTTCTGCACGTCGTCCAGGTCTTCCAGGGCGTCCACCAGCGCCATCAGCTTGCGGGCGTCGTCACCATTCACGGCCACCGTGTTGCTGGGGATCATGGTGATCTGGCCGCTCTCGGGCTTGAAGCCCGCCCCCGTGAGGGCGTCCTGCACGGCATACAGGTCGTTCGGCGCGGTGCTGATCTCCAGGCCGTCTTCCGACTCCTGAAAGTCTTCCGCGCCGTGTTCGATGGCCGCTTCCTGCGCCGCCTCGGAGGCGTCGGGGAGCAGGATCACGCCCTTTTTCTCGAACTGCCAGGCCACGCTGCCGCTGGTGCCCAGCGCACCGCCGCGCTTGTTGAAGACCGCGCGGATGTCCGCCACCGTGCGGTTCACGTTGTCGGTCAGCGTCTCGATGAAGATCGCCGTGCCGCCGGGGCCGTAGCCCTCGTAGGTCACTTCCTTGTAGTCGGCCGCACCTTCCGCCGCACCCACCGCGCGCTTGATCGCGTTCTCGATATTGTCGGCGGGCACGGTGTCGGCCTTCGCCGCCGCGATGGCGTTCTTGAGAGCGAGGTTCCCCGCCGGGTCACCGCTCCCGCCACTCCTGACCGCCGCCTGAATCGCGCGGATGTGCTTGGAGTAGATCGCACTCCGCTTCTTGTCGTTCGCACCCTTCTTGCGCTTGATCTGCGCCCACTTGCTGTGACCGGCCATGTTCAGTGTCTCCTTACCCTAAAACCGCGCCCGCTGGGAAGCCGGGGGCGCGTGACACGAGTATTCTACCGCGCCGCATCCGGTAGACTCCGTGTGTCCGGTGACGGGCGGGAAGCATGACAGCAAGGGAACCGACCGGGGCGTCACGTTAGCCCACGACCTCACCTCTTGCAAGGAAAGCCAGTGCTTATAGAGAGGGGGGCCGGACGCCCTGGATCAGAGGGTGGTCCGGCCCGGTGATGCTATGCCGCAAACACAGCATACCAAAAGACGCCCCAAGCCGAAACGCAAGCTGAAGAAGAAATCAAAACGTCCCTGGACGTGGCGGGATTTCATCGGCCTCGCGTCTCTCGTCTGGAGCGTTTTCCTCTTTGTTTGGGAGCAGGTCCACAGGGGCCACTAAGCCTCTGACTGGGTGAAAGCCCCTGGTCCTCCCTGCTGACACGCCGACCGCCCCCGCCGGGCGGTTTTTTCTTGCCGTCACTCCAGCAGCGTGATCTGCGCCTCCAGGGCCGACGTGTCCACCCGGTCCGCCGTGATCTCCATAAAGATCGTGTCGTACCGCTGGTCCCCCAGCCGCACGGTCCCCGTCCGCCGCCCGCAGACCTGAAAGCCGACTTTCTCGTAAGCGCGGATGGCGCGGGTGTTGAAGGCGAACACCCTGAGCAGAATGTTGTGCAGGCCCAGGTGAAACACGCCGTACTGCACCATCAGCCGGGTGGCTTCCGAGCCGAAGCCGCCGCTCCAGCAGGCCGGGTCGTGGATGCTCACGCCGAGTTCGGCGGTGCCGTGACGGTGGTTGATGTCGCGCAGGTCGATGCCGCCGATCACCCGCCCGCTTTCACGCTCGTAAACCCCGAACGTGACCTGGGCGGCGCTGCTCCGGCTGACGCTCTCGAAGTACGCCTGCTCGTCCTCCAGGCTGTAGGACACGCCGGAACCGCCCAGATAGGTGGTGAGTTCGAGGTTCTGAAAGTAGCGGGTGATCTCGGGAATGTCCTCGCGCCGCAGCCGCGCCAGGATCACCCGCTCGCCCCAGCATGACGGGATGAGGTGCTTCCACAGATGCACGCATCAGGGCCGCAGGTCTTCTTCCTCAATCAGAAAGTCCACCGCGCCTGAGCCGATCTCGTAGAAGGCGCCGATCACGCGAATCTGGCCGCGTGCCTCGGCGGCCTGGATCACGGGTTGCTGGCGCAGGTCGTGGACCTGACAGCGCACATTGTTGAGAACTGCCTCGCGCATCCGGGCTTTCTTGTCGCGGATGGGGGGGAGGGTCTTCACGCAGGGCTGGATGCGGGCGATCAGGTGGCGCAGGCTCTCGGGTTCGCGCTCAAGCTGTTCTTCGGGGAGCAGCGCGGCGGCGACGGCCCCGCAGCCCTCGTGGCCCATCACCACGATCAGGCGCACGGTGAGGTGCTCGGTGGCGTATTCCAGCGTGCCCAGGACCGACTCGCCCACCACGTTGCCCGCCACGCGCACCACGAACAGGTCGCCCAGGCCCTGATCGAACACGATCTCCACCGGCACGCGGCTGTCACTGCACGCCAGCACCGCCGCGAAGGGCGTCTGGCCCATGATCTG